>JBIKII010000385.1:0-2953 GCA_044361705.1 Caulobacter sp.
CTAACAGTATCTCCAACTGTAGCGTTCTAATTAAGGAGTAATAATGGCAAAGCTAAAGATAACAAGGGCTAATGGTGAAGTATCAGAGCACAAGATAACACCAGGTGTCGAGTACGCTTTCGAGTTAAAGTACGGATCAGGTATTAGCAAAGTCTTGCGTGAGCACGAGAGGCAAACAGAAATCTTCTGGCTTGCTTATGAATGCTTACGCAGGGCTGGCGTTCAGATACCTGTATGGGGCGTGGATTTTATAGACAGTCTTGAAACTGTCGAGGTATTAGACGAAGAAAAAAAATAGTAGAGCGTAATTCAACTTTATACAGTATTGCCGCTTTAAGTGTAGAGACTGGAATTGCGCCTAGCGAGTTTATTGATATGGATGCGGAAATGTACAGAGCCATTGTACAAGTCCTAACCGATAGAGCTAAGGAGATCAAGAATGCCAGCAGAGGTCGTAGGCGTTAAGGATGTCCAAAAAGGCTTGAGTTTTATTGATGAAGATATGCGTTTACGCATTAGAGCTGCTATTGATCCTTTAATGCGAGGCGTAGCACTTAAAGCTAAGAGTTATGTACCTGGTAATGGCGAGGTATTATCTGGCTGGGCTAAAGAAAGTAATCCAGAGATTAACTTTCGCCCATTTCCTAAATATGATGCTGGTACAGTTAAAGCTGGTATTGGCTATAACGCAGGCGATAACAAAGCATTCAAAAATGGATTTAGAGTAAGTAATTATGTTTACAACGTTAGCGCACCAGGCCGCATTTATGAAACTGCTGGCCGAAAAAACCCACAGGGTAGAGCACCATTTCAACAAATAGATCCAAGCGCACCTGGCACATCCTTTGGTGCAGTACAAGGATTTGAGGGCAAAGTAAGAGCCAAAGAATATACTTACAACAAATCAACTAGAGAGTATGCATCTAATAACCCTTTTGCTGGCTATCAGTTTGTAACGTCTATGCCAACGCTTACATCACAGCCAAGAACTAAGGGTGTGCGATCTGGTGGCCGTAAGACTAAAGGCCGTTTAATTTACAAGGCTTGGGCGCAAGATAGTGGCAAGGTCTATGAAGCAATTTTAGGTGCCATCAACTCCACAGCTGTACATTTCAACAAATCAACTCAAATTAAGAAGGCAGCATAATGGCCAACGTAGTCGTCTCCGCATTAGCCACCTGGAATGGTAAGGCACTTAAAAAAGGCAAACAAGAGATTAATGTATTTGATAAGCAAGTACAAAAATTAGGTAGAACCTTTGTCGGCGTATTTGGTACAGCTGCCATTGTTAATTTTGGCAAAAAAACTGTACAAGCATTTATGGCTGATGAGAAGGCCGCAAAAGCCCTAGAGCAACAATTAAAGAACACTGGCTACCAATTCAGCGCACCAGGCGTTGAGATGTATATTGCCAATTTACAAAAGGCTACTGGTGTTTTAGATGATGAATTAAGACCAGCATTCCAATCTTTATTAACAGTTACAGGCTCAATTACAAAAAGCCAAGATGCATTAAACACAGCATTAAATGTAAGTGCAGCCACAGGTAAATCAGTATCTGAGGTCAGCTCTGCTATTGCTAAAGGCTATGCAGGACAGACAACAGCGTTAACTAGGTTAGGTGCTGGATTAAGCAAAGCCACCCTTAAGTCTGGCGACATGAATCAAATCATGGATGAACTTAATCAAAAGTTTGCAGGTCAATCAGCGGCTAGATTAACTACCTATGCTGGCAAGATGGATCTATTAAAAGTATCTGCGGAGAATGCCAAAGAAGAAATAGGCAAAGGTTTACTAGATGCATTAACAGTTTTATCTAAAGATGATTCAATAACAAATGCAAGTAATGCTATGGAAGGTTTAGCCACCAACATTTCCGATGCGGTATACGGCATGGCCTTGCTTATTGCTAAGTTTAAGGATTTTACAAAGATATCCGAATTACAAAATAAAGGCGCATTTAGTAGTGCTATACCAATATACGGTGGTTTAATTACTTTACTTTCTAAAATTGGAAGTGAGAACAGACCTGCAACGGTTTTAGAAGCCAACAAACAAAGAAGTGCTGGCCGCATATTTGCGCAACAATATAAAATAGAAATACGTCAAGAAAAAGAAATAGCAAGATTAAAGGCTTTAGAAATTGCCGCCCTAAAGAAAAAAACAGCCGTAGATAAACTTAAAGACAAATTTGATTTAGAACGTATTGGCTTGGCTAAAGCATTAAATGAAACCACAGATGCTGAGATCAAATTAAGGCTTGAAGCCAAGTTTGCAATTCTAGACAACAATGAAGCTTTAGCCGACAAGATTTTGGCTGAGATGGATGCTACTAAATCCGTTACAGATTTATCTAAAGCTTTTGGCAACGCTACAGCTGCCCTAGATGCAAACATCGCTAAACTAAAAATCTTAAGCGAGACAGTTATTACTAAACTTAACACAAGAACAGCAGAAGGCACATTTAATCCAACAGGTATTTCTGGACTTCAACAATTATTCCCAGCAGCACAAGGGCCATTAGGTAACATCGATTACACAGTGCCAATAGGTAGCGGCAACCCAGTTTATGCGCCAGGGGTATCAGGTACTCCAATGTCGTATGCAGATGTTAGACTTACAATCGATGTGGCTCAATCAGGCGATCAATTCGCTCAACTAATAGCCGATAGCGTGCAAGTAGCACAGAGAAGCGGATATAGCACTACATCTGCTGGATCATTAAACTAATGACCGTACCTGTAGTAAATGCAATAATTAACTTTAGTACTGGCCCAAGTTTTGCTCAGGCTTTTATTATTGGTCAGGGTATTTTTGGCACAAACGTATTAGCAGATTCAGCAGCTGTAGTTGTCGATGTATCAGATCAAGTCTTATCTGTGCAGACAAAGCGTGGCCGTAATGCATTATCGGATCAATTCCAGACTGGCAATTTAACACTGCGCATAGTAGA
>JBIKII010000362.1:0-2952 GCA_044361705.1 Caulobacter sp.
TTGGGCAAGATTGTCACCGCTGACAATATCGCAGAGTATCACGAATGCCTTTGCTTTGCTGCGGAAACCAATTCCCGTGACTTTTCACCGTTCGAATTTATTGCCCATGAATTCAACGAATCGGAGGATTCCGAATCGCTTTGGGAGGCATTCGAATCAGGGATTGCCGATTCAATCCGCCATGATTTGGAGTTCTATTCCTACGTTGAATTGGTCTGATTCCCGATAGACAGCCTATCGGCAACGGTAGGCTGCAATCGGTAACCAAATCCAAATCCAAATCCAAATCACGAATCCCATGTTATCTAAATCAGACGAAAAACATATCCTCCGCAACACCGTTGCCTTGCTTGGCGTGAATTCCTATTCCGCGCTTTGGCTGGCCGATCAATTGCCAGCTATCGAATTCGCGATTGATGCAGACGACTGCGTTGAGTCCCGCGCTTTGGGATTTACCGAATCGCGGCAGCAATCGGCAGCAATCCTGCGCGAAGCCAAAGCCGAATCTGATCGAATCATTGCCTCCGCACGCAAGGAAGCCGATCAAATCCGCGCCAAAGCCAATCAATTTGACGATCAAATCCGCGCTGAATTGGGCCGATCAATCCAAGCAATCCTGAACCGTCTCTGATTCCCCGCGCTTCTCTATCGGCGACGGTAGGGAATGGCGGCCAATCAAAGCCGATCAAATCCAAATCAAAGCCCATGAAAGAGACACTCGCTCAACTCTGCCTCCGCATAGATAGAACTCCGCGCATTCGAAACGAAGGAAAACCCCACGAATGCATTGCCGTTCTCCCGTTTCCCGATTCGGAACGGTGGGCCGCTTTCCATCTGTCCGATTATTACGTTTCCGCCTCCGTTTCCGGTCCTTGCTTAGAGTTCCGGCCCATTCCTTCCGCAAAGTAAATCCCATCCCATCCCATCCCATGATCTTAATTTCCCGTACTTTCGAAGTCGTAACGCCAGAATCCGCAGAGGAAGGCGAATCCGCAGAATCCGGCTTTCTGTCTGAAGGCGAAGCCGTGACTTTCCGCGAGCTAGTGTCCCTAATGCGCGATCATCCCCTTCCTTCGTGTTATCCTGCGCGAGGCGAGGCTTTCGAATGGCTTTCATCCCATTCCGAAACGGACTATCGCGATTGCTCTAATCGGACGGAATCCTTGCACCTAGACCAGTCAAACCATCCGCGCACGCTGAAATACTGGCGCAAGGCAATGATTGCTGCCGGAATCATCCGCCGGAAGTGACTCCCCGCGAGAGTCTATCGGCAACGGTAGCCTCCGGCGGTGAATCATCCCGATTCCCGATTCAACAAATCCAATGAAAACCACCGTCTCAGAATTCCAATTCATCGATTCCTTCCGCGCTTGCGGACGCGAAAGTCAATTCAGCCTCCCCGCACGCCGCGCGCTATTCGACCATTTCGAAAATATCGAGCAATGGACGGACACTGAAATCACGCTCGACCCAATCGGGATTTGCTGCGAATGGGCAGAATATCCTTCCGCGCTACAGGCTGCGAAAGATTACGGCTTCAAAGATGGAATCGATTCGAAAGATGAAGCCGCGCTTGAATGGCTTGAAAACCGGACGCAAGTCGTCCCTTTCGACGGCGGACTGGTCATTCAACAGTTCTAACCCTATCCCCGCGCATCTATGACCATCGAAGAATCGAAAGCCTATCTATTGTCACGCCAGAATGAAGGCGCATTCGGCCTATCTTGGGACGCAATAGCCGCAATGCAGCGTTCAGGTCCAATCCGCCAAGCCTCTCAAAATTCCCGCTCAACCGCCCGTTCCTGTACGCGCTGCGGTAAACCGGCAAAGAAAAATTCCCCGCTCCCCCGCTGCCAAAATTGCCAACCTTAACCCATTCCCCGCGCATCTATGAATTATTACGTCATGCAAACATCGCTTTCTAGCGGCTCCAAGCCTCAACTTGTCCACTGGTCAAAGTCCGAATCGGACGCCGTCGCCTATGCGCGCCAGCAACTGGACCTGTGGCGCGAGGTAGGCGTCCCGAATCCTCCGCGTTACGAGGTCCATTATAGCGGCCTTCGCGGCTCCGCCCTCTGGTCAAGTCTCGACTGATAATTTATCCCCGCGCATCCAATGAATAAAACATCCTTCCTCTCTGAATACCGCAAATCCGTTTCCGCGCTCCCTTGGGCATCCAATCCCGACAAACTGGAACGGTTCATGGAATCCTGCCGCGCAACGCTCAACGGCGCATCGACTTGGCAATATGACGGCGAACTATGCGTCAAAGCATGGCGCGCAATCGGCGGTAAAGGCAAACCGACACTGAAGGCACTCCGCGCACTGGCCGAATGACCTATCCTACGCGCATCATGCGAAAGCGTGGTGCGAAAGGGTAGGCCACAACTGCCTGTCCGTTTCACGAACAACAAAAACAACATATGCAAAAAATCGAAAACGAAACTGTTCTGTTTGACCTGCCCGATTCCGTTCTGGATCGGTGCGATGGTCCGATTTGGGAAGCGATGCGAGCGGCTGGATATGACGGTTCCCCGCGCGTGTTCATCAACCATTGGGACTGTTGGGGGATGACTGTTGGAGAGTTTCTTGAGCAGGTGCGGTCGTCTGAAACCGTTTGAAGCATCACAAAAACAAAAACAACCTCTGAAATCCAATGAATCCAAAGCTAATCCCCATCCTTGAACGCATCATTGCTCGCGACACGATCCTGCAATCATTCCACGCGGACAACCTCCCACAGGCCGCGCTTGCCTATGTGCGCCAGCATTATTTGAACGACAATTTTCTTTGGCTTACGCCCGACGAACAAGACCTAATCGAGGAACTGCCCCCGTTCGCGGACAACCTATCCGAATCCATTCGCCCCGGCGGCGGTATCGGCAATCCCGATTCGTCCGTGTACCACCTATTCGACGACGGCTCCCTGTGGCTCAAAACGAACGCGTACAG
>JBIKII010000116.1:0-10391 GCA_044361705.1 Caulobacter sp.
AAGACGACCCTGTCCGTCGCGCCCTTCGACCTGCGCCAGGCCGTCGAGACCGTGGTGCGCGTCTGGACGCCCCGCGCCGACGAACAGGGTGTGACCCTGGTCGCCGACCTGGACGGCCTGCCGGCCTCCTGTGGCCTGGTCGCGGACGGCGGCAAGGTCGAGCAGGTGCTGATCAACCTGGTGTCCAACGCCCTGAAGTTCAGTCCCCGCGGCGGCCAGGTCGTCATTCGCGTCAGCGCTCGGGGCGGAGCGGTCGCCGGCGCCGGCCTGGCCGTGAAGATCGAGGTGATCGACCAGGGACCGGGCGTGACGGTGGAAGACCGGGAGCGGATCTTCCAGGTGTTCGAACAGACCGACGCCGGGCGGGCGCTGGGCGGGGCGGGACTGGGCCTCGCCATCTGCGCCGGCAATCTCGCCCTGATGGGCGGCGGCATCCGCGTTGATGATGCCCCGGACGGCGGAGCGGTCTTTGCCGCATCGTTCGAGGCGCCGGCCTGTGTGCTGTCCAGCGTCGAAGCGGAGGCGGTCGAGGCGCAGGGCCTGGACGCCGAAAGGCCGCTGCGGGTGCTTGCCGCCGAGGACAACGCCGGCAACCGCCATGTGCTGCGGGCCCTGCTTGAGCCGCTGGCGATTTCGCTGACGCTGGTCGAGGACGGCGCACAGGCGCTGGAGGCGCTGGCGGCCGGGCCGTTCGACATGGTCCTGATGGACGCCAACATGCCGGTGATGGACGGCCTGACCGCCCTGCGCGCCATCCGGGCGTCGGGTTCGACGATTCCGGTCTGGATGCTGACGGCCAACGTCTATGAGGAGGACGTCAGCCGCTATCGCGCCGCCGGGGCCGATGGCGTCGTTCGCAAGCCGATCGCGCTGGAGGAGCTGTTCGCGGCCCTGTCCGACGCCGCCGCCCGGGTGGACGGGCCGGCCGAAGCTGAAGCGGCCTGAGGCCGGACGCCCCTCCCGCGTCAATGGAAGTCGCGGCTGCGGACCAGACGGGTTCGCACCGCCTCGCCCGGCCTTGCAGGCCGCGGCTCCTCCCGCATTCGCCCGAGCTGGTCCGTCAGGTCGGTGAACCGCTCGGCGACGACGTGGATCACCCCGTGGGCGATCTGGAGTCGGCCGTGGATGATCAGGAAGCTGGCGCTCATCGCCGTGCGCCGGTTGGCCGCGAAGACGTCCTTCCAGACGATGGCGTTGGCCGGTCCGGTCTCGTCCTCGAGTGTGATGAAGACGATGCCCTGGGCCGTGCCGGGGCGCTGCCGGATCAACACCAGCCCGCCGACAGCCACCCGGTCGCCGTCCTTCAGACGCCCCAACTGCCCGGCCGGGGTGCAGCCGTACCGGTCCAGCAGCGGACGGAAGAACCGGCAGGGATGCGCCTTCAGCGACAGGCCGGTGGTGCGGTAGTCCTCGGCCACATGCTGGGGCAGGTTCAGTTTCGGCAGGTTCACCGCCGCCTCGAACAGCGGCAGGCCGTCCAGCATGGAGTTGCGGTCCGCGGCGACCTCGGCGGCCTCGCCCTTCACGGCCCACAGGGCGGCGCGGCGGTCCATGCCCAGCGAGCGGAAGGCGTCGGCCTCGGCCAGAAGCTCCAGCGTCCGGCGTGACAGCCTGGCTGCGCGGGCGAGGTCCAGCAGGGTCCCCGCCCCGTCCCGACGGGCCTGCATGAGGTTGAGGATCTCGTCCTGCCGCAGGCCCTTGATCTGGCGCAGGCCGAGCCGCACCGCCTTCAGCCGCGCGGCCGGATCGGCGTCCGGCTCCAGCGTGCAGTCCCAGTCGCTGTGCAGGATATCGGGCTCGCGGACCGTCACGCCGTGGTCGCGGGCGTCGCGAACCAGCTGGGCCGGCTGATAGAAGCCCATCGGCTGGGAATTGAGGATCGCCGCGCAGAAGACGTCCGGATACCAGCACTTCATCCAGGACGAGGCGTAGACCAGCAGCGCGAAGCTGATCGCATGACTTTCCGGGAAGCCGTAGTGGCCAAAGCCCTTGATCTGCTCGAAGCAGCGGGTGGCGAAGGCGAGGTCATAGCCGCGCGCCGTCATGCCGCCGATGAACCTGTCCTCGTGGTCGTTGAGGTCGCCGAGGTTCTTGAAGGTGGCCATCGCCCGGCGCAGCTGGTTGGCCTCGTCGTCGGAGAACTTCGCCGCCTCGATGGCCAGCCGCATCGCCTGTTCCTGGAAGAGCGGTACGCCGAAGGTCTTCTCGAGCACGACCTTCAACTCGTCCGCCGGCCCATGCTCCGGCGACGGCGCGGGATAGACGACCGGCTCGAGACCGTCCCGCCGCTTCAGGTAGGGATGGACCATGTCGCCCTGGATCGGTCCTGGCCGGACGATGGCCACCTCGATGACTAGGTCGTAGAACCGCCTGGGCTTGAGCCGGGGCAGCATCGACATCTGGGCCCGGCTCTCGACCTGGAACACGCCCACCGAGTCGGCGCGGCAGAGCATGTCGTAGACCTTCGGGCAGTCCTGCGGGATGTGGGCGATGTCATTGAACAGGCCGCCGTGCTGGCGGACCAGGGTCTCGCCGTGATGCCGGTTGAGCAGATCGAAGCCGCGCTTGAGGCAGCTGAGCATCCCCAGCGCCAGCACATCGACCTTCATCAGCCCGAGCGCGTCGATGTCGTCCTTGTCCCACTGGATGAAGGTGCGGTCCTTCATGGCCGCGTTGCCGATCGGGACCGTCTCGTCCAGCCGCCGGCGGGTCAGCACAAAGCCGCCGACATGCTGCGACAGGTGGCGCGGGAAGTTGAGTAGTTCGCTGCCCAGGGTGACAGCGCGGAGGATCTCGGGGTTGTCGGGGTCGAGGCCCGCCTGGCGGATGTGATCGGCCGCGATCTCCCCGCCCCAGCTGCCCCAGACGGTATTGGCCAGGGCGGCGGTGATGTCCTCGGTCAGACCCAGCGCCTTGCCGACATCACGGATGGCGCTGCGCGGGCGGTAGTGGATCACCGTCCCGCAGATGGCCGCCCTGTGCCGTCCGTAGCGCTGGTAGACATACTGCATCACCTCCTCGCGCCGCTCATGCTCGAAGTCGACGTCGATGTCGGGCGGGTCGCCCCGCTCCTTCGACAGGAAGCGGGCGAACAGCAGGTCCTGGTCCTTCTTGGTCGGGTCGACGGCGGTGACGCCCAGGCAGAAGCAGACGACCGAGTTGGCCGCCGAGCCGCGCCCCTGGCAGAGGATCGGCTGTGGCCGGGCGCGGGCCCACTGGACGATGTCGTGCACGGTGAGGAAGTAGTTGGGATAGTTGAGCTCGGCGATCAGTCTGAGCTCCTTGTGCAGCAGGTCGGTGACCTTCTTCGGGACGCCGTCGGGATAACGCCAGTGGGCGCCGGCCCAGGCCAGGTCGGTCAGGTGCTGGATCGCCGTATTGCCCGGCGGCACGGGTTCGTCCGGATACTCCTCGCGCAGGTGGCCCAGGTCGAAGGCGATGCGATCGGCGATCTCGCCGGAACGTTCGACCGCGCCGGGCCAGCGGGCGAACAGCCGGGCCATCTCGGCCGGCGTCTTCAGATGCCGCTCGCCGTTGGCCTCCAGCCGGAAGCCGGCCTCCGTGATCGTGCAGCCCTCGCGGACGCAGGTCAGGATGTCCTGCAGCGGTCGCCGTTCGGGGCCGTGGTAGAGAACATCGCCCGTGGCGACCATCGGCGCGCCGATGCGCTCGGCCAGCGCCGCCAGTTGGTGAAGCCGCCGGGCGTCCCGGGCGCCATAGGCCCTCGAGGCCGCCAGCCAGACGCGCCCGTCCAGGGGGGCGGCGAGACCCGCGGCCTGCGGTTCAAAGCCCTCGTCGAGGCGCGTCGGCGGCACGATCAGCACCAGCTGCCCCTCCGACTGGTCGAGGAAGTCGTCTCGCAACAGGACGCAGTCACCCTTCTCCGCCCCGCTCTGGCCGATGGTCAGCAGCCGGGTCAGCCGGGCATAGGCCTCGCGGTCGGAGGGATAGCAGAGCAGGCTCGGCGTGCCGTCGGCGAAGTCCAGCCGGCAGCCGGTCAGACTGCGGGCGCCCAGGTCGCGCGCCTCGGCCCAGGCCCGCACCACCCCGGCCAGGCTGTTGCGGTCGGTGATCCCCAGCGCCGGCATGCCCAGGGCATGGGCCGTCCGAACCAGCTCGCCCGGATGCGAGGCCCCGCGCAGGAAGCTGTAGTTGGTGGTGGCCTGGAGCTCGATGTAGCGGCTCACGCGAACACCCCGTGCAGCCACCAGCGTGGCGGAGCTCCGGCGTCGCCATAAAGCCCCGCGCGGAAGATCCAGAACCGGCCGCCGGCCTCATCCTCGACCCGGTAATAGTCGCGTACGAAGCCCGGGCCGATGTCGCCGACCGGCTTGCGCCACCACTCCTCGGCGATGCGCTCGGGCCCCTCGGCCAGCCGCACGCGCCGGCGCTGGCCGCGCCAGGTGAACAGCAGCGGCGGGTCGTCGGGCAGCTTGGCCATCACGACGATGGCCTCGGGGTATGCCAGCAGGCGGATGGGACGCGGCCGGTCCGGGTCCCATCCGGCGGCGCCCGGGACGCTGACCGCCGGGGCGGGGCGTGAAGCCCGCTCGGGCACATGGCTCTGCACCACCTCCGCCCGCCAGACGGCGTCTTCGCCCAGCCGGTTGGCCAGTCGGTCGACCAGGGCGGCGACGCCTTCCTCGGCCATCGCCGCGCGGCTGTTGTCGAGTCGCCCCTGGGCGGCGGACATCACCTCCACCCCCTCGGCCGACAGGGTGACCACCTCGATGCCGAAGCCGGGATCGATCACTTCCAGCTTCGGGGCGAACAGCCGGGTCAGCACGCGGGCGTCGCGCCCGGCGACCGACAGCCCGACCTGGACGGGGAAGGCCCTCCCGTCGGCGCGGTGGCAGGTCAGCTCGAACCGCCGGGCTCCGCGCCCCTCGGTCCGCAGCCGCTCGCACAGCCGTTCGGCCAGGTCGCCGGCCACGCGGACCAGGTCGTCCAGCAGGCTGAGCGGCTCGGCGAAGGCCAGGCGGTCGATCCAGGGGGAGGGCGGCCGCCGGAAGACCAGCGCCTCCCGCGCATGGCCCAGCGCCTGGTCCAGCCGCAGCACGACCTGGGGCCCGAAGCGCCGGGTCAGCTGGGCGCGCGGCAGGCCGATCAGCCGCTCAATGCGGGTCAGGCCCAGCCGCGCCAGCTGGGCGGCGCCGGCCTCCTCCAGCCGCAACGCGGTGACGGGCAGGGGCGCCAGGGGGCCGGCCTGGGCGTTGGGCGGGATGACCAGCGCCCGGCCGAACGTCGCGGTGAACCGCGCGAAGGCCCAGGCGGCGCCGGCCGTGTCGGCCACGGCGATCCGCGCCGGGATGCCGTTCGCCGCCAGCCGGGCCAGCAGATCATCGGCCATCGCCTGCTCGCCGTCCCACAGGTGGGAGACGCCGGTGATGTCGAGGAACAGACCGTCCCGGCCGTCGACCGCCACGGCCGGCGAGAAGCGGACGCACCAGTCGCACAGCGCCTCCAGCGCGGCGGCGTCGGCGGCCGGATCGGCCTCGTGGGTGACGAGCTCCGGGACCAGGGCGGCGGCGTCGGTCGCCTTCTGGCCCGCGAACAGGCCCAGCGCCCGGGCCTCGGCGTTGAGGGCATGGAGCCGGCGCACGCCCCGGTCGGTGATGAGCAGGGCGAGGGGGGTGAGCGCTTTTCCCTCCCCTTCATGGGGAGGGAAGCCGGCGTCAGGCGATCCTGCGGACGCGCTCCGCCGCCGCCAGCGCGTCACCGGCCAGTCCGGGCACCATACGGAGAGGATGCGGGCCATGCTCGGCCTCCTCGTTCCATTCGAAAATCCACGCGCCGGGACGACCGCCCCGGCACCGCTCCAGCGCTACGCTCCAGCGTGGTGGGCCCAGCCCCGGCTCGCCCGGCGGCGGGTGGCTGGCGGCGGAGCTGACCCGCCATCGCGTCGCCGCCGCCGAGCCGGCCGCGGCCTTGCGCGCGGCCCCGCCGAACGGTCTTCGCCGCAGGATCAGCCCCGTGGCCCCGTGCTTCTCGCAGGCCAGCTGCAGCCGGCGCCCGGCGGTCAGGTCGACATCCTCGGTCTCGCCCAGCACCGCGGCGACGCCGGCCGCGCCCAGCGCGTCCTCCAGCGCCATCAGCGCCTGGGCCTCGTCCCGCACCCGCACCTGGATCAGTCGTCGGGCGGGAAACCCCAGGCTCTCCAGCCCGGGGGCGTAGAGGTCGTCGCGGCGCATCACCCAGATCACCGCCCCGGTCTCGGCCAGCGGCCGGGCCAGCATCGCGCCGAAGCCGGCCGCCGCGGCGCCGACCTCGGTCTCCATCCCCTCGGCGACGATCTCGTGCCAGCGGCCCAGCGGCAGCCCGCCGCCGGGGAGGCAGTCATCCACCCTGGGATCGCCGAACGGCTGGACACGGGATGGAGTCCGAGTCCCCGCTTCGAGCGCGGCGACCTGGTCTCTCAAGACCGCAAGACGCGCCGCGCGCGACCCGGACATGATGTTCTCCAATGTTCCACTTTTGTTCTCATCCGACGCAGGCGGAGAGTCAAGCCGCAAGCTATGGCGGCCCCGCGAACGCCGCTAAGGTGGCCGCTTCGAACGACTGTATGACTGGACGGGACCATCGTGGCCTTCAAGCGCATCCTCATCGCCAACCGGGGCGAGATCGCCATCCGCATCGCCAGGGCGGCGGCCGACCTCGGGATCGCCGCCGTGGCGGTCTATGCGCAGGATGACGCGGCCGCGCCGCATGTCGGCGCTGCGGACGAGTCGGTAGCCCTGAAGGGCGCGGGCCCGAAGGCCTACCTCGACATCGACGGCGCGATCGCGGCGGCGAAGGCGGCGAAGTGCGACGCCATCCACCCCGGCTACGGCTTCCTGTCGGAGAACGCCGCCTTTGCCCGGGCCTGCGCCGCCGCGAAGATCGCCTTCATCGGCCCCTCGCCGGACGCGCTGGAAGCCTTTGGCGACAAGGCCAGGGCCAGGGCCATGGCCGCCAAGGCCAAGGTGCCGGTGCTGGCCGGGACGGGACCCATCGACCTGGCCGGCGCCCGCGCCTTCTTCAAGAAGAACGGCCCGATGATGCTCAAGGCCGTGGCCGGCGGCGGCGGGCGCGGCATGCGGCTGGTCCGCACCGAGGCGGAGATCGAGTTCGCGCTGGCGGCCTGTTCGCGCGAGGCCCTGGCGGCTTTCGGGGACGGGGACGTCTACGCCGAATGGCTGGTCGAGGGCGCCCGTCACATCGAGGTCCAGGTGGCCGCCGACGGCCGGGCCGTGGTGGCGGTGGGCGACCGCGACTGCTCGGTCCAGCGGCGCAACCAGAAACTGGTCGAGATCGCCCCCGCGACGCTGCCCGACCCCCTGCGAAAGGCCCTGCATGAGGCGGCCGAGAAGCTGTGCGCGGCGGCCAAGTACCGGACCCTGGCGACCATCGAGTTCCTCGTCGACGGCAAGGGCGGCTTCGCCTTCATCGAGGCCAACGCCCGGCTGCAGGTCGAGCATACGATCACCGAGGAGGTCACCGGCGTCGACCTGGTGCGGGTCCAGATCGAGCTGGCGGCGGGCAAGACCCTGGCCCAGGTCGGCCTGACGAAAACCCCCGCCGTGCAAGGATTCGCGGTGCAGGCGCGGGTCAACCTCGAGACCCTGACGGCTGACGGCGGCGCCCTGCCGGGCGGAGGGCTGATCACCGCCTATGAGCCGCCCAGCGGGCCGGGGGTGCGGGTCGACGGCGCGGGTTACGCCGGCTACGTCACCAGCCCCTCCTACGACAGCCTGCTGGCCAAGGTGATCGTTCGCGGCGCCACCCTGGCGCAGGCCTGCGCCCGCACGGCCCGGGCCCTGGCGGAGTTCCGGCTCGAGGGGGTCGACAGCAACGCCGACCTGCTCCGCGCGGTGCTCGCCGAGCCGGTGGTGACGGCCGGCGCGGCGACCACCAAGTTTCTCGAAACCAACCTCGCCGACCTGCTGGAGAAAGCCGGCCAGATTCAGCGAAAAACGCCGCGAGTTTCGACGAAATCCGGCGAGAATCCTTCAAACCCGGCAAGTTCAGCGAGACCGGCCGAAATCCCGCAGCTTCCCGAAGACGGCACGGTCGCCATCGCCGCGCCGCTGCAGGCCACCGTCGGCTCGGTGGAGGTCGCCGAGGGTGATCTGGTCCGTCCGGGTCAGACCGTCGCCGTGCTCGAGGCGATGAAGATGGAGCACGTCGTCACCGCCCTGGAGGGCGGCCGTGTGGTCCGTGTTCTGGCCGACAAGGGCGTAACCCTGCTCAAAGGCGCCCCGATCCTGGTCCTCGAGCCCGCCGACGTCGCCGCGGGCGCGGAGGCCGCGGCCGCCGAGGTGGATCCGGACCACGTTCGCCCCGACCTGCAGGAAGTGATCGACCGCCACGCCTTCACCCTCGACGCCAACCGTCCGGAGGCTGTCGCCAAGCGTCGGCGCACCGGGCACCGCACGGCGCGGGAGAACCTGGACGACCTGCTCGATCCGGGCAGCTTCATCGAGTACGGCGCCCTGACCATCGCCGCCCAGCGCCGCCGGCGCACGCTTGAGGACCTGATCAAGGCCACGCCCGCCGACGGGCTGATCGCCGGCGTCGGCGCGATCAACGGCCACCTGTTCACGCCGGACAAGGCGCGGGTCGCGGCGCTGAGCTACGACTTCACCGTGCTGGCCGGCACCCAGGGCCACATGAACCACAAGAAGACCGACCGTCTGCTCCACATCGTCGAGGAGCAGAAGCTGCCGGTGGTCTGGTACGCCGAGGGCGGCGGCGGGCGGCCGGGCGACACCGACGGCACGGGCGTGGCCGGGCTGGACGTCACCACCTTCGGCAAGTTCGCGGCCCTGTCGGGCGAGGTGCCCAAGATCGCCATCGTCGCCGGCCGCTGCTTCGCCGGCAACGCGGCCATCGCCGGCCTCTCCGAGATCATCATCGCCACCAGGGACAGCAACCTCGGCATGGGCGGTCCCGCCATGATCGAGGGCGGGGGCCTGGGCGTCTTCAAGCCCGACGACATCGGCCCCAGCGACGTGCAGTGGGCCAACGGCGTCATCGACATCCTCGCCGATGACGAGGCCCATGCCACGGCGCTCGCCAAGCAGGCCCTGTCGAGCTTCCAGGGCAAGGTCGCCGAGTGGAGCGCGCCCGACCAGCGGGCCTTGCGCCGCTCGATCCCCGAGAACCGGCTGCGCGTCTATGACATCCGGCCGCTGATCGAGACGCTGGTCGACGCCGGCTCGTTCCTGGAGCTGCGGCGCGGCTGGTCGCCGGGGATGATCACCGGCTTCGTGCGGATCGAGGGCCGGCCCATGGGCCTGATCGCCAACGACCCGCGTCACCTGGGCGGCGCCATCGACTGCGACGGGGCCGAGAAGGCCGCCCGCTTCCTGCAGCTCTGCGACGCCTTCGACCTGCCGGTGCTCAGCCTGTGCGACACGCCCGGCTTCATGGTCGGGCCCGACAGCGAGGCGGCCGGGGCGGTGCGCCGTGTCAGCCGCATGTTCATCGCCGGGGCCAAGCTGGGCACGCCGCTGTTCTGCATCGTCCTGCGCAAGGGCTACGGGCTGGGCGCCCAGGCCATGGCCGGCGGCGGTTTCCACTCGCCCTTCTTCATCGCCTCCTGGCCGACCGGCGAGTTCGGCGGCATGGGCCTCGAAGGCGCCGTGCGCCTCGGCTACTCCAAGGAGTTGGCCGCCGAGACCGATCCGGAGAAGAACAAGGCGCTGTTCGAGCAGCTGGTCGGCCGCCTCTACGCCGCCGGCAAGGCGACCAGCATGGCCGCCGCGCTGGAGATCGACGCCGTCATCGACCCGGCCGAGACCCGCCGCTGGGTGATGCGGGGCCTGGACAGCTGTCCGGCGCGGACACGGCCGTCGCGGCGGTGGGTGGATAGCTGGTAGCCTCGCCGACACCGACGATGAGCGGGTTCAGAAAGGGCGGCTCGGGTTCTGGCGCAACCGGAAACCCCGTGTAGAAATATCGTCGGACCAGGGGGCTTTCCGCATGAAACGATCACTCGCGCTTGCCGTCGCGGCGCTGGCCATCACCCTTTCGGCCTGCAAGCCGGCTCCGCCGCCCGCGCCGCCGCCGGCCAGCAAGCCCGACGCCGAGGCCTGCTAACGGGAGCAGAAGTACTGCTGCGCGGCGGTCAACTACTACGGCTACCTCCAGAAGTTTCCGACCGAGACCGACACCCGCGCCATCTACGCCATCACCCTGACCAAGTCCGGCCAGCACCCGCTGGCCATCCCGCAGTACGAGCGGGTGATGAAGGAGGGGGTCGGGACCTACGACCTGTTCGCCAACTACGCCATCAGCCTGGATGCGCTGGGCAAGGCCGACGAGTCGATCAAGTGGAACCGCAAGACGCTGGAACTGGTCCCCAACCTCGTCGACGTGCGCGGCACGCTCGCCCAGCAGCTGGTGAAGCA
>JBIKII010000274.1:0-2934 GCA_044361705.1 Caulobacter sp.
AGTCGGCCTTGATCACCTGGACCTGGCCGGTCTTGGAGATCGAGACGTCGACGGCGTCCTGCGGGATCGTGATCGACGGCTGGATCTGGTAGCCGTCGTCGGTGACCAGTTGGCCCTGGTCATTGACCGACAGGTTGCCGGCCCGGGTGTAGGCGGTCTCGCCCGACGGCATCAGGACCTGCAGGAAGCCCCGGCCCTCGATGGCCAGATCATAGCGGTTGCTGGTGGGGGTCAGCACGCCCTGGGTGGTGATGCGGTAGGTGCTGCCGGCCTTCACGCCGCCGCCGATCTGGACGCCGGTCGGAACTACCGTCCCCTGGTCGGAGGACTGCGCGCCCGCCCGCTCGATGGTCTGGTACAGCAGGTCCTGAAACTCGGCCCGCTGCCGCTTGAAGCCAACGGTGTTCATGTTGGCGATGTTGTTCGAGATGACCTCGACGTTCAGCTGCTGGGCCGACATGCCCGTAGCCGCGGTGCGTAGCGCCTGCATCGGTTTCTAAGCTCCCTTACGCGACCCGCCCGAGCCGCTCGACCGAGCGGCGGGACAGTTCGGAAGATCCTTCAATGGTTCTGGCCATGCTCTCGTAGGCCCTGCTGACCTCGATCATCCGGGTGATCTGCATGATCGGATTGACGTTGCTGCCCTCCAGCATCCCCTGGCGCACGTTGGCGGCGTTGGAGACCACGGGCTCGATATTGGACGTGTTGCGCAGAAGGTTGTCGCCGTCCTTGGCCAGGCTCGACAGGTCGTCGAAGGCGAAGACGTCGATCTTGCCGATCTGCTCGCCGTTCTGGCTGACGACGCCGTCGGCGGAGATGGCGACCTCGCCCTCCTCGGGATTGACCACGATCTCGCCGCCGGCGCCGATCACCGCGTCGCCGGCCTGGGTGGTCAGCCGTCCGTCGGCGCCCAGGGTGAAGCGGCCGTCGCGGGTGAAGCGTTCGCCGCCGTCGGTGTCGACCTTGAAGAACCCCTGGCCCTCGATGGCGAGGTCAAAGGTCCCGCCGGTTCGCCGCAGGGCGCCCTGGGTGAAATCCCGGATCACGCCGTCATCGATGACGAACTTCAGCGACTTCGGACCATCGACCATCTTTGCGCCGTCGGACGGATCGGTCCGCACCATGGCCATCTCAACCTTGAAGCCGGTCGTGTCGCTGTTGGCGATGTTGTTGGCGATGATATCCATCTCGCGCCGCAGGGTCATCTGGCGCGACAGGGCGAGGTACATCGTGTTGTCCATGGCGGGCCTCCTCTGCGGCTGCGGCGACGGGAAATTGCGTCAGACCCCGTGATGCAAGGTCCGCGCCAGTCGAAAAGGCCAATGAAATCAGCAAACAAGACGGTTAACGCCGGCCGCCCGGTCAAAGCTGCCGAGGCCGATTTTGCTTGTCGCCACCGGACGGGAGCGTCGCGTCTCCCGGCCTGGAGGGGCGCTGGCGGGCCGCCCGCAAGGCGTTGTGGGAGCTGGGGAATTCCGGGCTTCGGGCGTGGGTTGGCGGCGCATCAGGTCAGGCTCCGCCGACGGCGGATTTGCCGGGTGCGCACATCGCCGCACCCGACGGCGTTAACCACGTTTGGAACCGATCCTTAACCAACGTGAACGCATGAGGGAGGGGTAGAGATTCCAAGGAGTCGCGCGCGTGGCCGCAGACAAGGGCAAAGAGGGCGAAGACGCTGTAGACGCCGAAGCCCCCGAAGGCGCGGACGGCGAAGCGCCGGCCAAGAAAAAGCTGCCCATGAAGCTGGTGATCATCGCCGGCGCGGCGGCGGTTCTGGTGCTGGGCGGCGGCGGGGCGGGCGCCTTCTTCCTGATGAAGCCCAAGCCGGAAGCGGCCGGCGAACACGGCGCCAAGCCGGAGAAGAAGCCCAAGAAGCCCAAGAAGGACGCGCATGGCGGCGGCAAGCCCGAGGCCGGCGCTGCCGTCGTTCGCGAGGGGCCTGACGGGGTGATCTTCTACACCCTGCCGGACATCGTCGTGAACATGCAGACCGCTGACGGTCGTCCGACCTTCCTCAAGCTGAAGCTGACCTTCGAGCTCGCGGACGCTGAAGCGGTCGAGGTGCTCGACCCGAACATTCCCCGGATGCAGGACATGTTCCAGACCTTCCTGCGCGAGCTGCGTCCGGAAGACCTGACCGGCAGCCAAGGCAGTTACCAGCTGCGGCTGGAGATCCTGCGTCGTGTGAACCTGGTCGTCGCCCCCACCAAGGTGAAGGCCGTCCTGATCGAGGAGATGCTGATCAACTAGCGCCCGAAAGGGGGCTGGCGGCGCGTATGGCATGACCCAGGACACCGACGACCAGGCGGCGATGGCCCAGTGGGCCCAGGAGAACGGTGAAGGCGCCGCCGGCGGACCCGACTGGGGTGACGGCGGCGCCGAAGGACTGCTGGGCGCCGAGCGCATCCTGAACCAGGACGAGATCGACAGCCTGCTGGGCTTCGACCTCAA
The DNA here is from genome assembly GCA_044361705.1 of Caulobacter sp. Classification (GTDB taxonomy): domain Bacteria; phylum Pseudomonadota; class Alphaproteobacteria; order Caulobacterales; family Caulobacteraceae; genus Caulobacter. The sequence continues at coordinate 2,452 of JBIKII010000274.1, forward strand.
CGAGGATGACGCGGCGGATCGCAACGGCATCCGCGCGATCATCAACTCGGCGCTGGTTTCCTATGAGCGTCTGCCGATGCTCGAGATCGTCTTCGACCGGCTGGTCCGGCTGATGACCACGAGCCTGCGCAACTTCACCAGCGACAACGTCGAGGTCAGCCTCGACAACATCTCGTCGATCCGGTTCGGCGATTACCTCAACTCGATCCCGCTGCCGGCCATCCTGTCGGTGTTCCGGGCCGAGGAGCTGGACAACTACGGCCTGCTGACCGTCGACTCCAACCTGATCTACTCGATCGTCGACGTGCTGCTGGGCGGCCGCCGCGGCACAGCGGCGATGCGGATCGAGGGTCGCCCCTACACCACCATCGAGCGGGTGCTGGTCCAGCGGATGGTCGAGGTCGTGCTGCAGGACGCCCAGGCCGCATTCGAGCCGCTGACCCCGGTCAGCTTCACCCTGGATCGTCTGGAAACCAACCCTCG
>JBIKII010000275.1:0-2933 GCA_044361705.1 Caulobacter sp.
CCTGATCTGCCGCCGGAAGAAGGCGGACCCGCCGGCCTTGAGCCCACGCGGTACGGCGACTGGGAGCGCAAGGGCCTCGCCAGCGACTTCTGACGGCCGCCCGGCCGCATCCGTCAGGCGCGAAGTTTAACCACGGCCCCCTCGCGCATCAGGGGCAAGGGTTCGCCTCTCGCCGTTGACGCTCCTAGGGTCGCCGCTTCAAGGCGCCGGAGCGGCCATGATGACCTGGATCACACGTTTAGCGCTGGCCATCGTCAGTCTTCTGACGCTGGCGCGCGCCGCTGCCGCCTACGAGGCGCCGCCGCCCGCCCCGTCGGGCTACACGCCCGCCTACGCGCCCGCCTATTCACCGGCCTATCCCGCCATGCCCGAGCAGGGCGGCGGATACTATGTGGTCGAGACCTGCTGCAGCCGCGCGCCGCATCCGGCGCCCCCGCCGCAGCCCCTGCCGCCTCCGCCGGCCTGTCCCGGCCCCTGTGGCGGATACAGCTATGGCGGCGGCTACGGCCCGACCGGCGGCTACGGTTACGAGGAAGGCTATCGGGCCGGCTATATCGCCGGCTATCCGCGCGGCGTCGCGGAAGCCCAGATCTTTGTTCAGGACCAGGACGGTCGCTGGAGCCAGGTTTCCGGCGCACAGTCGAGCCCGGGCGCGGCGGGCTACGGCTACGCCGCCGGCGGTGGCTATCCGCACCCGCCGGCGGGGCCGCCCCCCTGCAGCAGCTGTTGCGGCGGCGGTTACGCGCCGCCGGCTCCGCCGTCCTGCCCGCCCTCCTATCCGCCCGGCTACGGCGAGGTGCGTCTGGGCGACAGCTTCTTCTGGGGCGGCGGTGGCGTTGGGCCCGAAGTCTACGCCGGCGGCGGGGGTGGCGGTGGCGGCTATGCCTGGGCTGGCGCCTCAGCGTCCTCCTATGCCTATGCCAGCGCCAGCGCGCGGGTCACCGTTGGCGGTGGACGCGGCTATCGCCCGCCCCCGCACCGTCCTCCGCCGGTCCACCCGGGCAAGCCGGGCAAGGGTGGCGGCAAGCCCCGCAAGGGCGGCTGCTGCCACTAGGCTGCGGCCATCTCCTCGACAACCCGCATGGCCGCATTGCGCGGGTCCGCCGACGCGGTGATCGGCCGGCCACAGACGAGATGGCTCGCGCCCGCCCGTAGGGCCTCGGCAGGCGTCGCGGCGCGCGCCTGATCGTCCTTGCCCGCCCAGTCCGGACGAACGCCCGGCGTGACGACCAGAAAGTCGGGGCCGCCGATGCGCCGGGCCAGCGCCGCCTCGTGCGGGCTGGCGACCACACCGTCGGCGCCCGCATCGATCACCTGACGAATCCGGCGCTCGACCAGCTGCTCGACCCCCATGCCGTAGCCGATCTGCGCCAGGTCCTGGCCGTTCAGGCTGGTCAGGACGGTCACCCCGACAATCTTCGCCTGTTGGTCGCCGCCACGGCCTTTCACCGCCGCCGCCAGCACCTGCGGCTGGGCGTGGACGGTCAGCAGGTCGCAGGCGCCTGTGCCGACGATCGCCGCCGTGGCCTTCTCGACCGTCGCGCCGATGTCGTGCAGCTTCCAGTCGAGAAACACCTTACGGCCGCGCGCCTTGAGGTCGCGCGCCATGTCCATGCCGCCCACCGCCAGCATCTGCAGGCCGATCTTGTAGAAGCTGACGCTGTCCCCGAGCGCCTCCACCATCGCCTCTGCCTCGGCGCGGCTGGGCAGGTCGAGCGGAATGATCAGGCGCGGGTCGGCGGACATGCAGCGTCTCCCGCCTCTCGGGGGAGGCGATTCAGTGTGTTTTGGGCTAAGAAGGCTGCATGACCCCCTCCGAATACGCCGTCAACTTCTTCGTCGCCCTGTTCGCGCTGCTCGACCCGATCGGCAACGTGCCCGTGTTCGCGGCCGCCACCGCCGGCGCCATCGCAGCGGGCCGGCGCTGGGTCGCCGTCTACATCGCGCTGTTCGCGTTCTTGTTCATGAGCTTCTTCTTCTTCACCGGCCTGGCGCTGCTGGAGTTCTTCGGCATCTCCCTGCCGGCCTTCCGCATCGCCGGCGGGGTAATCCTGTTCCTGATGGGGCTGGAGATGGCGCGGGACGACTTCACGGCGATGTTCGCCGACGCCGCCGAGGGGGCCGAGGACGCCGGTCCGCGCGCGTACGCCCGTCGCCGGTTCGAACGCCTGATCGTGCCCTTCGCGATGCCGCTGTTGATCGGCCCGGGCGCGATCTCGACGGTGATCATCTACGCCAGCGAAGCCAAGACCCTGGGTCTCGAGGGAATGGCCGTGGGCATCGGCGTCATCGCGGCGGTCTCGCTGCTGACGATGATCTGCTTCTGGCTGACGCCGTTGATCTCGCGCCTGCTGGGCCGGATCGGCATGACCATCATCGTACGGGTGCTTGGCCTGATCCTCTGCGCCATGGCGGTGCAGTTCGTGATCATCGGCGTCGCCGACACGGCCCGCAGCGTGATCATCAAGACGGATGTCTCGGCGCCCTATTCGGCTGAGAAGTAGGTGTGGCGCGGGGGACATGCACTTCAGTGCGTGTCCCCGGGCCGCGGGTCAGACCTTCCGGAACCGCGCGCCCTGGCTGGCCATCAGGGCCAGGGCCCAGTCGTCGGGGAGGATCTTGGCGATGGCGGCGATCGCCTTGTTGGGCGCGCCGGTGACGCAGACCGGCCTGTTGGCCTCCGCCGCCTCGTAGCCGGTGGCCGCGACCTCGTCCGCCCCCAGCCACAGCCAGTCCGGCGTCGACTGGGAAATCTGCGCCCGGGTGGCGTTGACGTCATGGAATTCCGAGAAGGTGAACCCCGGACAGAGGGCCGTGACATGCACGCCGGTCGCCTGGTTCTCGAGATGCAGGCTCTGGGAGAACTTCACCAGGAAGCTCTTGGTCGCCGCATAAAGCGTGTGTCCGGCAGAACCCGGGACCAGGCCGGCGAG
>JBIKII010000117.1:0-10336 GCA_044361705.1 Caulobacter sp.
GGCGTGTTCGGCGACTCCATCACCACCGACCACATCAGCCCGGCCGGTTCGATCAAGAAGACCTCGCCGGCCGGTGAATACCTGCTGTCGCACCAGGTCCGCTTCGAGGACTTCAACGGCTACGGCTCGCGCCGCGGCAACCACGAAGTCATGATGCGCGGCACCTTCGCCAACATCCGCATCCGCAACAAGATCACCCCGGAGATCGAGGGCGGCGTGACCAAGCACTTCCCGTCGGGCGAGGTGATGTCGATCTATGACGCCGCCATGCGCTACGAGGGCGAGGGCCGTCCGGCCGTCGTGTTCGCCGGCAAGGAATACGGCACCGGCTCCTCGCGCGACTGGGCGGCCAAGGGCGCCAAGCTGCTCGGCGTCCGCGCCGTCATCGCCGAGAGCTTCGAGCGCATCCACCGTTCGAACCTGGTGCAGATGGGCGTGCTGCCGCTGCAGTTCCTGTCGGACGGCTGGCAGCGCCTGGGCCTCACGGGCGAGGAGATCGTCTCCATCCGCGGCCTGCAGGACCTGTCGCCGCGCAAGCAGCTGATCGTCGAGCTCTACCGCCCGTCGGACGGCCGCATCGCGCGCTTCCCCGTCCGTTGCCGCATCGATGGCCCGACCGAGCTGGAATACTTCACCAGCGGCGGCGTGATGCCCTACGTGCTGCGCAACCTCGCCAAGGGCGAGGCGTAAGACCCCGGGCGGCGGCGTGGCTCACGGCCTCGTGAAACGCGCCGCCGCCCCTTCTTCGATTAAGTGCGGTGCAATGCGTCGCCTCCTGCTTCCCCTTCTGCTGCTCGCCCTGCTCCCGTCGGCCGCCCCGGCCCGGGCGCGCCCGCCCGTGGTCGTGGAGCTGTTCACCGCCCAGGGCTGTTCATCCTGCGCCAGGGCCAACGCGCTGGTGTCGGAGCTGTCGGAGCGGCCGGACGTCCTGGCCCTGACCTTCGCGGTCGACTACTGGGATTACATGGGCTGGCCGGACACCTTCGCCCAGCCGGAGTTCACCGAGCGCCAGCGCGCCTACGTTCGCAAGCTGGCCCTGCGCGAGGTCTACACCCCGCAGGTGGTCATCGACGGCGAGGTGCAGGCCTCAGGCGTGCGCCCCGAGACGATCGAGCCGCTGGTCGACCAGGCCGCGCGCGAGCCGCGGTATCCGCCGGACATGATGTTCATGGGCGCCCGCCGCGTCGCGGTCGGCTCGGGGCCCGTGCCGCGCGGCGGGGCCGAGGTCTGGCTGGTTCGCTACGATCCGCGCCCGCAGGAGGTCACGCCAAAGCGTGGCGATACGCGCGGCCAGACCCTGGTCCAGCGAAACGTGGTCCGCGAGATCGAGCGCCTCGGCGCCTGGCGCGGCCGCCCGACGGCCTATCGCGTACCGGCGGCCGAGACCGAGGGCCTGGAGACCGTTGTGCTGGTCCAGGCCAACAAGGGCGGCAAGATCATCGCGGTGCTGGCGAAGTAGGCAGTGCGTCCTTCGCGACGCTCGCCGGACGGCTCGCTCCTCAGGATGACGAACTCTGTGGAGCGCAAACCACCTTCGTCATGGTGAGGAGCCGGCTCTCGGGCCGGCGTCGCGAACCACTCAGCGGCTCAGACCCTCAGCATCAGCCCGCCGTCCACCCCCAGCGCCTGGCCCGTCACGAACCCGCCGTCGTCCGACGCCAGGAAAAGCGCCGCGCGGGCGATGTCGATGGGCTGGCCAAGGCGCTTGAGCGCCGCCTTCTTGGCCCACAGGGCGGCGATGTCCTCCCGCTGGAAGCTGCCGGCGGTCATGCCGGTGGCGATGGCGCCGGGCAGGATGGCGTTGGAGGTCACGCCGTGGCGGCCCAGCTCCAGCGCAAAGGTGCGCATCATCCCGACGACGCCGGCCTTGCTGGCCGAATAGGCGACCAGGCCGTTGTCGGTGTGACGGGCCATGATCGAGGCGGTGAAGATCAGCCGCCCGACCCCGGACTTCACCAGATGCGGCGTGGCGTCCCGCGCGATGCGGAAGCCGGCGCGCAGGTTGACGCCGTACTGGCGGTCGAACTCCTCGTCGCTCGTCTCGCCCACGGGCGTCGAGCCCGAGACGCCGGCATTGCTGTAGACGATGTCCAGCTTGCCGAAGGCCGAGATGGCGGTGTCGATGATCTGCCGCGGCGCGCCGTCGCCGGAGATGTCGACGCCCAGGCCCTGAATGTCGCTGTGCTCGAAGGACAGGTCGGTTCCCGGCCGATCGACGGCCAGCACCCGCGCGCCCTCGGCGGCGAAGAGTTCGGCGGCGGCCCGGCCGATCCCGCTCGCCGCACCCGTGACGATCGCCACCCGTCCCGCCAGTCTACCCATGTCCGTTTCCCTCTGTGTTCTGATGTCCAGACACAATGAAACCCGCGCTGCCCGAGGGGAAGGCAACGCGGGCTCATTGAGGGATACTGAGGGAAGTCGTCGGCCGGCCAAAGTCCCGTGATCCGGGAGGGGGCTGGGGGGGCTGTTCAGGATCCAGAACCTCGGGATGTCTGACCGGCCGACACTGCTAATCTGGTGGGCGCATCCGGCGGGCGCGCGTCGGAAACAAGGTCATTTTGCGGCCCTGTGTGACAGGTCCCGCACAAACCGGCCGACCGTGTCGGAATCGCGACAGGCCTCGCCAAGGCCCGCGATTCAGCGCTAGCCTGATCCCCGCATGGCGTTAGACCCGACATACTCCGCGCCACGCGCCGCCACTGTCTTCTTCGAGCGGCGCGAACTGGAGCGACTGCTGCGACTGTACGGCCGCATGGTGGCGGCCGCCGAATGGCGCGACTACGGCATCGCCGGCGGCGCCGAGACGGCGACCTTCACTGTCTTCCGCCGCTCGGGCGAGGCGCCGCTCTACCGCATCGAAAAGCGCCCGGCCCTCGCGCGCCGGCAGGGCGCCTGGGCGATCATGAACCAGACCGGCCACGTGCTGAAGCGCGGCCACGAACTGGAGCAGGTGCTCAAGGTCTTCGACAAGGGGCGCTTCACGGTGGTGGAGTAGGGGAGCCGGTGATCGCCGCCTCTATCCGTCATCCTCGGGCTCGTCCCGAGGATCCCTCGTCCAGCTTCCACGTGGGAGCGTGATCACACTCTCACCTGCGAACCGACACAGGGGGCCTCGCTACAAGGGCGAGGATGACGACGGTATCGAGCAGAACAGAAAAGGCCCCGCCGATCGCTCGACGGGGCCTCGTTTCGTTGCCTTGACGACGCCGCTACTCGCGGCGGACGCCCAGGAAGGCCAGCAGGAACTGGAACATGTTGATGAAGTCCAGGTACAGGCTCAGCGCGCCGTAATTGGTCGCCACGCCGAGAGCGGTCTGGTCGCCACCGATCTCGTAGTAGGTCATCTTCAGACGCTGGGTGTCGTAGGCGGTCAGGCCCGCGAAGATCAGGACGCCGAGGGCGTTGATGATCCAGTACAGCGCCGGCTGCTGCAGGAAGATGTTGACGATCGACGCCAGCAGCAGACCCCAGACGCCCATGATCAGGAAGCTGCCCATGCCGGTCAGGTCCCGCTTGGTCGTGTAGCCGACCAGGCTGAGCGCGCCGAAGGCGGTGGCAGTGATCAGGAAGGTCGTGGCGATCGAGCCGCCCGTGTAGCGCAGCACCCAGACGGCGCCGGACGCGCCGATGACGCTGACGATCGTCCAGTACAGCGCGGCCGATCCGGCCGGGCTCGGATTACGCATCGCAAAGCCCGCGATCAGAACCAGGGCCAGCGGGGCGAAGGCCAGGATCATGCCCGGCAGCGTGTAGCCGCGGAAAGCGCCCGTCTCCGAGACCACGAACAGGATGTCGCGGATGGCCGGGACCGTGGCCACGGCGTAGGCGACAGCTGCTGACAGCAGCAGACCCAGCGCCATCTTGTTGTAGACGCCGAGCATGAAGGCGCGGAGACCCGCGTCGACGGACATGTCGGCTGCATGCGGAATCGAGCGCGTTGCGCCGCGTTCGAAGTCGCTCATCGGAAAAACCCTTTCAAGGCGCCCAAGGCGGACGCGTCACAGATATTGGGTGCGCGCGCGCAGGAAGCAAGTGGCGTCCGATTATTCGGTGCGCAGAACCGGCGCCGGCCGCTTGGACAGGGCCTGCATCGCCGCCAGCAGCCCGCCGATGAAGGCCAGGCCCGAGGCGCCGCCGAGCAGGGCCGCGACCCCGCCCCAGTCCACGCTCCAGTCGGCCTCGAACACCAGCGCCACCACCGGCCAGGCGGCGGCGTAGCCGAGCGCGACGCCCGCCACGCCGGCGATCAGCCCGACCGCGCCGTATTCGACGCCGTAGGCGGTGAGGATCTGCAGCCGCGAGCCGCCGAGCACCTTCAGCGTCGCCGCCTCGCGGGCCCGGGCGCGCGCGCCGGCCGCGATGGCTCCGGCCAGCACCAGCAGCCCGGCCAGCGCCGCCACGCCCGCCGCGCCGCGCACGGCCAGCGCCAGACGGTCGAACATCTCGGTCGCCGCCTCCAGCTGCTCACGCACGCTGATGACATTGACCATCGGGAACGTCTGGCCGAGCGCGCGGATGGCCCGTTCCTCCTGGCCCTTGTCGGCCTTGGCGATGGCCACCTGCCGCAGGCTTGCGCCCTCCAGCGCGTTGGGGCTGAGGATCACCGCGAAGGCGGGGCCGAACCCGCCCCACTCGACCTTGCGCAGCACCGCGATCTTCGCGTCGATCTCGCGGCCCAGCACCGAGATGGTGACCATGTCGCCGACCGACAGGCCGCCGCCCTTGGCCGCGTCTTCCTCCAGCGCCACCAGCGGTGGCCCGGCGTAGCCCTCCGCCCACCACTTGCCGGCGACGATGCCGGCGTCGTTGGGTTCGGCGCCGATGGCCGACATGCCGATGTCATTGTCATAGGCCCAGCGCTCGCCCTGGGCGATCTGCTCGCGGTCTACGATCTCGCCCTTCACCCGTACGATGCGGCCGGTGAAATAGGCGGCGCGCAGCCAGTTGTCGTCTGTCAGTGACCTGTCGAAGGCCTTGCCGACCACGGCGTCGAACTCGCCGGCCCGCTCGCCGGGGATCTCGGTGAACACCATGGCCGGCGCGGTCTTCGGCGCCACCGTGCTGATCTGGTTGAGCAGGGCCGACTGGATCAGCACCACCGCCGACAGCAGCGCGACGCCCAGGCCGATGGCGGGCGCGGCCGTGCGGGCCGCCGAGCGTGGTCCGGCCAGGTTGGCGATGCCGATCTTCACCGGTCCCCGGGTCAGTCCGCGCGCCTTGCCGGCCAGCCAGGCCGCGCCGCGTCCCAGCGCCCAGAGCAGGCCGAACGAAACCGCCACGCCGGCGATCATGATCCCGGCCGCCACCGGCGTCGGGGCGGTGATGACGGCGAGGCCCGCCAGGCCCAGGCCTGCGAGTATGGCCACGATGACCTCGATGCCGAAGGTCAGCCGCCCGCCCAGGTCGCGGCGGAACAGCGACGACGGCGGCGTGGTCCGCGCCCTCGCCAGCGGCGCCAGGCTGAAGGCCGCGGCGGCGAGCAGGCCGAAGGCGGCGGCCTTCAGGAGCGGCATCGGATAGACGGCGAACAGGGCCGGCACGGGCAGGTCGTCGCCGGCCAGCTGTCCCAGCACCAGCGGGGCGACGGCCCCGATCGCCAGGCCGATGGCCACGCCCAGCAGCGACAGCGCGCCGATCTGGATCAGGTAGAGGTTGCGGATCAGCGCCCCCTCCGCCCCCAGCGCCTTGAGGATGGCGATCGAGGCCTTGCGCTGTTCCAGATAGGCGCTGACCGCGCCGGCGACGCCCAGGCCGCCGGCGACCAGCGAGGCCAGGCCGATGAAGCCTAGGAAGTACTCCAGCTGGTCGATCAGCCGCTTGACGCCGGCCGCCGCATCGTTGCGGCCCCGTGCGGAGAAGTCCCGCGCCTGCAGCTCCTTCACCAGTCGGTCGACCGAGGCGTTGGAGGTCAGGTCCGGCCGCAGGGCGATCCGCACGGTCTCGCCGGTGTCGGGCAAACCCTCCTGCAGAAAGCCGCCCTTCTCGACGGCCTCGACGGTGGTCAGGACGCGCGGGCCCAGCGAAAAGCCGCGGCCCAGCCGGTCGGGCTCGGACATCAGCACCGCGCGGGCCACGAACGGCGCCTCGCCGACCAGGAAACGGTCGCCGAGCTTGAGGTTCAAGCGGTCGAGCAGGGCCTGCTCCACCGCCGCACCGGCCGCGTCGCCCTCCGGCCGGAAGGCTTCGGCCAGCGAGGGCGCCCCGCTGATCTCGACCGTCCCGGCGAGCGGATAGGTTCCGGAGACGCCGCGGAGCTCGACCAGCCGGCGCTCGCCCGTGGCGGTCTCGGCCATGGCCATGGAGGCGACGGAGTAGGCGGTCTCGCCCAGCGCCTCGAAGCGGGTCCGGTCGGCGGGCGTGAAGCGGCGGCCCTCGACGCTGATCCGCAGGTCGCCGCCGAGGATCTCCCGCGCCTCCGACGCCAGGCCGCGCCGGAAGGCCTCGGCCGTCGAGCCGGCGGCGGCGATGGCCGCGACGCCGAGCGCCAGGCAGGCCAGGAAGATGCGGAACCCGGCGACGCCCGAGCGCAGCTCGCGCCCGGCGAAGCGGAAGGACAGGGGCAGCTCGCTCACGCCGGGTCCACCACCAGGCCGCCGCCCATGACGATCTGGCGGTCGGCGCGGGCCGCCAGCGCCGGATCATGGGTGACCAGCACCATCGCCGCGCCGGTTTCTGCAACCAGTTCGAACATCAGCTCGGCCACGCCCGCGGCGTTGGCGGCGTCGAGGTTGCCGGTCGGTTCGTCGGCGAACAGCAGCTCCGGCTGGATGGCCAGGGCGCGGGCCAGGGCGACGCGCTGCTGCTCGCCGCCGCTCAGCTGGTGCGGGTAGTGGCGCAGGCGCTCGGAGAGGCCCACGCGATCCAGCCACTCACGGGCCGTCTTCGCCGCCGCACTGCGGCCGGCGATCTCGAGCGGCGCGGAGACGTTCTCCTCGGCGGTCATGTTCGGCAGCAGGTGGAAGGACTGGAAGACCAGCGACACCTTGCCCCGGCGCAGCTTCGCCCGGCCGTCCTCGCTCAGACGCCCCAGCTCCTGGCCGAACAGGCGCACGGTTCCCGAGGTCGGCTGCTCCAGCCCGGCGGCGACGGCGATCAGCGAGGACTTGCCCGACCCCGACGGCCCGACCACCGCCACACGTTCGCCCGGCTCCACCGTCAGGCTGACGCCGCGGAGAATTTCCACCGGCCCCGCCGCAGAGGGCAGCGTCAGGGTGACCGCGTCGAGGGAGAGCGGCGTCGTCGTCGATGCGTCAATCATGGGCGGGGGGCGTTTTCCGGTGGGCCTGTACACCCTATGTAGGACGAAGCCATGGATCGCACACCTTACCGTCCGTTCACCCGCCGCGCTTTCGCCGGCCTGCTGTTCGCCGCCGCCGCCTCCGCCTCACCGGCGCTGGCCCAGGCGCGTCCGCGCGTCGTCACCGTTCTGGGCGACTCGATCACCGCCGGCTACGGCCTGCCGGCCCGCGAGGCGCTGCCGGCGAAGCTGGAGCGTGAGCTCGCCAAATCAGTGCCTGGCGCGCGGGTTCGCGGGGCCGGCGTCAGCGGCGACACCACGGCCGGCGGCCTGGCCCGCGTCGACTTCAGCGTCCAGAAGGACACCGCCGTCTGTGTCGTCGCCCTGGGCGGCAACGACCTGCTGCAGGGACTGGACCCCCGGCAGACCCGCGCCAACCTCGACCGCATCATCGGCAAGCTGAAGGCGCGCGGCATCACCGTGGTGCTGGCCGGCATCACGGTGCCGAGCGCGCTCGGCCGCTCGTACGCCCGCGACGTCGCGGCCCTGTACGCCGATCTGGCGCGCAAGCACGAGGTGACGCTGTATCCGAACCTGCTGGCCGGGGTGGCCGGCGATCGTCGCCTGAACCAGCGCGACGGGATCCATCCCAACGCCCAGGGCGTCAGCATCATCGCCGCCCGGCTCGCGCCGGTGGTGGCCCGGGTTCTGGCCGCGGTGCGGTAGGGCCTTGCGTGGTTACGAGACGCGATCCTCACGGATCGCTCCTCACCATGAAGAAATCTGTTGCTGAGCTCGTCATCCTGAGGAGCGAGCGTCAAGCGACCCCGGACTGGATCCGGGGGAAGACGCAATGAGGGGGATCTGACTTGCAGTACTCGAAACTGGGCCGCACCGGCATCGACATCAGCCGCTGCTGCCTGGGCACCATGACCTGGGGGTCGCAGAACACCGAGACCGAGGCCCACGCCCAGATGGACTACGCCTTCGAGCGCGGGGTCACCTTCTGGGACACCGCCGAGATGTACGCCAGCCCGCCGCGCCCGGAGACCCAGGGCCGCACCGAGCAATACATCGGGACCTGGCTGGAGAAGTCCGGCAGGCGCGATCAGATTGTGCTGGCCTCCAAGGTCGCCGGCCGGGGCTCGGTGTTCGGCGGCCTCGACTGGATCCGCGCCGACAAGTCCAACGCCCGCCAGACCAAGGCGCAGATCGACGAGGCGGTAGAAAACTCCCTCAAGCGGCTGCGGACCGACTACCTCGACCTCTACCAGCTGCACTGGCCCGACCGGGCGGTGCGCACCTTCGGCGGCATGACCTACCGCGACTATGACGACGACTACGAGCCGTTCGAATCGATCCTCGAGGCGCTGGACGTCCATGTGAAGGCCGGCCGCATCCGCGCCATCGGCCTCTCCAACGAGTTCCCCTGGGGCGTGATGCGGTTTCTGCAGGAGAGCGAAAAGCGCGGCCTGCCGCGCGTTGCCTCGATCCAGAACGCCTACCACCTGGCCAACCGCGTCTATGAGTACGGCCTGGCGGAGATGGGCATGCGCGAGGACATCGGCCTGCTGGCCTATTCGCCGCTGGCCCAGGGCTGGCTGACCGGCAAGTACCTCGGCGGCGCCCTGCCCGAGGGTTCGCGCAAGGCGCTCTACAACCGCATGCAACGCTACGAGGGTCCGGGGGCGGAGGAAGCCTTCACCGCCTACATCACCCTGGCCCGTGACCACGGCATCGACCCGGCCCACCTGGCCCTGAAGTTCTGCGACACCCGCCCCTTCGTCGCCTCGACCATCATCGGCGCGACCAGCATGGAGCAGCTGAAGACCAACATCGACGCGTTTGATCTTGAGTGGACCGCCGAGCTGGAGAAGGCGGTGGACGCGATTCACGTGCAGCGACCCAATCCCTGTCCCTAGTTTCCACCGTCATCCTCGCCCTTGTGGCGAGGACCCCTCTGTCGGTTCGCAGGTGAGAGCGTGATCACACCCTCACGGTGAAGATGAACGAGGGGTCCTCGGGACAAGCCCGAGGATGACGGATATGGGTTTGTCCCCATGATCCGCCTCTTCGCCGCCATCGCCGTCCCCGAGGACATCGGCCAGCCGCTGACCAGCCGCATGCGCGGGCTGGACGACGCGCGGTGGCGGCCGCTGGAGGCGCTGCACATCACGTTGCGCTTCTTCGGCGACGTGCAGCCGCGGGTGGCCGAGGATCTCGACATCGAGCTGGCGACTATCGCGAAACCGGCCTTCGGGCTTGAGCTCGACAGCGTCGGCGCCTTCGGCGAGGGGCCGGACATTCACGCCGTCTGGGCGGGGGTGGGCAAGAGCGAGCCGCTCAACAACCTGGCAGGCAAGTGCGAGGCCGCCGCCCGCCGCGCCGGCCTCAAGAGCGAGGGCAGGGCCTATCGCCCGCACGTCACGATGGCGTACCTGCGCCGGCCGGACCCGGTCGCCGTCGCCACCTGGCTGGAGGCCAACAGCCTGCTGAAGTCACCGATCTTCGCGGTTGACCGGTTCGGCCTCTATTCCAGCCACCAGACCTCGGAAGGGTCGCGGTACGTGCTGGAGGCGGAGTACCGGCTGTAGGGCCGTGCGTCCTTCGCGACGCGGCTTCGCCGCTCCTCAGGATGACGAAAGTGGGGGGCTACATCAAAGCTCGTCATGGTGAGGAGCCAGCCCTCGGGCGAGCGTCGCGAACCACGCACAGCTCTACAGCCGCCCCGAAAACTCCAGCTCCACCGGACCGGTCATGATCACGTGGCCGTCGCTTTCACGCCACTCGATCAGCAGCTCGCCGCCGTCCAGTTCCAGGGTCGCCTTGCGGTCGGTCAGGCCCCGGCGAGCGCAGGCGACCAGGGCGGCGCAGGCGCCGGTGCCACAGGCCTTGGTCAGGCCCGCGCCCCGCTCCCAGACCCGAAGCCGGATGCGGTCGCGCGCCTTCACGAAGGCGAAGCCGACGTTGACCCCTTCCGGGAACAGCGGGTGGTGCTCGATCAGGCTGCCCGAACCGCGCACCAGCGCGTCATCCGGCTCGCGGTCGACGAAGAACACGACGTGCGGGTTGCCCATGCTGACAGCGCCGGGCGTATGC
>JBIKII010000118.1:0-10291 GCA_044361705.1 Caulobacter sp.
GGCCTGCGGCGACGGCGCGCCGGCCGGGCGCGGCGGAACCGGGAGGCCCTGCTTGCCGAGCTCCTTCACCAGGCCGTCCCAGCGCCGCTCGGTGAAGAAGAACGACGGATCGACCTGCTCCAGCCCTTGGGAGGCCGCGAACGCGTCGGCGCCGGGGCCGATCATCATCACGTGGCGCGACTTCTCCATCACCGCGCGGGCCAGGCTGATCGGATGGCGGGTGCGGGTGACGCCGGCGACGGACCCGGCTTTCAGGGTCGCGCCATCCATGATGGCGGCGTCCAGTTCGTTGCGCCCCTCGGCGGTGAACACCGCGCCGCGTCCGGCGTTGAACAGGGGGTCATCCTCAAGGTCGCGGATCACCGCCTCAATGGCGTCCATGGCGCTGCCGCCCTTGTCGAGGACGGCCGAGCCCTTGGCGGCGGCTTCGAACATCGCCTTGCGATAGGCGGTCTCGACCTCGGGCGTCAGGTCCTTGCGCTCGATGACCCCGGCGCCGCCGTGGATGACCAGCGCCCATTTGGGCTTGGCCAGCGCCGGCGTGGCCAGCAGAGCGAGGCCCGCCGCCACAATCATTGCGAGTGATTTCACTTGCGCTCTCGCCATGTTCGCCCTATGTTCACATCATGACCGACGGGCCCGACAACATCGTGCTCCAGTACCTGCGCCATATCTCGACGCAGGTGGACCGGCTTGTCGAGGAGGTCTCCGAGATCAAGGTCCGGCTGACCAATGTCGAAGAGAACCTCGTGGTTCTGAACCGCCGCATGGACCGCTTCGAGACGCGTCTCGACAGAATCGAGATGCGCCTCGGTCTCGCGGAAGCCTAGTCCGCCTTCACCACGCCCCTGCGGATCTGGTCGAGCTCGATCGACTCGAACAGCGCCTTGAAGTTGCCCTCGCCGAAGCCCTCGTTGCCCTTGCGCTGGATGATCTCGAAGAAGATCGGGCCGACCTGGTTCTCGGTGAAGATCTGCAGCAGCAGCCCCTGGCCTTCGGTCGGCGCGCCGTCGAGCAGGATGTTCAGCGCCTTCAGGTGGGCGGTGTCCTCGCCGTGGCCGACGACCCGGCCGTCGAGCAGCTCGTAGTAGCTGTCCGGCGTCGTCTGGAACTTGACGCCCCGCGCGCGTAGCGTCTCGACCGTGGCGAAGATGTCGTCGGTGCCGAAGGCCAGGTGCTGGATGCCCTCGCCCTTGTAGTCGCGGAGGAATTCCTCGATCTGCGACTGCTCATCCTGGCTCTCGTTCAGCGGGATGCGGATCTTGCCGTCCGGGCTGGTCATGGCCTTGGAGAACAGGCCGGTCACCTTGCCCTCGATGTCGAAGTAACGGATTTCGCGGAAGTTGAAGACGCGCTCGTAGAACTCCGCCCACTTGGCCATGCCGCCCCGGAAGACGTTGTGGGTCAGGTGATCGAGGTAGGTCAGGCCGACGCTGTTGGCCTCTTCCTTCGCCTCGGCGCCCGGGATCGGCAGGAAGTCGACGTCGTAGATCTCCTGCGCGCCGTAGCGGTCGACCAGGTAGAGGTTGGTGCCGCCGATGCCCTCGATGGCCGGAATGTTCAGCTCCATCGGGCCGACCCTGCCCTCGACCGCCTTGGCGCCGCGCTCGACGGCCATGGCCAGCGCCTTGGCGGCGTCGCGCACGCGGAAGGCCATCGCGTTCGCCGACGGGCCGTGGACCTCGCGAAACTCGGCCGGCTGGCCCTCCGGCTCCATGTTCAGGATGAAGTTGATGTCGCCCTGGCGGAAGCGGAGCACGTTCTTGGACCGGTGCCTGGCGACGGCCGTGAAGCCCATCGATTCGAACAGCGCCTTCAGCGCCTCCGGCTCGGGCGAGGTGAACTCGACGAACTCGAAACCGTCGGTGCCGAGCGGGTTGTCAAAAAGGTCGGCGTTGGGTTGGGCGTTCATGGCGGGCTCCGGCGTTTCGGCGGCGGTCTGGACGGGATTCAAGCTAGTAACATATGAAACTATATGCGGCCGGTGACAAGGCTCGACCGGGACTGGCTCAATCCCTAAAAGGCGCCCATGACCCAGCCGGAACAATATCGCGACGACCCGGATCGCAGCTTCGTGAACCTTGTGGCGATGATGTCGCGCGACGCCGGACCCGACGGCCTGTCCATCGGCGAAATCCTTGACCGGCTGGACGAGCGGGCGTTCGGGATCGTCATCCTGATTCTGGCCATTCCCTGCCTGGTGCCGGCCCTGTACGGCGTGCCGCAGATCGTCGGCATTCCCATCATCCTGCTGGCCGGCCAGATGCTTGTGGGCCGGCGCGAGCCCTGGCTTCCGGCCAGCTGGCTGCGCCGCCGGATCTCGCGGGAGTGGCTGGGTCGCATGGCCGACTTCGCCGACAAGCGCATGCGCTGGATCGAACGCCTCTCGAAGCCTCGCCTGCGGCTGATGACCTCGGCGGTGGGTGAGCGCCTCGCGGCTCTCATGATGATCCTGGCGACGCTCACAATTGTCCTGCCGATGACCAATTCGGTCCCGTCTCTCGGCCTGACGCTGATCGCCGCCGGGCTGATCGAGCGCGACGGCCTGTTCGTCCTGGCCGGCGAGGTTGTCGCCCTGGCCTGGATCACCGCACTCGCGGTGGTGGCCTTCGGCCTCGCCTTCGGGGCGACCTGGGCGGTCAGCCTGTTCGACAAGGTCGGCGGCCAGGCGGTTCTCGACTGGTTCGGCGCGCTGTTTGGCGGGTGATCCCCATGGACGTCGCCGCGCAATTCGCCAGAATGAGGCCATGACCCGAGTTATCGATGCAGTCCTGATCCGCTGGCGGCTGACGGCCTTCCTGGCGTCGGCGCTGATGCTGGCCATCGCGCACGGTTTCGAGCGGATCGGCGGCCTGCCGCCCTGCTACCTCTGCCTGAAACAGCGCGAGGTCTACTGGGTCGCCATGACCGTCGCCCTGGTCGGCATGATCGTTGTCCGCACAGGTCCGGGCGCGGGGCTCAAGCGGCTGTTCAACGCCGCGCTCGGCGTGATCTTCCTGGTGGGCGTCGGGATCGCCGCCTGGCACGCCGGGGCGGAATGGGGCTGGTGGCCCGGCCCGTCAGTTTGCGCCGGCGGCGGAAGCGGCGCGGTCAGCGCCGCCGACGTGATGGCCTCTCTGAACGGCGAGGAGCGCATTGCGCCGCCGTCCTGTGACAAGGCGCTCTGGATCTTCCCGGCCCCGCCCTACCCCGGGCTTTCGATGGCCGGCTGGAACGTCCTGATCTCCCTGAAGCTGGCCGTGCTCAGCTTCATCGCCACGCGAAGGACCTACGGATGAGCGTCGCCACCCCGTCCCGGCCCGGTCGCGGCGCGGTCAAGGCGCGCCTGGCGGAGATCCTGCGCGTAGACCATGCCGGCGAACTGGGCGCGGTCCACATCTATCGCGGCCAGCAGGCGGTTCTGGGCAAGGCGCGGGGACATGAGCGCGCCACGGCCCAGCTGGCGGAGATGGAAGGCCACGAAGCCGTCCACCTCGCCCGGTTCGACGCCCTGCTGAACGAGCACCGTGTCCGCCCCACCCTGATGGCGCCGCTGTGGCGGGCGGCCGGTTTCATGCTGGGCGCAGGCACGGCCCTGATGGGCGAGAAGGCGGCGCACGCCTGCACCGAGGCGGTCGAGTCGGTGATCGAGGAGCACTACGCCGCCCAGATCGCCGAGCTGGCTGACCGGGATCCCGAACTGGCGGCCGAACTGTCGCAGTTCCGGGACGAGGAACTGGCCCACCGCGACATCGCAATCGAGGAAGGCGCCCGCGAGGCGCCGGCCTATCCGCTGCTGGCGGCGGTTATCCAGGCCGGCTGCAAGGCGGCGATCCGCATCAGCGAGAAGATCTAGGAACCTTCAGGGACCGCATCGGTTGGCATGGGGAAGGAGTTCCCATGTCCGACCCAGACGCGTTTCCCGACACCGATCCCGCGCCGGCCTTCGACCCGTCGCCGCCGGCGACCGATCCTGACCTGCCCACCGAACCGGACGTCGCCCCGCCGCTCGATCCCGAGGCGCCGCCGACCATCGCCTGAGTCAGGCGTCAACGCAGGGCCATCTGGCTCCAGATGGCGCGGAGGGCCCTCAACTGCTTCTCCGTCGTCTCGCGAAGGTCGTGACGGGTATTGAGCTTCAGCCCGACGCGATTGCCGCGCCGCCAGATCACTTCCGCATCCCAGACGATGCCTTCCTTGATCTGCACCAGATGCATCTCCCGCGGCACCAGATGCGGGGCAGAGGTCTCGATCATCGCCCCGTCGGCGCTGAGATTGCGGATCACGCAGTCCAGGGTCTGTGTCGCGTCCTCATTGGCGAGCTTGCCCGCCAGCAGGGCGCGGCCCCGCGGATCGCGGCGGCGTTCGACAGGCGTTAGGGATGCCGAGGTGGTCATGGCGTCATGATTGCCGGTCGTTCGTTGACATCCGGTGTGCGCCGAGACCGTCAGGCCTCCAGTTCGATGTCCCAGTAGAGATAGTCCAGCCAGCTCTCGTGCAGAAAGCCCGGCGGAAAGCGTCGGCCGTGGTCCTGCAGCTCGTGCATCGAGGGCCGCCGTGGATCACGGTAGGGCAGCATCTGCGCCTCGCGCGGCGTGCGGCCGCCCTTGGACAGATTGCAGGGCGCGCAGGCGGTGACGATGTTCTCCCAGGTCGTACGTCCGCCGCGGGAGCGGGGGATGACATGGTCGAAGGTCAGGTCCTGGCCCGAGCCGCAGTACTGGCAGGCGAAGCTGTCGCGCAGGAACAGGTTGAACCGCGTGAAGGCCGGCGGCCGGTCCTGGGACACATAGGACTTCAGCGACACCACGCTGGGCAGTCGCATCTCGAACGAGGGGCTGTGGATCATCTTGTCGTAGGACGACACGACCTCGACGCGCTCGAGGAACACCGCCTTGATCACCTCCTGCCAGGGCCAGAGGGACAGAGGATAGTAGCTCAGCGGGCGGTAGTCCGCATTGAGCACCAGGGCCGGCCAGCCGGACGGCGGCGCCTTAAGCACCTGCATCGGCTGCCCCCCGGAGGAGTGCTGGAATTACATACGCGACGGACCTGAAGACCTGCCTCGCTTTCCGCGTCTCGACGGGGATCGCCACCATCCCCGAACGCGACTCGCAGGATAGACCCGGATCGGCGACAGCACCAAGACGGCGCGTGCGCGGGCCGGCCGCCCACCGCCCCTGTCAGGCGGACGATCCGGTCCCGTCAGGCTGCCGCTTCCGGGGTGATGGCCGCCTTGATGGCGTCGCCCTGGAAGCCGATCATCTCCGGCTGGATCACGCCGGGCATGACCGCGACGTCGTAGAGCTCGTCCAGCGTATGGGCGAAGCGCAGCCATTCCTCGGTCACGCCGGTGTCGATGTTGACGATGATCATGCCGCAGCGCGGCGTGGCGTCCCGCGCGGCCAACTCCGCATCCAGCGGCAGGCCCTCGAAGGTCTGGTTGTGGCGCGGACGCGACAGGCCGATGACCGCATGGCGGCCGATGAAGGCCAGGCCGCGGGCGTAGCCGGGGCAGAAGGCGACCGGCGTGAAGACCCCGGTGGCCGGATCGACATGGCCAAACTGTCCGCGGCCCGAGTTCAGCACCCAGAGGCGGCCGTCATACAGGCGCGGTGAATGAGGCATCGACAGGCCGCTGCAGACGATCTCGCCGCTGGCGACATCGACGATCACCCCGCCGTCGACCCGGCGCTCGCGCCAGCCGTCGAGGGTGTCGCTGCGGCTCACGGCGCTGACGTAGGCCGGCCGCGTCCCGTCCATGGCCAGGCCGTTCAGGTGGCAGCGGTCCTCCGGCGTCCAGGCGGAGATGAAGGGCGGCTTCCACAGCGGGCGGAAGCTGCCGGTCTCGCTGACGCCGCACAGGCCGTTGAACAGGGTGTTGACGAAGATCGGCCCGTCCTCGCCCAGCCCGATGTCGTGGCAGTCGATCCGGCCGGTGATCCGGGCCTCGCGCGGGACGAAGCGGCGGTCGACGCCGGCGGGCGTCACCGCCCTGGCCGGCATGTCGTTCTCGAACCGCCACAGGGCGTACATGCCGCTGGTCCACAGGCTGCGGCCGTCGGTCCACAGCCCCTGGCACTGCTCGATCATCCGCTCATGGGCGCGGACGGACCCGTCGGGCCGACGGCCGATCATGACCAGGCGCCCGGCCTGGTAGGTGGTCAGGGCCAGCGCGGCGCCCTGCCCGGCCAGCCAGTCGGAAAACCCTGGCGACAGCAGCAGCAACGGACCGGCGGGGGCGGGCTTTGGGGCGGGATTGGGCGTGGCGACGTCGGTCATGGCCTCAGGCCTTACAACCTCCGGGGCGGTTTGCCAGCCCCACGCCGCCGGCGACGCGACTGCGTCGCTTCCGAGACGCAGACCCGGGGTTGAAAGACACGACGACGGGCGAGGTAATTATTGCACTGCCGCGAGCAAGCGACGCCCGCCATGGTCTCACCATTCTGGGGATTGATGGCGGCGCCACAGGCGCGCGCCTCCCCTTCCCGTCGCCGATCCGGCGCGCGGGCAAGGTCGGGGATCCCATATGCCGCATTCGCTTTCCGGCGCTATCGACGCCGCGTTCAACGAGAATACCGTCAACTCTACGCCCCAGGTCCTCGCCGGCGCCGTGACCCTGACCGACTCGGTGAACGGCTGGACGGGCGGGACCCTGACGGTCAGCGGCCTGCTGGCCGAGGACCGGGTGTCGATCGCCGGCGGCGCGGTCATCTACCTCGACGGCGCGATCGTCATGTACGACGCCGACGGTGCCGGCGGCGCCGCGGCCATCGCCATCGGCACGGCGGCCGGAGGGGTCGGTGGAACCTTTACGGTAACCTTCAATGCAGCCGCCTCCGCCGCGGCGATCGAACTGCTGATCGAGAGCCTGACCTACGCCAACGTCAGCGATACGCCGACGGCGAGCCGGGATCTGGTGATCAATGTCACGGATGCTGCGGGGGATGAGCTGACGGGACCGCCGGTGTTTACCCAACGCACCGGCGCGGCTAACCCGTTCGATGGCGTCGATGTCGGCGGCTCGGCGACCCCCGCCCTTGCCGACATCGACGGCGACGGCGACCTCGATGCCGTGGTCGGGGAGACCTTCGGTGCGCTGCTCTACTACGAAAACACCGGCACCGCCCTGGCCCCGGTGTTCACCCATCGCACCGGCGTCGACAATCCGTTCGACGGCGTCGATGTCGGCATCTACAGCACCCCCGCCTTCGCCGACCTCGACGGCGACGGCGACCTCGATGCCGTGGTCGGTGAGTACTTCGGCGCTCTGCTGTACTTCGAGAACACCGGCACGGCCCTCGCCCCGGTTTTCACACCGCGCATCGGCGTGGACAATCCGTTCAACGGCGAGGATATAGGCGCCCGCAGCGCGCCCGCCTTCGCTGACCTCGACGGCGACGGGGACCTCGACGCCGTGGCCGGCGATAGAGACGGCGCACTTCTCTATTTCGAGAACACCGGCACGGTCCTGGCCCCGGTATTCACCGCGCGCACCGGCGCCGATAATCCGTTCAACGGCGTGGATGCCGGCTTCGCCATCACCCCCACCTTCATCGACCTCGATAGCGACGGCGATCTGGACGCCGTGGTCGGTGAGTTTGCCAGCCTGCTCTATTTCGAGAACACCGGCACGGACGAGGCCCCGGTGTTCACCCAGCGCACTGGCGCGGCCAATCCCCTCAGCGGCTTCTTTGGCTCAACCGGAAGCGGCTTGTACAGAACCCCGGCCATCGCCGACCTGAACGCCGACGGCGACCTGGACGCCGTGGTCGGAGAGATCGATGGCTTCCTGAACTATCTCGAGAACACTTCCGTCCGCGGCCAGACCATCGCCGTAGTGGTGACGGCCGAGAACGACGCCCCGGAGGCCAGCGGCCTGCCGGCGGACGTCACGGTGACCGAGGATGTCGCCTCCGACCTTGACCTGTCGGCCATTGCGCTGACCGACCCGGACACCGCCGGCGATATCACCGTCGTCCTGACGGCTTCTGCCGGAACGATGACTGCCAGCAGCGGCGGCGGCGTGACGGTGACGGGCTCCGGCACGGGCGCGATCACCCTGACGGGCACGGCCTCGGCGATCGACGCCTTCCTGAACACCGCCTCGGCCGTCCAGTACACCGGCGCCCTGAACGCCAGCGGCGACAATGCCGCCACGGTTACCGTCACCGCCGACGACGGCTCGGGCGTCGTCGAGCTCGGCGTCGTCAACATCGACATCACCCCCGTCGACGATCCGATGACCCTGACCGGCCTCTCCGCCTCCGTCACCTTCGGCGAGAACCTCGTCAACGCGACGCCGCAACTCCTCGACGCCGATGTGACCTTCGTCCATGGCGACAGCGACTACGACGGCGGGACCCTGACGGTCAGCGGGCTGCTGGCCGAGGACCGCCTGTCTGTACGCAACGAGGGGACCGGCGCCGGCCAGATCGGCCTGTCGGGGGCCAATGTCACCTACGGCGGCGTGGTCATCGGGACCCTGGCCGGCGGCGTCGGCGCGACCCTGACCATCACCTTCAACGCAGCGGCGACCTCGGACGCCATCGACGCCCTGATCCAGAACCTCACCTACGCCAACGTCAGCGACACGCCGACGGCCAGCCGCGATCTGGTGATCAACGTTACGGACGCGGCGGGGGACGATCTGGGCGCAGGGGGAGATCCCGCATTCACCCCGCGCACAGGCGCGTCCAATCCCTTCGACGGCGTGGACGTGAGCTTCCTAGCCGGGCCTGCATTCGCCGACCTCGACGGCGACGGTGACCTGGACGCTGTCGTCGGCGAAACCTACGGGACCTTGTTCTACTTCGAGAACGTGGGCGACGCTGCATCGCCGGTCTTCGTTGCGCGGACCGCGGGCGACAATCCATTTGCCGGGATCGACGTGTTCTTCAGGTCCCAGCCCGCGATGGCGGACCTCGACGGTGATGGAGACCAGGATGCCGTGGTCGGCGACGTCTTTGGATTGATGAACTATTTCGAGAACATCGGGTCGGCCGCATCGCCGGTCTATCTCCAGCGGTTCGGCGCGGAGAACCCTCTGAACGGCTTCGATGTGGGCCAGTATGCGAGACCCGCTGTGGCCGACATGGATAACGACGGCGATCTGGACGTCGTGGTCGGTGAATACGACGGGGTGGTGAACTACTTTGAAAACATCGGCACGACGTCCGCGCCAGTCTATGTCCAGCGAACCGGCGCGCAGAACCCCCTCGACGCCGTGAATACCGGTATCTATTCCTCGCCGACATTGGCAGATGTCGATGGCGACGGCGACTTGGATGCTGTGCTCGGCGATCCCGACCAAAGCTTGCTGTACTTCGAGAATACCGGAACAGCAGATGCTCCCGTATACGTTCAGCGATCCGGCGCAGAAAATCCATTCGACGGGATCTTCGTCGGCATTCGGGGGGCGCCAACCTTTGTAGATCTCGACGGCGACGGCGATCTGGACGCTGTCGTAGGGGTACTCGATGGCACTCTGAGATACCTCGAGAACACTACCGTCCGCGGCCAGACCATCACCGTCAACGTCACGCCCGAGGCCGAGCTTCCGACCGCCGGGCCCGACACCTTCACCGGCACGGCCGGCGACGACACCCTCAAGGGCCTGGGCGGCGATGACATCCTCGACGGCGGCGACGGCGATGACACGCTGGAGGGCGGCGACGGCGACGACATCCTGACCGGCGGCGACGGCAATGACATTCTCAACGGCGGAACGGGCAATGACGTCATGGCCGGCGGGCTGGGCGATGACCTCTACTGGGTCCGCGAGGCCGGCGACATCGTCGACGAGACCGGCGGCGACGGGATCGACACCGTGCGCAGCATGTCCAGCTACACCCTCACCGCCGGGGTCGAGAACCTGGTCCTCTGGTTCAGCCAGTCGATCGACGGCACGGGCAACGACCTGGACAACGTCATCACCGGCAACGGCGGCGCCAACGTCCTCAGCGGCCTGGACGGCGACGACACCATCAGCGGCGGATCGGGGAATGACACCCTGCTGGGCGGCGACGGCGACGACAGCCTCGACGGCGGCGCGGGCGACGACCGCCTCGACGGCGGAACCGGCGCCGACGCCATGGCCGGCGGGGCGGGCGCCGACACCTATGTCGTCGACGACATCGGCGACACGGTCATCGAACTGGCCGGCGGCGGCAATGACACGGTCGAGGCGTCGATCTCCCACGCCCTCACCAACCATGTCGAGAACCTGACCCTGACCGGCGGCGCGTCGATCAACGGCTCAGGCAACGGCCTGAACAACGTCCTCACCGGCAACGACGGCGACAATATCCTG
>JBIKII010000276.1:0-2913 GCA_044361705.1 Caulobacter sp.
GGTCCTTGGGCGAGAGGTAGCCGCCGCGTTCCAGCACCGGCAGCGCCTTGCCGAAGCTGGCATCCAGCTCGACCGGCAGGGTGACCGCATGCACGGCGAGTCGCCCGGCGAACAGCAGCACGACCAGCCCGACCTGCAGCGCCACCAGCGCCGGCGACCGCAGGAACAGGAAGACCAGCGGCGTGGAGAGCAGGACGAACTGCGCCGCGCGATCGAGCGGGGCGATGATCGTGACCAGGCGCAGGCGGCGGCGGAAGGCGGGCTCGTCCTGGCCGTGCTGGACGGCGTGCGCCACCTCATGCGTCGCGACGGCGACGGCGGCGATGGAGCGGCCGTGGAAATGGGGCGGCGACAGGCGGACGGTGCGCGTCCCGGCGTCGTAATGGTCGCCCTGCTGCGTCTCCTCGACCGTCACGGCGTGCAGGCCGGCCTCGTCGAGCAGGTGCCGGGCGAGGTCGGCGCCGGTGCCGGGGAGGTCCGGGCGGTCGGCCTGGGCGCTGCGGAGGACATGGTCCACCCACAGCTTCGGGCCGAACAGCAGGGCCAGCAGCGCGACGCCGGCGACAAGGGCGAGGATCACCATCGCGGGTCAGGCGCGCGCCGGGCGCCGGCCCGGCGCGTCAGACGACCGGGCTGCGGCCACCATCCACATTGATCGCGGTGCCCGTGATGTAGCCGGCATTCTCGGAGGCGAGGAAGGTCGCCAGCGCCGCGAATTCGGCGGCCTTGCCGATGCGGCCGAGGGGCACGCCCTTGCCCTGCTCGGTCTTCCAGTCTTCCCAGGAGATGCCGCGCGGGTCGGCGGCGTGGCGCCGCACCCATTGATCGCTCTCGATGATGCCGACCAGCATGCCATTGACCAGGATGTTGTGCGGCGCCCCCTCCCCCGCCAGGACCTTGGTCAGCGCCATGCCCGCGGCGCGGGAGACGGCGGTGGGCGCGCCCTGGGCGGCGGGCGCCTTGGCGCCGGTGTTCAGCACGTTGATGATGCGGCCCCAGCGGCGTTCCTGCATCCCCGGCCACACCGCGCGGGTCAGGCGGATGGCGGCGAACAGCTTGAGGTCGAGGTCCGCCTGCCAGAGCGCGTCATCCACCTGCATGAAGGGCCCGCGCTGGCTGGTGCCGGCATTGTTCACGAGGATATCGATGGGGCCGAGTTCGGCGGCGGCAGTGGCGACGGCGCGGGCGCAGCCCTCGGCGGTGCCGACATCGGCGGCGATGGCGGCAACGCGCGCGCCCTGGAACTTTGCCTGGATGCCGGCCTTTGCCTTGGCCAGGGCATCCTCGCCCCGCGCGACCAGCGCGACGGCGGCGCCGGACTCGACAAAATGCTCGGCGATGGCGAGGCCGAGGCCCTTCGACCCGCCGGTGATGAGCGCAATGCGGCCGTCTAGGCGGATCTGCATTTTTTCGATTTTCCTGGACGCCAAGGGCGATTGAGGGGGCGCGTGGGGCGATCGACGGGGCTCGAACCCGCGACATCCAAGACCACAACCTGGCGCTCTACCAGCTGAGCTACGACCGCCACGCACCGTGTCCGAGCGAGCGCCCGGGCGGCGGGTGATAAGGCCGAGGGGCGGCTTGCGTCAACAGGCCTCAGCCAGCGGCGGCCCGGGCGCCGGTGGTGCGGCTGGCGATCCAGGCCTCCATGCGCGCCAGCGCGGCGTCCAGCACGGCGTCGCCCTTGCAGAAGGCGAAGCGCGCGTAGTGGTTCGGCGCGTCGGCGCTGGAATAGAAGGCGGTGACGGGGATGGCGGTGACCTTCGCCTCCACCGTCAGGGCGCGGCAGAAGGCCACGTCGTCGCCGTTGAAGCCGAGCGGCCTGAAGTCGGTGGTGATGAAGTAGCTGCCCTGCGTCGGCAGAACGCCGAAGCCGAGCCGCGCCAGCCCTGCCGCCAGCCGGTCCCGCTTCGCCTGGAGGCTGGCGGAAAGCCCGGCGAAATAGGCGTCGTCCTTGGCAAGACCCACGGCGACGCCGCGCTGGAGGTTGGGCGGCGTCGTGAAGGTCAGGTTCTGGTGCGCCTTGGCGACGTTGGCTGCCAGCGAACGGTCGCAGGTGACGTAGCCGATCTTCCAGCCGGTCAGGCTGAAGGTCTTGCCGGCGGAGCCCACGCGCATGCAGCGTTCGCGCATGCCCGGCAGCGTCATCAGCGGGATGTGCTTCCAGCCGTCGAAGGTCAGGTGTTCATAGACCTCGTCGCAGACGGCGTAGCAATCATGCTTCTGGACGAGGTCGGCGATGAAGGCGAGCTCGGCCGCGGTGAACACCTTGCTGGTCGGGTTCATCGGCGTGTTGAGCAGGATCGCCTTCGTCTTCGGCCCGAAGGCGGCGGCGAGTTCGGCGCGGGGCAGTTCCCATTTCGGCGGCGTCAGGCGCACCAGCTTCGGGATCGCGCCCAGCAGCTTCACCACGGGCAGGTAGGTGTCGTAGAGCGGCTCGATCAGCACGCATTCATCGCCGGGGTTCAGCACGGCCATCAG
Organism: Caulobacter sp.; assembly: GCA_044361705.1. GTDB lineage: Bacteria > Pseudomonadota > Alphaproteobacteria > Caulobacterales > Caulobacteraceae > Caulobacter. The sequence continues at coordinate 2,482 of JBIKII010000276.1, forward strand.
GCAGGCAGTGATCGCCTCCGTCGCGCCGGAGGTGACGATGACCTCGGCGTTCGGATCGACCTCGATGCCGTAGAAGCGCTTGTTGGCGGCGGCGACGGCCTGGCGCAGTTCCGGGCTGCCGGTCATCGGCGGATACTGGTTGCGGCCGTCGAGCAGGGCCGCGGCGGCGGCGTGGATGACATCGGCGGGGCCGTCGTAATCGGGAAAGCCCTGGCCGAGATTGATGGCGCCGTGTTCGGTGGCCAGCGCGCTCATCACCGTGAAGATCGTCGTGCCGGTGGCGGAGAGCAGGTCGTTCTGGGGCTTCACGTCAAATGCCTCGGAGGATCGATCAGGGTGTCGCGCGCGGGGCCGCCGGGTGCAAGGGCCGGCCGTTGCGGGAACGATGGCGGATGATGGCGGGCGCTCCGCCTAGGCGCAACGCCGCGGCAG
>JBIKII010000119.1:0-10274 GCA_044361705.1 Caulobacter sp.
AGCCCCTGCCCGCCTGGCACCCGCTGGTCACAGGCGACCCCGACAGCACCCACAAGGACGGCGTCTCGATCCGCGGCAAGACCATCAACGAGGACACCCTGGCCGAGCCGGAAGACGCCCTGGACCACATGGACTGGGACCTCAACCTGGATCGCGGGGACGAGCCCTACCAACCCTGATGCGGCAGTCCTCCCCAGCTCACTGGGGAGGATTGGCCTTTGAGAGTTGGCGAAAACAGGGGATAGACCCCTCCCCGTCCCCATTCCCTTCGCACTGCAGCACCCTCACCGCATGGCCGCCCCGATCCTCGCCCTGAAAGACGTCCGGCTCGCCGACGGCGCCACCATGCTGTTCGACGGCGTGGATCTGGCCATCGAGCCGGGGGTGAAGGCCTCGCTGGTCGGACGCAACGGGGCCGGCAAGTCGACGCTGATGCGGATCCTGACCGGCGCCATCGAGCCCGACGCCGGCGACCGCTTCATGACGCCCGGCGCCCGGATCGTGGTCGTGCCGCAGGAGCCGGTGATCGTCGGCGACACCCTGCTGGACCATGTTGAGGCCGGCGGCGCGACACACTACGAGGCCGAGGCCGAGCTGATGGCCTTCGGGCTGGACCCGGCCAAGTCGACGAGCGGCCTCTCCGGCGGCGAGATCCGCCGCGTGGCCCTGGCCCGGGCCTTCGCCGAGCAGCCCGACGTGCTGCTGCTGGACGAGCCGACCAACCACCTGGATATCTTCGCCATCCAGACCCTCGAGGACAAGCTGTCGGCCTGCCGGGCCGCCGCGCTGATCGTCAGCCACGACCGCGCCTTCCTGGGCCGGGTCACCCGGCGCTGCTTCTGGCTGGAAAGCCGCAAGGTCCGCCGGCTGGACAAGGGCTTCGAGTATTTCGACGAGTGGTCCGAGCAGATGCTCGAGGCCGAGGCCGACGAGTTCCGCCGCCTGAACAAGGCCATCGAGCGCGAGCAGCACTGGATGGCCCGCGGCGTCACCGGGCGCCGGGCCCGCAACGAGGGCCGCCGTCGGCGCCTCGTCGCCATGCGCCAGCAGAAGGCCACGGTGCTGAAGGAAGCCCGGGGCAGCCTGAGCATGGGACTGGCGTCGGGCGACACCTCCGGCAAGCGCGTCGCCGAGGCCAAGGGCCTCAGCAAGGCCTTCGGCGAGCGGGTCATCGTCAGCGGCTTTTCGACCCGCATCCAGCGCGGCGACCGGGTCGCCCTGGTCGGTCCCAACGGGGCCGGCAAGACCACCCTGGTCAAGCTTCTGCTCGGCGACCTGAAGCCCGACGCCGGCGAGGTCAAGCTCGGGACCGGCCTGGAGGTCGCCTACATCGACCAGGCGCGCGGCGACCTGAAGGAGGGCCAGACCCTCTGGGACGTCCTGACCGACGGCGGCGGCGACCAGATCATGGTCCGCGGCATGCCCCGCCATGTCGCCGGCTACGCCAAGGAATTCCTGTTCCAGGACAAGCAGCTGCGCCAGCCGGTCTCCAGCCTGTCGGGCGGCGAGCGCAACCGCCTGCTGCTGGCCCGGGCGCTCGCCCGGCCGGCCAACCTGCTGGTGCTAGACGAGCCGACCAACGACCTGGACATGGAGACGCTGGACCTGCTCGAGGACCTGCTGGCCGACTTCGACGGCACGTTGATCCTCGTCAGCCACGACCGTGACTTCATCGACCGCCTGGCCAGCTCAACGATCGCGCTGGACGGCCGGGGCAAGGTGGTCGAGACGCCCGGCGGCTGGACCGACTTCATGGGCCAGAACCCGGGCTTCTTCGAGGACCGCAATCCCGGCGGCGCCAAGGCCGTCCAGACCCCCCGCGCCGAGGCCAGGAAGGCGGTCAAGCTCAGCTACAAGGACCAGCGGCGTCTGGAAGAGCTGGAGGGCCTGATCGCCAGCCTGCCCGGCCTGATCGCCAAGCATGACGCCGACCTGGCCGATCCGAACCTCTACGCCCGCGACCGCGCCCGATTCGACCGGGTCATGAAGGCCGCCGACCGGGCCCGCGCCGACCTCGCCGCCGCCGAGGAAGAGTGGCTGTTGCTGGAAGAGAAGCGCGAGGCGCTGGGCGCCTGATCGCTCAGTAGGCCGCCATCGGGACCATCGCGGCGACGGCCAGCGCGAACGGCGCCAGCGCGGCGAGGGCCATGGCGTTGCGCCCGGTGCGCCACAGCGCCCAGCCGGCGGCCGGGCCGATCAGCAGGATGGCGTAGGTCAGCAGAAAGACGGTCGTGTCGCGGCCACTGACCTCGCCCGACGCCCCCTGGGCCAGGACCGAGAGGGCGGCCGGCAGGCAGCTGTAGAGCATGGCCGCCCCGATAAGACTGGACCCGAACATCGCGCTGGCGGTGAACTCGCGCAGGGACATGAACACCGGCTCGCGGCGACGGGTGGGTCGGTTCTGGCTCATCGTGCGGCGGGCTCCCGGGCAAGCTGCGGTATAGCCGCGGCTGCGCCCAAAGAAAAAGGCGGGGTCTTGCGACCCCGCCTCCCAGGCAGTCCTGTCCGGGGGCGGTTAGGCCGCCTTGCCGAAGGACAGGGTCTCGTAGCGACGCAGGTGATGGTCGACAGAGCCGAACAGGCCCTCGATCATCGTGGCGCGCTTGAAGTAGTGGCCGATGGCCAGTTCGTCGGTCATGCCCATGCCGCCGTGGATCTGGATGGCGTTCTGGCCGACGAACTTGCAGGCCTTGCCGATCTGCACCTTGGCGGCGGAGACGGCCTTGGCGCGCTCGGCGTCGTCGGTGACCTTGATGGTGGCCATGTAGGTCATCGAGACCGACTGCTCGACGTTCATGAACATGTCGACCATCCGGTGCTGCAGCACCTGGAAGGTGGCGATGGCGGTGCCGAACTGCTTGCGCTGCTTGGCGTACTCCAGGGTGCCGGTGTGCAGCTGGCGCATGGCGCCGACGGCCTCGGCGCACAGGGCGGCGGTGGCTTCGTCGATGACCTTGTTGACCAGCGGCAGGGCGGCGCCCTCCGCGCCGATCAGGGCGTCGGCGCCGACGGCGACGTTCTCGAAGTAGACTTCCGAGGCGCGCTGGCCGTCGACAGTCGGGTAGTCACGGGTGGTGACGCCCTTGGCGTTCTTCTCGACGATGAACACCGAGACGCCGCTCTCCTCACGCTGGCCGCCGCCGGTGCGGGCGGTGACGATCAGGTGGGTGGCCCATTGCGCGCCGACGACCACGGCCTTGTGGCCGTTGATGACGTAGCCGGCGCCGTCCTTCTTGGCCGTGGTCTTCAGGTCCTGCCAGGTGTAGCGGGCCTGCGGCTCGGCGTAGGCGAAGGCGAAGATGGTCTCGCCGCCGATGATGCCGCCGATCAGGTCGGCCGCATGGGCGTGGCCGGAGTGCTTCAGGAAGCCGCCGCCGATCACCACGGTGCCGAGGTAGGGCTCGACGACCAGCGCCTTGCCGAACTCTTCCATGACGATCATGTTTTCGATGGCGTCGCCGCCAAGGCCGCCCAGGTCTTCCGAGAACGGCGCGCCCAGGATGCCCAGCTCGTTGGCGAAGGCCGACCAGACGGCCGGATCACGGCCGGCGTCCGACGAGATCGCCTTGCGACGCTTGTCGAAGTCGTAGTTGTCCTGGAGGTAGCTGGCGACCGTGTCGCGCAGCATCGACTGTTCTTCGGTGAAGTTGAAATCCATCCTGGCGGTCCTCGTCTTTCAGCCCCTCTAGGGGGGCGTTGGGTCGTTGTGCGTCCTTCGACACGGCCGCTTCGCGACCTGCTCAGGATGACTAATTCAGAAGCGCTCCCACCTTCGTCATCCTGGACAGCGCCCGCAAGGGCGCGTGTCGCAGGACGCGGGGCGGGAGCGCCGTTTCCGTGATTAGAGGCCCAGCACCATCTTGGCGATGATGTTGCGCTGGATCTCGTTGGATCCGCCGTAGATCGAGGTCTTGCGGGTGTTGAAGTAGGCGCCGGCGCGGCCGACGGCGTACTCCGGCCCGATCCTGGCGTTGTCGCCGGCGTCGCGCAGGTAGGGCGAGGCGTAGTGGCCGGAGGCCTCCAGCGCCAGCTCGGTCAGGCGCTGCTGGATCTCGGTGCCCTTGATCTTCAGCAGGCTCGACTCCGGACCGGGGCCCTTGCCGGCGCTTTCGGCGGCCAGGGTGCGCAGCTCGGTGAACTCCAGCGCCGTCAGGTCGATCTCAAGCTCGGCGACCTTGCGCTTGAAGGCGGCGTCCTGGATCAGCGGCGTGCCGTCGTCGTTCAGTTCGGCCGCGGCCATCTCGCGGATCTTCTCGACGCCGCGCTTGGAGCGGGCGACGCCGGCGATGCCGCTACGCTCGTGAGCGAGCAGGAACTTGGCGCAGGTCCAGCCCTTGTTCTCCTCGAAGACGCGGTTCTCGACCGGCACCTTGACGTTCTCGAGCCAGACTTCGTTGACCTCGTGGCCGCCTTCCAGGGTCGTGATGCGGCGCACCTCGATGCCCGGGCTCTTCATGTCGATGAGCAGGAAGGAGATGCCCTCCTGGATCTTGGCGGTCGGGTCGGTGCGGACCAGGAAGAAGCCCCAGTCGGCGTGCTGGGCCAGGGTGGTCCAGGTCTTCTGGCCGTTGACCAGGTAGTATTCCTTGCCGTCGTCGCCGGTGAAGCGCTCGGCCTTGGTCTTGAGGCTGGCCAGGTCGGAGCCGGCGCCCGGCTCGCTGTAGCCCTGGCACCACCATTCCTCGCCGTTGTAGATCTTCGGCAGGAAGCGTTCCTTCTGCTCCTTGGTGCCGAAGGTGTAGATCACGGGAGCGACCATCACGACGCCAAACGGCAGGACCGGCAGCGCGTCGGCGCGGGCCAGCTCCTCGGACCAGATGTACTTCTGGGTCGAGGTCCAGTTGGTGCCGCCCAGGGCTTCCGGCCACGACGGCGCGACCCAGCCCTTCTTGGCCAGGACCTTGTGCCAGGACAGGTAGTCTTCCTTGGTCAGATCGTCGCCTTCGTCCTGCTTGCCGCGAAGGTGCTCGGGGTAGTTCTGCTCGATGAAGGCGCGGACCTCCGCGCGGAACGCGTTGTCTTCAGCGGAGAATTCGAGGTTCATGTAAGGCTCCCGGCGCGGCCTCTCAAAGGGGCCGTTTTAAGTCGGCGCGACCATAGCGACCGAACAGTTGTTTGGAAAGATGACGCGAGCGTCAACGTAAAGCTGACCGCCCCGCCGCCAAGGGGTTCCGGGCAAAAAAAGAACGCCCCGTCCCGGGGGACGAGGCGTCAAGGCTACTGGGTGCTCGATCAGTAGTTCGGTGGTCGGGTCGGCCCGGGATCAGCTCACGAGGGCGGCGCAGGCGCCGGCCAGTTCGGCGGCGATCTCGGCCTTGCCGCCTTCACGGGCGGACCGCGCCTGGCGGGCGGCGTCGTTCTTCGCGTTCAGCGCCTTGTCGAGAACGAAGTCGGCGCGGCCGCGCTTGTTGGCCTTGATGATGGCGCTGAACTTGTCGGCGTCGGCGCCGGCCAGGCCCGCGCAACGATTGGCCTTGATGAACTGCGAGTCGCTGAGGCGGGCTTCAGCGGCGAAGGCGGCGGTCGCGGTGAGGCCGGAAACGGCGGTCGCGGCGATAATGGCGGCAGTGATGATACGCATGGGGGTCGCTCCATCTCCCTGATTGGTGCGAGATCAGAATGCTGGAACCCACCTGTATTCACAAATTAAATACATGACAGATTCAAACAATTACCCAGAGTTCATATCTTACGAGACTGTAATGCTCGTGTCGAAATCATGACGAAATCATGGACGATTGGTAATGCTTGAAACCGGGGCCTCCGATCGCGATGCTGGCGGGATGACCCCAGGCAGCGCCCCCGGCGAAACGACCCTGCGCATGGACCCGGCGGCGCTGAACGCCTTCCTGGCGCGCGCCTTCCCCGAGGCCGACCCGACGGCGATGCCCCGGGTCACAGCGGCCGGCGCCGGGCGGGTGGAGTTGGTCCAGGCCACGGCCAGCCGCAACCTGCGCCCGGGGGGAGTGATCTCGGGTCCGACGCTGATGGCCATGGCCGACACCGCCGCCTACACCCTGATCCTGGCCCACATCGGCGAGGTGGCCATGGCGGTGACCACCAGCCTGACCATTCACTTCCTGCGTCCCTGCGCGCCGGGCGACCTGCACGCCGAGGCGACGATGCTGCGTCTGGGCCGCCGGATCGGGACCTGCGACGTGTTGATGTGGACCGAAGGACGCGACCGCGCCGCCGCCAAGGCCACGGTCGCCTACGCCATTCCGGAAGGCGCCGCGCTATGACCCTCCCCGCCTCGCCGCCCAAGGCGATTGTCACGCCCTGCATCAAGGTCTGTATCGTAGACGCCGAGAGCAACCTTTGCCTGGGCTGCTACCGCACCCTGATGGAGATCGCCGGCTGGGCCCGCCTGCCGGAGGACGAACGCACGCGGCTGATGACCGAACTGCCGGAGCGTCGGTCGCTGATCCGGCCGGAGAAGCTGGGGCTGGCCTGACTTCTCCCTCCCCCTTGTGGGGAGGGTGGCTCGGCGAGGCGAAGTCGAGACGAGACGGGTGGGGCCTGTAGCGATCCTGGGTCAGCGCCGAACGCGGCCACCGCTTGCCCCACCCTGCCCTGCTGCGCAGGGCTGTCCCTCCCCACGAGGGGGAGGGAAGCCTTACCCAACCCTTGCACCCGTTCACGCGTTGCAAACCCGCCGCCCCTAATGTGGGCGGCGAAGGGGCGCGACCCGCCCACCGGCAAAGCCAGAAGGCGGAGTTTCTTTAATGATCAGGGTGCTGGCGATCGGCTGTATTGCGGCGCTGTCGGCCATCGGGGCCGCGCGCACGATCGCCAGTCTGGATGACGGCGCCCTGGCCGCCACGCCCGTGCTGCTGGCCGAGGCGGCGATCAGCGCCCCGAAGCCGGCGGCGGCCACGACAGCCCAGGTCTCCAAGAGCGCCGACGGCCACTACTGGGCCGAGGCCATGGTCGACGGCAAGGTGGTCCGCTTCCTGGTCGATACCGGCGCCACCGCCGTGGCCCTGACCGCCGACGACGCCCGCCGCCTGGGCTACAACCCGGCCGGGCTCGACTACCGCTATGACGTCATCACCGCCGAGGGCAAGGTGAAGGCCGCCGCCGTCCAGCTGCGCTCGATCTCTATCGCCGGCGCGCGGGTGGACAATGTCGACGCCCTGATCCTGGAGCGCGGCCTGCACACCTCGCTGCTGGGCATGAGCTACCTGGGCAAGCTGCAGTCGTTCGAGGCCACCCGGACGTCGCTGATCCTGAAGCCCTAGGCCGCGTCGCGCCTGCGCTCGAACGCCTCGCGCACGGCCGCCAGGGCCGCGTCGACGACCTCCAGACCGGCGCCCGGCTTGTTCCCTTCGACCGTCAACACCCGCCGCCAGATCCGGCCGCCCGGCATGGCGTGGAACAGGCCCAGCATGTGCCGGGTCATCGACGCCAGCCGCCAGCCCTCGGCCAGCCGCGCCGACAGGTAGGGCTTGTAGGCCTCCACCGCCGTGAACGGATCGACGTCGTCCACGGCCTCGCCGAACAGGCGGCGGTCGACCTGCCCCAGCAGGGCGGGCTCATGATAGGCCGCGCGCCCAAGCATGACGCCGTCGACGCCGTCGGCGATCTGCGCCTCCACGGCGTCCAGGTTCGGCACGCCGCCGTTCAGCACGATGGTCAGGCCCGGCCGCTCGCGTTTCAGCCGCTTGACCAGCGGATAGTCGAGCGGTGGGATGTCCCGGTTTTCCTTCGGCGACAGTCCCTGCAGCCAGGCCTTGCGGGCGTGGACGATGAAGGTCTTCACCCCGGCCTTCGCCGACAGGTCGACGAGCTCGAACAGGCTCTGTTCGGGATCCTGGTCGTCGACCCCGATGCGGCACTTCACCGTCACCGGGACCTTCACCGCGTCGATCATCGCGGCCATGCAATCGGCGACCAGCGCCGGCTCGCGCATCAGGCAGGCGCCGAACCGGCCGCTCTGCACCCGGTCGGACGGGCAGCCGACGTTGAGGTTTATCTCGTCGTAGCCAAGGTCCTCGCCGATCTTCGCCGAGGCGGCGAGGTCCGCCGGCTCCGACCCGCCCAGCTGCAGCGCCACCGGATGCTCGACCGCGTCAAAGCCCAGCAGCCGCTCCCGGTCGCCGTGGATCACCGCCCCGGTGGTGACCATCTCGGTATAGAGCAGCGCCCGACGCGTCAGGACCCGATGGAACGCCCGGCAGTGCCGGTCGGTCCAGTCCATCATGGGCGCGACGGACAGCGTGTGGGACGGAAGTTGTTGCACGGTCTGGCGGGTCTGCGGGCTGGATCGGGGAAAGCCAGGCCCTTCTACGCCAACGCGCCACGTTTTTCGCGGCCTTTTGGCGCCGGGGGCGCCCGCATGCAGGACCGTTTCCGCCCACCGGTCTCCGACCGCCGGGACTTTGAGCGCTTCGGTGCTTTCGAGGCGGACGCGTTGGAGCTTCAAGCAGGACAACACGCATACGTTGTTTTATGGTATGGCGCTCTCGAGGCGTCCCGCCTCGCGCGTGATTTGAGGCGGGCGCCGAAATCCGCGGAACGGCCCGGGGAGCCGGGCGGGGGGACCGTGAATGAGTGCCTGGCTCAAGCGACCTCGCGACCATCCCGGCGACGCCCCGGGTCTGACGCCCGGCCCGGGCAACGCCTGTTGTCGGCGCGGGATCGACAACAGGGCCCCGACCGAGCTGCGGCCGGCCACGCCGCCGCGGGTGCGGCGCTGATCATGAACGGCCCGGCGTCGAACGCGCTTCCCATCGTCCCCGTCATCCTGGCGGGCGGGGGTGGAGCGCGACTATGGCCGCTGTCGAACCCACGGCGACCCAAGCCCTTCCTTCCGCTGCTGGACGGCCTGTCGACCTTTCGGGAGACCCTGGCGAGGGCCGTGCTCGCGCCAGGCGTCGACATGATCCTGGTCGTGGCCAACCAGGCGCACCGGGCGTTGATCGAGACGGAGACGCGACCCTGCGCCGTTCCGGTCCACCTGGTCCTGGAGCCGGCGGCGAGAGACTCAGCGGCGGCGATCGCGGCGGCGGCGCAGTGGCTGGCGACGCGGCGGCCCGGCGTCGTGGCCGCCTTCATCTCCGCCGACCACCATGTGCCCGACCAGGCCGCCTTCGCCGCCGCCCTGCGCGGGGCGGCCGACGCGGCGCTCGACCACCGGATCGTCACGCTCGGGCTTCGTCCGGATAACCCCTCGACCGCCTTCGGCTACATCCGGCCGCTGCCGGACGGCGGCGCGGTCGCGCGGGTCGGGACCTTCGTCGAAAAACCGGACCGGGCGACGGCCGAGCGGTACGTCGCCGCCGGCTATCTGTGGAACAGCGGCAACTTCATCTGCCGGCCGGAGTCGCTGCTGGCCGAGCTCGAGATCCATGCGCCGGAGATCACCGCCATCGCCCGCGCCGCCGTCGCGGAGGCCACAGACGCGCCCGGCTCGACGGTGCTCGCCGACGGCTTCGCGAACGCGCCGGCGATCTCCATCGACCGGGCGCTGATGGAATGCACGACGCACGCCGCGGTGCTGCCGGCGGACTTCCAGTGGTCGGACATCGGCTCCTGGCGCGCGGTGCTGGCGGCCTCCGCCCGCGACGGCGCGGGCAACAGCGTCGAGGGCGATGTGCATCTACAGGACTGCACCGGCTGCCTGGCGCGCGCGCCCGAGGGAGTCCAGCTGGCGATGATCGGCCTGAGGGACATCGTCGTGGTGGCGAATGAACACGGCGACCTCCTCGTCTGCGATCTGGCCGCCAGCGAGGAGATCCGCGAGGTGGCGCGACGCTTCCAGACCTCGGGGTCCGGGACCGCAGAAGCCTGAGACCTCCCGCCGCCGTCCGCGCGGTGCTGTAGCGGCGCGTCGGCTATCGCGCCCGCAGAACGCCCGACGCCAGCACCGGGATCAGGAAGCCGACCGTCAGCAGGGTGTTGGACACGGCGTTGAGCCCGAACCCGGTCATGATCGAGACGGCGTTGTCGATCACGCACCAGACCACCACGGCGACAAGGATCCTGCGCCAGAGAGTCGGCCCCACCGCTTCGGCGCCCTTGACCGCGGCCATCAGGGTCAGCATCCAGCCGATGGTCAAAGCGCCCTGCAGGGCGAGGGCGAAGCGCATCGCCGGCAGGTCCAGCAGGTCGCCGGTCGCCGGATCACCGCTCACCGTCGCCAGCACCAGTCGCGCCGGACCTTCGGCGCCCGGAACCCCCGCCAGCCACAGCACCAAGCCGAACAGCAGCGCCGCTCCGAACCAGACCCGTATCCAGATCTTCCACACACCGGTCATTCTACCCTCCAGACA
>JBIKII010000277.1:0-2909 GCA_044361705.1 Caulobacter sp.
TTCCGCATCGCCGACGACCTGCGCGCGCTGCGCCAGGCGAGCGACGCCGATCACATCCTGAAAAAACCGCTCAACCCGCCCGTCTCTAACGTCTGAGGGCGTCGACGACGGCGCTGAAGGCCGGCTTCGGGCGGCCCTGGTCATCGAACAGCAGCGGCGTGTCCGACGCGTTCTCGCGCTTCAGCCAGCTGTCCTTGTCGCGCAGTCCCCAGATGCTGAACGCGAACTGCTGGCGTTCGGGCAGGGCGGCGAAGGCCTCGACGGCCTCGCCATAGAGCCGCGCCTGTCGCTGCTCGGCCTCGGCGCGGTTGGCCAGCATCCCGCCCTGCACGACCGACACGTCCATCTCGGACAGATGGATCGGCAGCCCGAACCCTGCGAGCGCCTTCAGCGTGGCCGTGATCGCGCCGGGCGCCAGCTCTGACCAGCAGTGGGTCTGGCAGCCGATTCCGCCCAGCGGGACGCCCTCGGCCAGCAGCCGTTCGATCAGCTGCAGATAGCTGCGCAGCTTCGCCGGCCGGCTTTCGAGGTGATAGTCGTTGATGAACAGGACGGTGTCCGGGTCGGCCGCTTTCGCCGCCTCGAACGCGACCTTGAAGTGGCCGATCTGGCCCAGCTTGCGGGTCCACAGGCTTTCGCGCCAGCCCTCGCCGTTCTCCATCACCGGCTCGTTGACCACGTCCCAGCCGGTGGCGAGCCCGCGATAGCGGCCGACCATGGCGGTGACATAGTTGCGCAGCGCGCCCTCGAAGCTCTGGCGGCTCTCGTCGAGTTTGACGAACCCCTCCGGCTCGTTGGCGTACCAGACCAGCGTATGGCCGAAGAGACGCATCCCGTGCGCCCGGGCGAAGGCGGCGATGGCGTCGGCGCGGTCGAAGCGGAAGCTGCCGTCCGGCTGGACGACATATTCCATCTTCATCTCCCACTCGGCCGTCAGCTGGGAGAAATGCCGGGCGGCCAGGTCGCCATAGGCCGGGTCGGCCAGCTCGGGCGCCCGCACACAGGTTCCGATCGGGAAGGGCGCGAGGGATTTCAGCGGCGGCTCGGGGATCGGCTGGGCCGTCGCCGGTTCGCGACCACAGGCGGCCAGGGCGAGGCCGGAGGCCAGGACGAGGCGCCGCGTCGGTCGCCCAGTTCCCGCAAGGGGAGGAGGATTCGGATACGGCCTCACCCTCTCGCCGCCCGGCGGAGCCCCAGTTCGTCCAGGGCGGCGGTTTCGCGGCGACCCGCTTCCTTGCGGGCGGCCTGCTTCGTCGCTTCGGCGACGTGCTCGTACTTCTTCAGCGCCTCAAAGGCCTCGGCCAGGGCGTCACGGGCGCCCTCTTCCTCGAGAGCGATGGTGTCCAGCGTCGACCGGGCGGCGGCCTTGCGCGCCTTCAACCCCTCGCGGAAGCCGGCCATGTACCAGCCGGCCTCGGCGTCGGCGCGAGCGTTCTGCAGCTCGGACTCACCCTCGGCTTCGAGGATCGCCAGTTTCAGCTCGCCCGTGGTCCGCCTGTCGACGATCTCCGCCAGCCGCTTCTGCAGGGTCTCGACCTCATGGGTCGAGATGCGGATCAGGGACGCCATCGCCTTCATCAGGCGCTACCGAGAATCTGGTCCAGCCCGCCGAAGGCGTCGTCGAGACTGGTCACCTCGTCCTTGTCCTGACCGAGGAACCGCTCGAGATCAGGGTTCAGCGCGATGGCGCGGTCGATCTGCGGGTCGGCGCCGGCGCGGTAGGCGCCGATGCGGATCAGCTCCTCCATGTTCGCGTACGCCGCCAGGGTCTGGCGGGCGTTGGAGACGATCTGGCGTTCGTGAGGCAGCTGGCAGCCGGGCATGGTCCGACTTATGGACTTGAGGACGTTAATGGCGGGGAAGCGTCCGCGCTCGGCGATCGCCCTTTCCATCACGATGTGCCCATCGAGAATGCCGCGCACAGCGTCGGCGATGGGCTCGTTGTGGTCGTCGCCGTCCACCAGCACGGTGAACAGGCCGGTGATCGGGCCCGCCGTCGAGCCGTCCGGCCGGACCGGCCCCGGTCCCGCCCGCTCCAGCAGCTTTGGCAGTTCGGTGAAGACGGTGGGGGTATAGCCCTTGGTCGTCGGCGGCTCGCCGGCGGCCAGGCCGATCTCGCGCTGGGCCATGGCGAAGCGGGTCACCGAGTCCATCAGGCAGAGCACTTCCATGTCCTGGTCGCGCATCGCCTCGGCGACGGCCATGGTCATGTAGGCGGCCTGACGACGCTTGAGCGCCGGCTCATCGGACGTCGCCACGACCACGACGGCGCGCTTGAGGCCTTCCTCGCCGAGGGTCTCCTCGATGAACTCGCGCACCTCGCGGCCCCGCTCGCCGATCAGCCCGACCACGACCGCGTCGCAGTCGGCCTGGCGCGCCAGCATCGACAGCAGCACCGACTTCCCGACGCCCGAGCCGGCGAAGATGCCGAGGCGCTGGCCGCGGCAGGTGGTGGTGAAGACGTTCATCGACCGCACGCCGAGGTCCAGTCGCTCGCCGACCCGGCCACGGGCGTGGGCCGGCGGCGGCGGCGCGCGCAGGCTGTAGGGCGACGCGCCCTGGGGCAGGGGGCCCTTGCCGTCGATGGGATTGCCGAAGGCGTCGATGATCCGGCCGAGCCAGGCGGTGGTCGGACGCACGCTGGCGGCGGCGGAGACGATGCGGATGTCGGCACCGGGGGCCACGCCCTCGACCGGGCCGAAGGGCATCAGCAGGGCCTTGGCGTCGCGGAAGCCGACGACCTCGGCGGGCAGGGGAGACAGGTGCCGCCGCTCGATCTCGGCCCGGGCCCCGACCGACAGACGCGACAGGCCGCCCCTGGACTCGATCAGCAGGCCGTTGACGCCCGCGACCTTGCCGGTCACGACCAGCGGGTCGATCGCTTCAACGGCGGCGATGAGAGCGTGCAA
>JBIKII010000278.1:0-2906 GCA_044361705.1 Caulobacter sp.
GTCGAGGTGAACACCCCGGGCGGCGTCAAGGCCTACGAAATCCTCAAGGTCGAGTGGGTCTAGACCCGCTCCGCCATTTTCCCGCCGTCATCCCCGCGCTTGTCGCGGGGACCCAGGCACGCTCCAGTCTGACGGTGTTCATGGGTGGCCCGGACAAGCCGGGCCATGACGGAATTTAGGGCGACGTGGCGAAACTCCCCGCAGAACCTCCTCTGACGATCTGGGCCCTGTCCGACGGGCGCGCCGGCATCGAGGCGCAGGCCGTCGGTCTGGCGGAAGCCGTCGCACGGCATCGCAAGGCGAAGGTGATCGTCAAGCGGATCGGCTGGACCGGCCGCATCGGCCGCCTGCCCTGGTGGCTGAACCTGTTTCCCCGCCGCTGGCTGACGCCGGAGAGTGAATTCGAGGCGCCCTGGCCTGACCTGCTGGTGGCCGCCGGACGCGCGACCCTGCCGCTGGCTATCCGCATGCGCCGATGGACCGGCGGCAAGACCTTTGTGGTCCAGATCCAGGACCCGCGGGCGCCGGCCGGGCTGTTCGACCTGGTCGTGCCGCCCAACCATGACCGGCTCAAGGGCGACAATATCGTCTCGATCATCGGCGCGCCGCACCGGGTGACCCCGAAGAAGCTGACGGACGAGTACAAGCGGTTCGCCGCCACGATCGATCCCCTGCCCCACCCGCGCGCCGCGGTGTTGATCGGCGGTCGATCCAAGGCCTTTGACCTGTCGCCGGAACGGGCCGCCGCCATCGCCCACGAGATCCAGCTGCCGCTCGAACAGGAGGGCGGGTCCCTGCTGATGAGCTTCTCGCGGCGGACCCCGCCCCAGGCGCGGGCGCTGCTCACCGCTCGGCTCAAGCACCTGCCCGGAATCATCTGGGACAACGAGGGCGACAATCCCTACTTCGCCTTCCTCGCCGGCGCTGACTACATCCTGGTCACCGAGGACTCGGCCAACATGGCCACCGAGGCGGCCGGAACCGGCAAGCCGGTGTTTATCCTGAAGATGGACGGTCAGAGCCTGAAGTTCCGGCTGTTCCATGAAGAATTGGAACGCCACGGCGCGGCGCGACCGTTCGGCGGCGCGTTCCACGGCTGGAGCTATGAGCCCCTGGCCGAGACGGACCGCGCGGCGAAGGAAATCCTCGCACGAATGGACGCGGCGAAGGCGGGCTGACCCCCTTTATTCGGGGCGCGGCCCGGGTCCGGGCAGGCCAGGATGAAAATCCCCTGACGCCCGAGACGCCCCAGAGACGCCCATGTCACTTTTCCCGTTCCGCCGTCACGCCGCCGTCCTCGCGGCCGGCATCGCCCTGGCCGCGCCGTAGGCAGGGTGGAGGGTCGGCCAGGCCAGCGCGTGCACGGCTACGACCTCAAGGCCACCGGCGAGATCGATCGCTATGGTATCCGGCTGAACGCACAGTTCTATTTTGACCCGGCCGGGCAGTCGCTGAAGGTCATTCGCCTGTCGGTCATCGACTTCGCCGACTGCGACAGGCTCAAACGGGCCGTGCGGCGGGAGTTGGGCGCGCCGGACTCACCCGGCTCCTATCTGGAATGGAAGAATGACGGTCGCGGCAACTACGTCGGCGTCACCGGACTGAAGATCGGCAATGCCGACGGCATCTGCTTTGTCCGTTACCGCCCGGTCGACGACAGCAGCGGGGAAAACTGAACCCCGGCGGATGCCGTCGGACTTGTTCCCGGGCGCCGCTAACGGCATCGTCAGCCCGTACGGCCCCGGGGGCGGGGCGAGCTGGAGAACGAGATGGTCCGGATTCTGACGCTCGCGGTCGCGCTTGTGATGGCGTCGCTGCCCGCTCCCGCGCTGGCGGCGTGGAACTGGACGACCTGGGACATGTCCGCAAAGGACGTGATCCGGGGCTCGGGCGGCCGGGTCAAGACTGCATCGGGAACCGCCAACGACCGGGTCAACAACTGGTGGCTGATGGCCGCCGGCGACCTTCGCCAGGATGATTTCGATTTCCGGGGCGAGTTCTACTTCGACGCCGAGGGCAAGGCGCTGCACGTGGTCCGGCTGAGCCTGAAGAACCCCGATGACTGCGAGCGCCTCACGTCGCTGCTCAGGACGCGGCACGGAGCGCCGCGGGACAAGAGCAGCAAGCTGTACAACTTCACCCTGACGGTGCTGGAGTGGGCGGATATCGGCCAGGGCAACTATCTGGCCCTGACAAGCCTGCCGCAGATGGGCGACGAGCCGGCGCTCTGCTTCATCCGCTACCGCCCGGTCGGCGATCCCAACGGCGCATAGTCACGGCGGCTGCGCTACAACTGGCGAGTCGCGCCACGGGACCCTCCATGATCCTCGCCATTCTCCAGGCCCGCATGAGCTCCACCCGTTTGCCGGGCAAGGTGCTTATGCCGCTGGCCGGGGCGCCGATGATCGTGCGGCAGATCGAGCGGGTTGCCCGCGCGCGCCGGATCGACAGGCTGGTGGTTGCGACCAGCCTGAACCCCGCCGACGACGCCATCGAGAAGGCCGTGCGCCGCGAAGGGATCGAGGTTCACCGCGGTCCTCTGGATGACGTTCTGGCGCGGTTTCTCGGCGCTCTGGAAGAGCACGGCCCCGCTGACAATGTCGTGCGCCTGACCGCTGACTGCCCGCTGGCCGACCCTGATGTCATCGACGAGACGATCGAGACGCACCTGGAGACCGGCGCCGACTACACCAGCAACACGCCGCCGCACCGGACCTTTCCCAAGGGCCTCGATATCGAGGTGATGCGGGCCGACGTCCTGCGCCGGGCGGGCGCCGAAGCGACGACGCCGGAGGAGCGAGAACACGTCACCTGGGGCATCTGGAACAACCCGGACCGCTACCGCCTGGCCTTCCATTCCCAACCGGCCGACGAGGGCGAGGTGCGCTGGACCGTCGACCGGCCGG
>JBIKII010000120.1:0-10225 GCA_044361705.1 Caulobacter sp.
GGCGGGTCAGGTCCACCCCGACCGCCAGGCCGAAGATCGAGCCGCCCTCGCCGATGGCCACGACCAGCTCGATCTCGTGGTGCAGGTCGCTGGTCGCGGTCGGATAGGGCGCGTTGGCGCCGGGCGGCACGATGGCGTCGGCCGGCTTGGAGAAGAAGAACGGCGGGTCGCGGTCGTCGCCGCCCATCTCGCGCCGGTGGGCGGCGTAGTTGCGGCCGACGCAAAGGATGCGGCGCACGGGGAACGGCCGGTCCGACCCCTCGACGGGGACAACCGGCTGCGGGCGGATCTGGACGGCGTAGGTCATGGCGCGCTTCCTAAAGCCTTTTTCCTGCGAGGGGGAGACGCGACGATGAAGTCCGATCACGCGCCAAACCTTCTAGGGAAGCGCCGACTGCAGATCGGTCTTCGCGAAGTCGTCGCCGACGTAGAGCAGGGGGCAGCCGTGCTCACTCGCGGAGGCATAGGCGAAGCAGTCTCCGAGGTTCAGGCGGGCGGGATGGTGACCTTCGCCCCAGCGAGCGTAGGCGCCTGCAACGCGATGGGCGACGGCCGAGTTGACGGGCAGGATCGTGCAATCCAGCCCGTCGATCAGCGCCGCCATCCTGTCCGCGAAACCGCGCTCGCCGGAGACGATGAGCGCTTCGGCCAACGTCCCCGCGGAGATCAGGATCGCATCATGGGCCTCCACGACTTCGCGACAGGCCGTCGCCTCGGGCTCACCCAGAAGCATCGCTACAAGCGCCGAGGTGTCGATGACGATCAAGCGGGCAGCCCGTCATCGTCATAGAGAAAGTCCTGGCTGCGCGCCGCTGACACACCCGGGATCGCCTTATCGGCTGCAGAGCCGATCAGCTCGTCGAGGATCCTTCGGCGCTCCGCTCGATCCGGTATCGGCTTTACCGGCGTCAGCGTGACGGCGGCCTGGCCATGACGAGTCAGCACGATTTCCTCGCCGGCTTCCGCGCGGCGCACCAGTTCGGTGAGCTGTCCTTTGGCGTCGGTGACGGAAACGCGCATGTGGGCACTTTCTGGTCCATTCAACGGTCCATAATGCTGGACTATTGGATGGACCATTTCAAGCGCCTGCCGCCTACTCGATCCCGAACACCTTGCGCAGGAACATGGTCTCGGCCTCGCGCTGGGCATCGACGTTCTGCTTCTTGCGGAAGCCGTGGCCCTCGTCGGCGGCGATCATGTACCAGACGTCGCCGCCCTGGCCGCGCACCTTGGCGACGATCTGTTCGGCCTCGGTCCAGGGCACGCGCGGATCGTTGCGGCCCTGGATGACGAACAGCGGCTTCTTCATCCCGGCGGTCAGGTTCAGCGGCGAGATGGCGTCGAAGATGGCCTTCATCTTCGGATCGCGCTCGTCGCCGTACTCCGCCCGCCGGTTGTCGCGGCGATAGCCCTCGGTGTTGGTCAGGAAGGTCGTGAAGTTGGAGATGCCGACGATGTCGATCGCCCCGGCCAGCTTGTCGCTGTAGGCGGCCAGCGAGGCCAGCACCATGAAGCCGCCATAGGAGCCGCCGGAGACGACGACCTTGTCGCGGTCCATGTCGGGCTGCGTCCCTACCCAGTCCAGCAGTGCGCCGATGTCCTTGACGCTGTCCTGGCGCTTCGGCCCGTTGTCGAGCAGCAGGTAGCTCTTGCCGTAGCCGTCCGAGCCCCGGACGTTGGGCACGATGACCGTCGCCCCCAGTTCGCCGACCCAGTACTGGTAGCGGGTGTTGAAGCCCGGCCGGGCCTGCGCCTCGGGCCCGCCGTGGATGTCGATGATCACCGGCGAGGGCCCCTTCGCCCCCTTGGGCCGATAGACCCAGGCCGGGACCTCCAGACCGTCGAAGGACTTGAAGGTGACCAGCGTCGGGTCGACCAGGGCGGCCGGATCCAGGCCGCCGCTTTCGCTGGTGGTCCAGCGCGTCAGCTTGCCGGACTCGACATCCCAGCTCCAGACGTCGGCCGGCGAGGTCGAGGTGTTCATGCCGATGGCCAGCCGGCCGCCGGCGTCGTCGAACTCCAGCGCCGTCAGGACCCCGACCGGCAGCTCCGGCTGCGGCAGGGCGCGGCGGGTGCGGAAGTCGCGGATCGTCACCTTCGACCGGCCGCCCTCGTTGACCGAGTAGGCCAGCACGCGGCCGTCCGGTGACAGGTCGAACGCCTCGACGTCCCACTTCAGGTCGGCCGATGTCACCGGCGTGATCCTGCCGCTGGCCAGATCGATCTCGACCAGCCGCTTGAACTCGCCGTCCTGGTCGCTGAGCACCAGCACCGACCGGCCGTCGGCGGTGAAGGCGCCGCCGTCGTAGGCGACCGGCTCCTGGACGTTGTTCAGCGGGGAGAGTCCCCCGGTCGCCAGATCAAGCACGTACAGCTTGCTGGCGGTCGAGGTCATGTACTGCTGGACCAGCGCCACCTTGCCGTTCGGCGAGATGGCCGAGATGCCCATGGCGCCCTTGCCCTCGAGCACGACGCGGCGGCTGCCCGGCCTGTCCATGTCCATGGTCACGATGTCGTAGTCGCCGTCGCCGGGTGTCACCTGGCTCCAGTAGACCGTCTTGCCGTCACGGCTGAAGATGAAGCCCTGGTTGCGGGTCTTCGGCGCCGTGATCGCGGTTTCCGGTCCGGTCAGGCCGGCCAGATACCCCTGGAAGTACTCATCGCCGCCGGTGTCGCGCGGGAAGATGAAACTGTTGGTCCCGGGGCGGGCCGTCGCGCCGCCGACCGGTTCGTCGAAGAAGGTCAGCTGGGTGCGGTCGGCGCCGGGCGCGGCGACGCGGTGCAGCTGGCTGGTCTGGCCAAAACGCGTGGAGATCAGCATCGAGCCGTCCGCCAGCCAGGCGCCGAAGCCGGCGCTGCGGGCGTTCTGGTAGCGGCGCAGCCCTTCGCGCAACTGCTGCGGCGCGGCGGGCACGTTCTCCAGCGTAAGGGTTCCGACCGTGCGGCGTTCGACCGGAGGCGGCGCCGGCGTGGTCTGGGCCAGGGCAGGGGCGGAGGCGATCGCCAGCGCGGCGCCGGCCAGGAGGAGGCGGTGGAGCATGGATAGGGTCCTGCGGTAGCCGGTCAGATCGGATCGAACTCGCTGACGAGGTGACCGGGCGCCACTTCCACCAGCTTGGGACTGTAGATCGGGGCCGCCGCGTCGGATGACATCCGGGAAGGCAGGAACCGCAGCGCGGCCCGCGGGTCGAGCGGCGAGGGCGGCTCGCCCGTCAGCTTCACCCGCACGCGGTTGCGCTCGACCTTCGGATCGGGGATCGGCGCGGCCGAGATGAGCGCCCGGGTGTAGGGGTGGGTCGGATTCTCGTACAGCTGCTCACGGCTGGCCAGCTCCATCACCCGGCCCATGTAGAGCACCAGCACGCGGTGGCTGATCTCGCGGACCACGGCCAGGTCGTGGCTGATGAACATCATCGCCATGCCCAGCTCCTTCTGGAGATGGATCAGGAGGTCGATGATCTGGGCCCGGATGGTGACATCCAGCGCGCTGACCGCCTCGTCGCAGATGACCAGCTTCGGCTCCAGGATCATCGCCCGGGCGATGCCGACGCGCTGGTTCTGGCCGCCGCTGAGCTCGTGCGGATAGCGGTTGATGAGGGTCGGCGACAGGCCGCACCGCTCCATCATCGCCGCCGCCGCGGCTTCCCGCTCGCGGCGCTTGAGGCCCGGGCTGAACACCATCAGCGGCTCGGCGATGGAATCCCCGACCGTCATGCGCGGGTCCAGGCTGGCGAGCGGATCCTGGAAGACGATCTGCAGGTCCTTGCGCGCCGCGCGCAGGGTCTCGCGGTCGGCGTGGGTGATGTCGCGGCCCAGCACGGTCACCGTGCCGCCCAGCTCTCCACCGCCCGGCGGCAGCAGGTTCAGCGCGGCGCGGGCCAGGGTGGACTTGCCGCTGCCGCTCTCGCCGACCACGCCCAGCGTCTCGCCCTGGCGGACGTGGAAGCTGACGCCGTCGACGGCGCGCAGCGGGACCTTGCGGCCGAACACGCCCTTGTGGATGTCGAACCAGACCTTCACGTCCTTGCCCTCGACGACCACGGGACCGTCGGCCGGGGCCGGGTCGATGGTCGGGCGACCGCCGCGGTCGTCGCGGTCCAGCCGCGGGATCGCCTCCAGCAGGTCGCGCGTGTACTGCGTCTTCGGGCTGGCGAAGACCTCCTCCACCGGTCCGGCCTCGACGTAGGCGCCGTCCTTCATCACGCAGACCCGGTCGGCCAGACGGGCGATGACCCCCATGTCGTGCGTGATCAGCACCATGGCCGCGCCGGTCTCGCGCAGCAGCTCGGCCATCAGGTCGAGGATCTCGGCCTGCACCGTCACGTCCAGCGCGGTGGTCGGCTCGTCGGCGATCAGCAGGCGCGGGTCGCAGGCCATGGCTCCGGCGATCATCACCCGTTGGCGCATGCCGCCGCTCAGCTCGTGCGGGTACTGCTCCATGCGGCGCTCGGCCTCCGGGATCCGCACCCGCTTCAGCCAGTCCAGAGCCTTTGCCCGCGCCGCCTTGTGCGACAGGCCCAGGTGAAGGCGGAGCGGCTCGGCGATCTGCTCGCCGATCTTCACGTGCGGCGTCAGGGCGGTCAGCGGGTCCTGGAAGATCATCGTCATCTTCGAGCCGCGCAGGCGGTTCAGGTCCGACGGCTTGAGGCCGATCAGCTCCTGGCCGTCGAACCGGGCCGAACCGCTGGCCGTGCCGTTGCCGGCCAGCAGGCCCATGATGGTCATGAAGGTCTGGCTCTTTCCGCTGCCGCTTTCGCCGACAACGCCGAGGCATTCGCCGGCCTTGACGGTCAGGGACACGCCCCGCACGGCCTCGACGACGCCGTCATGGGTCTGGAAGGAGACCTTCAGGTCTTCGACGGCGAGAACGGGATCGGTCTGGGTCACGGCGATACTCTGGAGCGAGGGCGGCTGGCCGCTGACCTTATCGATCCGCGGCTGACGCGCAAATGAACGATCAGTCGGCGATGTCGAGAAGCGCCACGATAGCGTCAAACGCCTCGCTCTCGTCCAGCATCGGCGCATGGCCGACGCCCGGGACCTCGGCATAGGCCATGTGAGGCGCTGCGGCCCGCATCCGGGCCGCGATGTCGGCGCTCAGGATGTCGGACGTCGATCCGCGGATCAGCAGGGACGGTCGACCGGCGGTGAGGGCGCTGAAGACAGGCCAGAGGTCGGGCGCGGGCGCGGCCGGATCGGCGGCGCGGATCGGCACGGCGATGTCCGGATCGTAGTCCAGAACCGGCCGGCCACCCTCCTCGCGGAAGGTCCGGCGGGCCATGCGGTCCCAGTCGGCGTCGCTATAGTGCGGAAACACCGCGCCGTTGCCGGCCCGCACATAATCCGCCGCGCCCGCCCAGTCGGCGACCTCGGCGCTGACGCCGACATAGCCGGCGATCCGGGCCAGCCCTTCTGGCGCGATCTGCGGGCCGACGTCGTTGAGCACCGCCGCAGCGATGGCTTCCGGCCGCATCAGGGCCAGGGTCATCATGATGAGCCCGCCCATGCTGGTGCCGATGAAGGCGGCGCGGCCGATCGCCTGATCGTCGAGCAGCGCCATGATGTCGGCCGCGTACAGGCCGGGATTGTAGGTCATCGGGTTCGGCGACCGCTCGGAGGCGCCCCGTCCCCGCACATCCACGGCGATGACCCGCCGCCCCGTGGCCCCGACGATGGAGGGCGCCAGGTCCTCGAAATCACGGGCGTTGCGCGTCAGGCCATGGATGCAGACGACCGGCGCGCGGTCGATTTTCCCGGCATAGTCCCGGGCGTGCAGGCTCAGGCCGTCGGCGGAGCGCCAGTGAAGATGGGCATAGGCTGTCATGCCGCCACCTTGCCCTCGCCGGGGCGGGTGGATCAACAGCCGCGACGCATCGCCGCTTGCCGAAACAATCAGGCGACGATCGTCGTCTTCTGATGCACTGTCACCATATCGTCTTGTTATCCGACGCCGGGACGCCAATCGATGCGACTGATACCGCATTCTCCCTACGACGAGTCTGATCGGCCGAGCGCGCGCAAGCTGGCTGTCGCCGCCGCCCCTTGGGCGATTCTCGCCCTGACAGCCCTGATCCTTTTGGTGGCGTCGGGCGCCTGACGCTTCTCCTCAGGGGCGCGCGAGATTGACTCCGCGCCCTTTCTCCACATTGGTTTCATCGAACACGGTTCGTGGGGATTAGGCATGTTTGGCGCTACTCAGGGAGGCGCGCTCGGGCCTCGACACCAGAGGGTTGCGCACGGAAACCGTCGGTACCGCGCGCGTGTGGTCGTGGTGGGTAACGAAAAGGGCGGCGCGGGCAAGTCGACGCTGGCGGCGCTGATCGCCATCTCGATGCTCTACCGCGGCCAGAGAGTGTCGGTGATCGACCTCGACCTGCGCCAGCAGAGTCTGTCGCGCCTGCTGGCCAACCGTCGCCGCTGGCTGCCCGCCGCCGGCGTCGAGGCGCCGTCGCCGCTCGAGTACAAGCTGGTCGAGAATCCCGCACGCATCGCTGATGATCAGCCGACCGCCCTGCGGCTGTTCGAGGAAGCCATGACCATGGCGATGGGGGATTCCGACCTCGTCGTCATCGATACGCCCGGGGGTGACACCGCCGTGTCCCGCGCCGCGCACCTGCAGGCCGACCTGATCGTCACGCCGATGAACGACAGCTTCGTCGACTTCGATGTGATCGGAAACGTCGACCCCGTCACCATGCGGCTTATCCGGCCCAGCCACTACGCCGAGACCATCCTCAACGCCCGCGACCTGCGGGCCCGGAACAACCGGCGGCTGGACTGGGTCGTGGTGCGCAACCGCCTCGCCGGCGCCGACACCAACAACCGCGAACGGGTCGGAAAGGCGCTCGCAAACCTGGCCGGGGAGGTCGGCTTCCGGATCGGCCCGCCGCTGCGCGAGCGGGTCGCCTACCGCGAGATGTTCCCGTTCGGCCTGACCCTCGCCGATGTGTCGCCCCGGCTCCGCCCGGACAACATGGGCGCTCCCAAGCTCGCGGCGCGGCAGGAGGTCAACGCCCTGCTCGAGGCGCTCGGCCTGATCGTCCTGGCCCGTCCGGAAGAGCCGGCGGCCCGGGCGCCGGACGAGAGCGCGTTCGCCGCCGCGCCCTGAGCCTTGCGGCTGTTGGAACCGGACTGGTAAGTCCCCATCTCCAGACGGCCGGAAACGCGCATGCCGAAGTCAGACCGCAGCCAGGCGGACATCCCCTTCGACTCCCCCTACCGCCACGGGTTCGTGCGGCTGGCGGCCTGCGTCCCGGCCATCGCCCTGGCCGATCCGGCCGCCAACGCCGCCGAGACGCTGAGGCTGGTCCGCGAGGGGCATGAGCGCCGGGTCGCCCTGATGGTGTTCCCCGAGTTGGGCCTGTCGGGCTATTCGATCGACGATCTGCTGCTCCAGGACGCCCTGCTGGAGGCGGTGGAAACGGCCATCGGCGCCCTGGTCGAGGCCAGCGCCGACCTGTCGCCTGTCTTCGCCGTCGGCGCGCCGCTGCGGTTCGAGGGGCGGCTGTTCAACACCGCCGTGGTCATCCACCGCGGCCGGATCCTGGGCGTGGTTCCCAAGACCTTCCTGCCCAACTATCGCGAGTATTACGAGCGACGCTGGTTCGCCAGCGGGCTGGGCGTCACCGGCCGCTCGATGACCGTCGCCGGGCGAGAGGCGCCGTTCGGGACCGACCAGCTGTTCCGGTCGACAGGGACGGCGCCCTTCACGTTCCACGCCGAGATCTGCGAGGACGTCTGGACGCCGAACCCGCCCTCGACGACGGGCGCGCTGGGCGGGGCGGAGATCCTGCTCAACCTGTCGGCCAGCAATATCGTCATCGGCAAGGCGGACGCCCGCCGGCTGCTCTGCGCGTCGCAGTCCATGCGCTGCCAGGCGATCTATGCCTACTCGGCGGCCGGCGTTGGTGAATCGACCACCGACAACGCCTGGGACGGACAGGCCTCGATCTTCGAGCTCGGCGAGCTGCTGGCCGAGAGCGGGCGCTTTCCGACGGAGTCGACCCTGGCCGTGGTTGACGTGGACGTCGCCCGCGTCCGCCAGGAGCGGATGCGGACCGGCTCGTTCGGCGACAGCATCGCGGCGCGACAGGCCGAGACGGCCTTCCGCGTCCAGACCTTCGCCTTCGACGCGCCGACCGAACCCCTCGCCATCGCCCGGGCCGTCGACCGCTATCCGTTCGTGCCCGATGACGATAGCAAGCTGGCCGAGCAGTGCCTCGAGGCCTACAGCGTCCAGGTCCAGGGGCTGGCCCAGCGGCTGAAATCGACGGGCCTCGAGCGGCTGGTCATCGGCGTCTCCGGCGGGCTGGATTCGACCCAGGCCCTGCTGGTCGCCTGCCGGGCCATGGACCTGCTCGGCCTGCCGCGCGCCGGCATCCTGGCCTTCACCCTGCCCGGATTCGCCACCTCGGACCGGACGAAAGCCAACGCCTGGACGCTGATGGACACCCTGGGCGTCACCGGCGCCGAGCTCGACATCCGGCCGGCCGCCCGCCAGATGCTCGCCGACCTGGGCCACCCCTTCGGCGCCGGCGAGCCGGTCTATGACGTGACGTTCGAGAACGTCCAGGCCGGCCTGCGCACCGACTATCTGTTCCGCATCGCCAACCAGCGGGGGGGGCTTGTCGTCGGCACCGGGGACCTGTCGGAGCTGGCCCTGGGCTGGTGCACCTATGGCGTCGGCGACCACATGAGCCACTACAATCCCAACAGCTCGGTGCCCAAGACGCTGATCCAGCACCTGATCCGGTTCGTCGCCGGCTCCGGCGAGATCGGCCCGGCCGGCGAGGCGGTTCTGCGCGACATCCTGGCCACCGAGATCTCGCCCGAGCTGGTGCCGGCCGACGCCGGCGGAAAGACCCAGGCCACCGAGGAGTTCGTCGGGCCCTACGCGCTGCAGGACTTCAACCTGTTCCACATGACCCGCTACGGCATGGCGCCGTCGAAAATCGCCTGGCTGGCGGGTTCCGCCTGGAGCGACGCCGCCCGCGGCGCCTGGCCTTCGGCCGTGCCGTCGTCCGAGCGCCGCGCCTATTCGCCGGGCGAGATAAAGGCCTGGCTGCGGCTGTTTCTGACGCGCTTCTTCGCCAACCAGTTCAAACGGTCGGCCGTCCCGAACGGGCCCAAGATCTCGTCCGGCGGCGCGCTGTCTCCGCGCGGAGACTGGCGAATGCCGTCGGACGCGCGGGTCGAGGCCTGGCTGGCGGAGCTCGAGGCCAACACGCCGGGCTGACGTCGTGATGCAGGCTCGCCACACAGTCGAACATCGAACGCCCGCCCGCTGGCAAAACCGGACGAGGTGGCGTATGGTCGCACCGTGCAGGCGACTGCGCGGGCTGTGACCGTCCTGACGGTTCGGAACCATATCGGTTTCGGGACGTTTGGGGGTCGGTCGCGTGACGGACGTGGACGACGGGATGGCCCAGGAGCTCGGAGAGCTCGGGGTTGCTCCCCGTCTTCGATTTCCGTGGTGCGCAGCCTGGAAGGTCGGCGCCGGCTGTTCGGCGTGGTCTAACACTTGAGCGAGGGGCTCACCGTGAACAAAAAAGCATTGATGCTGGGGAGCGTGCTCGCTGCGCTCGCCTTTGCGCCGCAGGCCATGGCCGAGCCCGATCAGGGTTGGTACGGCGCGTTCGACCTGGGCTACCACTGGCCCGACGACGTCGACACGACGACGTCCGCGCCGGCCGGCAATCCTTACGAATTTGAATTCGAGATGGAAGCTGATGTCGCGGGCTTCGCGCGCCTCGGCTACCGCCTGACGCCGAACTGGCGCCTGGAACTCGAAGCCGGCGCCCGCGCCGGCGACATCGAGGGCGTGACCGGCGACCCGACGCGCCCGCTGCCGAACAACCTCTGCAGCATCCCCAGCGTCCTGCCGGCCTGTAAAACGCCGGAAGGCTCGATCCAGGCCTACACCCTGATGGGCAACCTGATCTGGGACGTGATGCCGGATTCGACCCTGAACCCGTACGTGGGCTTCGGGGTGGGCGTCGCCAAGCTGGACTTCCAGCTGGCGGCCCGCGCCAACACCAACAACATGTCGATCGGCATCGACGACCAGGACACGGTCTTCGCTTACCAGTGGCTCGCGGGCCTTTCCTGGGAAGCTACCGAGCGTCTGAACGTCGACGTCACCTACCGCTACCTGAACACCTCGGACGCCGACTTCGACTCGACCTTCACGTCGGGCCTGTTCGTGCCGGACGTGTTCAGCGGCGAC
>JBIKII010000121.1:0-10169 GCA_044361705.1 Caulobacter sp.
GTCCAAGGCCCGCCTGGCCGCCTATGAGCGGATGGTCTCCGAACAGGAGAACAGCCGTCAGGCCCAGAGCCATGCCGTGATCCAGATCCCGCCCGGCCCGCGCCTGGGCAACCTGGTGCTCGAGGTCACCGGCCTCGAGAAGGACTACGGCGACAAGGTGCTGTTCAACCAGCTGACCTTCAAGCTGCCGCCCAACGGCATCGTCGGCGTCATCGGCCCCAACGGCGCCGGCAAGTCGACGCTGTTCCGCATGATCACCGGCCAGGAGACCCCGGACGCCGGCACGATCCGCATCGGCGAGACGGTCAAGCTGGCCTATGTCGACCAGAGCCGCGACGACCTGAACCCCAACGACACCGTCTGGCAGGCGATCAGCGGCGGCACCGATGTGATGATGGTCGGCAAGCGCGAGATCAACAGCCGCGCCTACGTCGGCTCGTTCAACTTCAAGGGCGGCGACCAGCAGAAGAAGGTCGGGCTGCTGTCGGGCGGTGAGCGCAACCGCGTCCACCTGGCCAAGACCCTGGCCACCGGCGGCAACGTGATCCTGCTCGATGAACCGACCAACGACCTGGACATCGAGACGCTTCAGAACCTGGAAGAGGCGCTGGAAGACTTCGCCGGTTGCGCCGTGGTCATCAGCCACGATCGCTGGTTCCTCGACCGCCTCGCCACCCACATCCTCGCCTTCGAGGGCGACAGCCACGTCGAATGGTTCGAGGGCAACTTCGAAATGTACGAGGAAGACAAGAAGCGGCGTCTGGGCACCGACAGCCTGATTCCGCACCGGATCAAGTTCCAGAAGTTCACCCGTTAAGGTTTGCTTCACGCGCCGGGCTGAACCGTGTTTCCCTGCGGTGATCAATCCGGCGTGGACCTGCTTGTCCCGCGCCGTCTCGCGGCCTAGCTTCTGACGCTGGGCCCCTGCGTGAGGACGATGTTCGAAATGCCCTTCGATCAGGAAGACGTGCTGTCCGAGCCGGCGATCCGGCCCTTCGAGCCCGGTCGCCGCGAAGCGGTCCAGCACGACGACGACGCGCCGCGCTGCGCCTGCCCGGCCTGCGCGGGCCTGGTCGACTCCGACAAGGTGCAATCGAGCAGCAATCCGCCGGCCTTCCTCAACGCCGCCGACCGGGGCGATGTGGCGCCCAACGGCAAGCCGTCCAAGACGGTGGCCGAGGCGGCCTATCAGCTGAACCGCACCTATGCGTCGTGGAACGACTTCTGGACACAGCCGGGCGTGTCCGACGTCGACAACAAGTGGGACGATCCCTACTGGGGCGGTGCGCCCTCGATCGTCACCTTTGCCTTCCGGTCCACGGCGCCGGGCAGCATGCCCGATGACACGGAGGGCTTCACCCGGTTCTCCGAGGTCCAGATCGCGGCGACGCTGCTGGCGCTCGCCGCCTGGGCTGACGTCGCCAACATTGTCTTCGTGCGTGTGGGAGAAGGGACCAGCGGCGACGCGGCCTACTCCAACAGCGCCACCATGCTGTTCGCCAACTATGACACCGGCGCGGCCGGCGCGGCGGCGTTCGCCTACTATCCCAGCCTGAGCGCCAACGGCGGCGACGTCTGGATAAACGACAACTACAGCAACCCTGTCGCGGGAAACTACGCAACCTTGGCCCTGATCCACGAGATCGGACACGCCATCGGCTTCTCCCACCCGGGGAGCTACAACGCCGAAGAAGGCGTCAGCATCACCTACGCCGCCAACGCCGAGTACTACGAAGACAGTCACCAGTACACGGTGATGAGCTACTTCACCGAGAACAACACGGGCGCCAACTTCGGTCCGCTCTATCCCGCCACCATCATGCTGGACGATATCGCCGCCGCCCAGCGCACCTACGGCGTCAACACCACCACCCGGACCGGCGATACGGTCTACGGGTTCAATTCCACCGCCGACCGGCCCTGGTTCGCGACGACCAGCAACAGCACAAAGCTGGTCTTCGCCGTCTGGGACGCGGGCGGCGTCGACACGTTCGACTTCTCCGGCTACAGCCAGAACCAGATCATCACCCTGATCCAGGGCCACTTCTCCAACGTCGGCGGCCTGATCGGCAATGTCGCCATCGCCATCGGCGCGGTGATCGAGAACGCCATCGGCGGCTCCGGCGCCGACACCATCATCGGCAACAGCGCCGCAAACCGGCTGACCGGCAACGCCGGCGCCGACACCCTGACGGGCAACGGCGGCGCCGACATCTTCGTCGCCACCATCGGCGGCGGCGCCGACACCATCACTGATTTCGCGGCGGCCAGCGACCTGATCGACGTCAGCGCCTTCGGCGGCTATGTCGGCGCTGTTCAGAGCGGCCTCGACACCCTCGTCACCATCGCGGCCGGCGTCACCTTCACCCTGCTGAACTTCACCGCCACGGCGCTGACGGCGGCCAACTTCATCACCGGCGCCAGCCCGCCGCCGGCCGGTTACAACCTGATCAACGGGACAGGCGCGGGCGAAGTGCTCAACGGTACCGCGGGCAGCGACCAGATCTACGGGCTCGGCGGCAATGACTTCCTCATTGGCAACGACCTGCCCGACTGGCTCGAGGGCGGCGAGGGCAATGACACCCTGAACGGCGGGTCCGGCGCCGACATGATGATCGGCGGCGCGGGCGACGACATCTATCTGGTCGATGACGCCGGCGACGTCACGGTCGAGGCGGCCGACGGCGGGCATGATCGTGTCGAGACCGGGCTCGCCAGCTGGACGCTGGCGGCCAACATCGAGCGTCTGACGGGGACGTCGGGCGCCGGCCAGGTCCTGACCGGGAACGCGCTGGACAATGTGATCCAGGGCGGCGGCGGTGCGGACACACTGAACGGCGGCGAAGGCGACGACACCCTCCTGGGCGGCGCCGGCGCAGACATCATGAATGGCGGGGCGGGCAACGACACCTATTATGTCGACAACGTCGGCGACGTCGTCAACGAGGCCGAGTTCGGCGGCAGCGACGGGGTGACCACGACTCTCGCCAGCTACACGCTCGGCGACTACATTGAGCATCTGGTCGGCGAGGCTGCGGGGGGGCAGGCCCTGACCGGCAACGGTCTTTCGAACGCCATCTCCGGCGGGGCCGGAGCCGACACGATTACCGGCGGGGCCGGCAACGACACCCTTGCCGGCAACGGCGGCGCGGACGGCTTCGTGGCCACGGCCGGCGGCGGCGAGGACACGATCAGCGACTTCGTGGTCGGGACCGACAGGATCGATGTCTCGGCGTTCGGCGGCTACCAGAGCATCGTGCAGTCCGGCGGCGACACGCTGGTCACCGTCGCCGCGGGGGTGACCTTCCGTTTGATCGGTGTGACGGCTGCGACGGTCACCGACGCCAGCTTCATCGGCCTTGGGGGGGCGTATAACCAGATCACCGGCACCGACGCCAGCAACACCATCAACGGCACGGCGGAGGCGGACCATATCTTCGGCCTGGCGGGGATCGACACGATCCGGGGCGGCGCCGGCGATGACTGGATCGAGGGTGGCGCGGACGGCGACAAGCTGTTCGGCGAAGCCGGCGAGGATATCCTCGACGGCGGGGCCGGGAACGACAACATGCAGGGCGGCGACGGAGACGACGTTCTCATCGGCGGCCTGGGCGCCGACACCCTGATCGGCGGCCTCGGCGCCGACACGGCGGTCATCTCGCTGGCCGGCGGGGCGGACGTGTTCATCGACTTCCAGGTCGGCGTCGATCTGATCGATGCGACGGCCTTCGGCGGCTACCAGTCCATCGCCCAGAAGGGCGCCGACACCCTCGTCACCTTCGCGCAGGGGGTGACGCTGCGCCTGAAGAACACCACCGCCGCGGCTGTGACCGACGCCAGCTTCATCGGCCTCTCGGCTCCCGCCCCTTCGGTGGCGCCGAAGCCGGGCGTGGAGGACGGCCCCCTGCTTTCGAGATTGGTGGGATCGATCAACGACGAAGGCTTTGAGTTCGCCCGGAGCGACGGTCCGCCGGAGTCGACCGGTCGTGGCCTGAGCCCTGCATGGCAACAGGTCGAGCTCGCGCGTGACGCCTTCATCTCCGACTGGCTGCTCTAGCCGCTTGCCGTTTCAGAAGGTCTTCGGTTGACGCGCGCGCCGCCCGGCGCAAAGTCGGGCGCATGACCGACGCCGCGCCCCGACCCGTCCTGCTCCTGTCGCACGAGATGCTGGCCCCTCTGCAGGCGGCGCTTGAGCCGAGCTATCTTGTGCTGCGCCTGTGGGACTATCCGGACACCCTGACCTTTCTCGAAGGACCGGGCCGGGCTGTGCAGGCCATCGTCCATGCGGGCGAGATCAAGCTCGGCGTCGACTTCCTGTCGGAGATGCCGCGCCTGGGGCTGATCGCCTGCGTCAGCGTCGGCTACGACGGCGTCGACGTGCCCCGGTGCCGGTCGCGCGGCATCGCGGTCACCCATTCACAGGGACTGAACGCCGAGGACGTCGCCGACCATGCCGTCGGCGCCTTCCTGGCCGCCTGGCGCGGGATCGTGATCGGCGACCGGACGGTCCGGGAGGGCCGCTGGACCCATGCGGACCGCATGCGCCCCCGGCCGGGCCTCAAAGGTCGCAAGGCCGGTATCGTCGGCCTCGGCCATATCGGCCAGGCGATCGCGCGCCGGGTCGAGCCCTTCGGGCTGGTCGTGTCCTGGTGGGGCCCGAACGACAAGGAGAGTCACTGGCCCAAGGCGGCCGGCCTACTGACCCTGGCGCGGGACAGCGACGTGCTGTTCGTGGCCTGCCGGGGGGATGCGGCCAACCGGCATCTGATCAGCAAGCCCGTCATCGAAGCGGTGGGTCCGCGCGGCTGTATCGTCAATGTGGCGCGGGGTTCGGTGGTGGACGAGGACGCTCTGATCGCGGCGCTCAAGGCCGGAGACCTCGGCATGGCCGCCCTCGACGTCTTTGAGGAGGAGCCGACGCCGGCGTCGCGCTGGGCGGATGTGCCCAACACAGTGCTGACGCCGCACACGGCCGGCGGGACGCTCGAGAGCATTCCCAAGATGGTCGGCCAGACGCTGGAGAACCTGCGCCGCTACTTCAGCGAGGAGCCGCTGCTGTCGCCCGTTCAGGCCTGAGCGGAGACGGATCTAGATATAGGCGAGGCTGCCTTCGTCGGTCTCAACGTCCGCCGGGGCCGGTTCGGCCGCGACCGTGGGCGCGTCGATGTAGTGGACGCCGCGCGGCGCCAGCGCGCTTTCCAGACGGGTGAGCACCGCCGCCGCCGAGAAGGGCTTGGCCACGAATCCGGACACCCCGACCGCTCGGCCGCCCTCGACGATGGCGCGGCTGGCCTGGGCCGAGGCCATGACGATGGGGAGGTTGCGGATGGCCTTGTCGGCCATGGCCCGGATTTCACGGGTCAGGGTGATGCCGTCCATCGGCTGCATGTACATGTCGGCGATGACCGCGTCGAAGCGGTGTTCGGTGAGCAGCTTCAGGGCCTCGGGGCCGCTGGCGGCCTGCTGCACCTCGATATCGACGGCATTCAGGATCTGGGCGAGGAACAGCCGCGCGTGGCGGTTGTCGTCGACCAGAAGAACCTGCTTTCGCCGTTGGCGCATCATGTGTATCCGCCCCCCGGGCGGTCCTTGTCCTGGAACCCATCATGCGGGTCTGGCTGTTGCCGGTCGATGAATCGGCATGGTGAAGGTCGTGATGACAATTCAAGGTTCCGCCCCGGTCCGGACAGGGTGGCCTAGGCATGTCGCCCGTAATGAACGACACTAGGGCCGACGCCGGAAAGCCCATGCTCATTGCCGCGACTTTCAGCCGTTCCCGGGGCATTTCCTGCTTTACATAAGCACATAAAGATATCTTTATGTCCGCCATGACGCTGAGTTCCAGCCAGACGGTGGAGATTCTGCGCGCCGCGGGTGAGCCGACCCGGCTGCGCATGTTGTCCCTGCTCGCCCGCGAGGAACTGTCGGTTCTGGAGCTCTGCCGGATCCTCGACCAGAGCCAGCCGCGCGTGTCGCGGCATCTCAAACTCCTGGCCGACGCCGGGCTGGTCGAGCGGTTTCCTGACGGGGCCTGGGTCTTCTACCGGCTGGCCGCCGACGGGCCTGGCCGGGTGCTCGCGGACCACGCGGTCGCCCTGATCGACCCCGCCGATCCGTTCCTTCGCCGCGACGCCGAACGGCTCTCGCAGGTTGAGACCGAAAGATCATCCGAGGCAGCCGCCTATTTCGCCCGCAACGCCGCCCGCTGGGACGAAATCCGCTCTCTCTACGTCGCCGAGGCGCAGGTCGAGGCCGCCATCGAACAGGCGGCCGGCGCCGGGCCGCTGGGCCGTCTGGTCGACCTGGGCGCCGGCACCGGCCGTATGCTGACGCTGCTGGGGGGGCGCACCACTCGCGCCGTCGGCCTGGACCTGTCGCAGCAGATGCTGAACATCGCCCGGCTCAACGTGGGTGAGGCCGGTCTGTCGGTGTGTGAGTTGCGACACGGCGACATCTTCGCCACGGGCCTGCCGTCCCGCAGCGCCGACCTGGTGACCGTTCACCAGGTGCTGCACTACCTGGGCGATCCCGCCGCCGCGGTCGCCGAGGCCTGTCGGCTGGTGGCGGCCGGCGGCCGGCTGCTGATCGTCGACTTCGCCCCCCATGCGCTGGAGTTTCTGCGCGAGCAGCACCAGCATCGGCGCCTCGGCTTCTCCGACGAGGAGATCGGGCGCTGGCTCGCCACCGGCGGCCTTGTCGCCGACCAGACCTTGACCCTGCCATCGACCGTCGATCGGGGTCTCACCGTGAAGATCTGGACGGCTCGCCGTCCGGCCGAAGAAGAGAGGAACGCCGCATGAGCCCGCCCACCGCCCTGGGACCCGTGGCCCGCGCCGGCGGCCGCTCGGACGGCGTCCGCGTCTCCTTCGAGTTCTCGCCGCCCAAGACACCGGAGGCCGAGGCCAGCCTGTGGACCTGCATCCGCCGGCTGGAGCCGCTGAATCCCTCGTTCGTGTCGGTGACCTATGGCGCCGGCGGCTCGACCCGTGAGCGCACCCACCGAACCGTCAAGCGGATGCTGGACGAGACGACGCTGAAGCCCGCCGCCCACCTGACCTGCGTCGGCGCTTCCCGCGAAGAGGTGGATGAGGTCGTCCGCGATTACTGGGAAAGCGGCATCCGGCACATCGTGGCCCTGCGCGGCGATCCGCCGGGTTCGATCGGCGGGGCCTATGTTCCGCATGCGGACGGATACGCCAACGCGACCGAACTGACCCGCGGCATCCGCGCCGTTGCGCCGTTCGAGGTCTCCGTCGGCCTCTATCCCCAGGTCCATCCCGAGAGCCCGGGCATCGACCACGACATCGACGTGCTGAAGGCCAAGATCGACGCCGGCGCGACGCGGGCCATCACCCAGTTCTTCTTCGACATCGACACCTTCCTGCGCTTCATGGAGCGTGTGCGGAAGGCCGGAGTAACCATCCCCATCTCGCCGGGGATCATGCCGGTCTCCAACTTCAAGGGCCTGCAGCGCATGGCCGATCCCTGCGGCATCCCGCTGCCGGCCTGGCTGGGAAACCTGTTCGAAGGGCTCGACAACGACGCCGAGACCCGCCGCCTGATCGCCTGCTCGATCGCCGCCGAGACCTGCGCCCGCCTGGCGGAGGAGGGCTTCAGCGACTTCCACTTCTACACCCTCAACCGGGCCGACCTCGTCTACGCCATCTGCCGGGTGCTGGGCGTGCGCGAGGTTCCGCTCGCGCCGAAGGAGGCCGCTGCATGACGCGCCCGCAACGCATTGAACGCCTCAAAGAGATCGCCCGCGAGCGCATCCTGATCCTCGACGGCTCCTGGGGCGTGATGATCCAGCGGCGCGGCCTGACGGAAGAGGACTTCCGGGGGCAGCGGTTCGCCGATCACGCGGTGCAGATGAAGGGGAACAACGACATCCTGTGCCTGACCCGGCCGGACATCGTCACCGACCTGCACGACGCCTACTACGGCGCCGGGGCCGACATCAGCGAGACCAATACCTTCAGCGCCACGACCATCGCCCAGCGCGACTATCACGCTGAAGGCGCGGCCTATGACATCAACCTGGCGGGCGCCAGGCTGGCGCGCGAGGCCGCCGACCGCTGGACGGCGAAGGAGCCGCACAAGCCGCGCTTCGCGGCCGGGGCGCTGGGTCCGCTGAACGTCATGCTGTCGATGTCCTCGGACGTGAACGATCCTGGCGCCCGGACCGTGACCTTCGACCAGGTCTACGACGCCTACCGCGAGCAGGTGAGGGGGCTCTACGAGGGCGGGGTCGACCTTTTCCTGATCGAGACCATCACCGACACCCTGAACTGCAAGGCCGCGCTGAAAGCCATCCTCGACCTGCGCGACGAGGAGGGCCACGACGAGCTGCCGATCTGGATCAGCGGCACCATCACCGACCGCTCGGGCCGCACCCTGTCAGGCCAGACGGTCGAGGCCTTCTGGAACAGCGTCAAGCATGTGAAGCCGTTCGCCATCGGCCTGAACTGCGCGCTCGGCGCCGACCTGATGCGGCCACACATCGCCGAACTGTCGCGCATCGCCGACACCCTGGTCGCGGCCTATCCCAACGCCGGCCTGCCCAACGCCATGGGCCAGTACGACGAGGAGCCGCACCAGACAGCGCATGAACTGCACGAGTGGGCCAGGGACGGCATCGTCAACATCCTCGGCGGCTGCTGCGGCACCACGCCCGACCACATCCGGCACGTGGCAGAAGAGGTCGCGGGCGTGATGCCGCGCCAGATCCCGGAACGGCCCAAGGCCATGCGGCTGGCCGGGCTGGAACCGTTCGAGCTGGTCTGACATGGCGCTCGCACTCTCCCCCATCGAGGCTGAACAAATCCGGGATCTGCGCGCGCGGCTCAACCGCGTTCCCGCCGGATCGCTGGGCGACAAGTCCGTGGGCCCGTTGAGCAAGGGCTTCTTCGTCGTCTGCGGTCGGGTCGGGCTCGCGCCACAGACCGGCGGCGAGGGCTTCGCCTCGATGGCCGAACTGAAGACAGCCATCGCCGAGGCCGACCTGATCCGGCTCAAGCAGATCGTCGGCAGGCTGCAAGGCCTGCAGGCTCAGGACTTCAAGATCTGGCGCACCCTGTTCAATCACGGGGTTCTGCAGGCTGTCCTGACCCGCCGCATGATCCTCGGCGGACGCGAACAGCCGGTGGAGGCGTCGTAGTGGCCAGGACCTATGACGCCCTCGACGACCGCCTGATCGCCTTCATCAAGGCCCAGAAGATGTTCTTCGTGGGCACCGCGCCGCTGTCGGCCGAAGGCTCGGTCAACGTCTCGCCCAAGGGCTACGACAGCCTCGCCGTTATCGACGCGCGAACCGTGGCCTACCTCGATCTCGGCGGCTCAGGGATCGAGACCCTGGCTCATGTCCGCGAGAACGGCCGCCTGACCCTGATGTTCTGCGCCTTCGAAGGCCCCGCCAGCATCCTGCGCCTGTACGGCCGCGGCGAGGCGGTGAACTTCGATGAGCCGGGCTTCGCGGAGAAGATGAGCCTGTTCCCAACCTTCGAGCGGGCCCGGTCGGTCATCACCCTCCACATCGAGCGTATCGGCGACAGCTGCGGCTGGGGCGTGCCGTTCATGGACTTCAAGGGCGAACGCGACCAGCTTCGCCGCCACGTCGACCATCGTCCCGAAGCCGAGTGGCGCGAGCGGCGCTACGACGGCAACGCCACCTCCATCGACGGCCTTCCGGGCCTCGTCCGCAACACCAAGGCCAGCTGATGCGTCCCGTCTTCGTCAACATCGGTGAGCGCACCAACGTCACGGGCTCTGCCAAATTTCGCAAGCTCGTCGCCGAGGGCGATTACACAGCCGCCCTGTCGGTCGCCCGCCAGCAGGTCGAGGCCGGGGCGCAGATCATCGACGTCAACATGGACGAGGGCCTGCTCGACTCCGTCGCGGCGATGAAGACCTTCCTCAACCTGATCGCCGCCGAGCCCGACATCGCCCGCGTGCCGATCATGATCGACAGCTCCAAGTGGGAGGTGATCGAGGCGGGCCTGAAGTGCGTGCAGGGCAAGGCGATCGTCAACTCGATCAGCATGAAGGCCGGCGAGGCGGAGTTCATCGCCCAGGCGAAGCTCTGCCTGCGCTACGGCGCCGCCGTGGTGGTCATGGCCTTCGACGAGGTCGGCCAGGCCGACACCGCCGACCGCAAGGTCGAGATCTGCGAG
>JBIKII010000279.1:0-2869 GCA_044361705.1 Caulobacter sp.
GAGGCGCATCTCCAGGCCGAGATCGGTTATGAACCCCATCTCCTCGTCGATGACGCTTTCGGGCAGGCGGAAGCGCGGGATCTGGCTGCGGATCATGCCGCCGGCCTTGGCGTCCGCGTCGTAGACCGTGACGTGATAGCCGAGCGGCGCAAGATCGCGGGCGACGGTCATCGCGGCGGGTCCGGCCCCGACACAGGCGATCCGCTTGCCGATCAGCCGGGTGGGCGCAGACGGCATCCGGGCGGCGACGTCACCCTTGTTGTCGGCGGCAACGCGCTTGAGCCGGCAGATGGCCACCGGCTCCTCGTCGACCCGCCCGCGCCGGCAGGCCGGCTCACAGGGGCGGTCGCAGGTCCGCCCGAGAATCCCGGGAAAGACGTTGGACTTCCAGTTGACCATGTACGCGTCGGCGTGACGGCCTTGGGCGATAAGTCGGATGTACTCGGGCACAGGCGTATGGGCCGGACAGGCCCACTGACAATCGACGACCTTGTGGAAGTATTCCGGCGCCTCGGTGTTCGTAGGCTCCAACGCGTAGAACTCCTCTCCCCCCGCTCCCGTGTCTGAGTGAGATGGCAGTCCTTGTTACTGAAGGACCGCTCGCCCTACGCCCGCACAAGATGCTCGAACATTTGTTTTATCGCGCGTTGTGCGGCCTATCCAGCCCGGCGCGCGGATTATTCGCCGTCGGGAGCCGACACCGGCGCGCGTGAGGTCATGCCGGAAGCCGCAGCGTCGTCGGCGATCTGGTCGTCCGTCGCCGGATCGATGCCCGCGTCACGCGGAATGGGCACCGCCGCAGCCTTCGGCAGAGGCGCCGACGGGGCGGGCAGCGTGCCCGCGTCCGGAAGCTGGCCAGCGGCCGTGGCGGCTGCGTCATCTGCCGCCGTCCGGGTGTCGGCTCCGTCGCCGGAGCCTGCGTTGAGAAACAGCAACGCCGACAGCGTCAGCGCGATGCCCGCCAGGATTCCGACCAGCAGCCAGAACCAGCTGCCCCCCGATTTCTGAGCCATGAGTCTTCTACCCCCTACGTGCCCTGCCAGGTTCTGACAGGACCGATATCAACATGCACGAACGCCGAGTCCGGATAATAGCCGACCCCGCCGCCCTGCAGCGCAAGCGCCGCGTCGCGGAAGCCCGTCAGCGACACGTCGTTGAGCCGAACGTCCATCGCCTTGCCTTCCATATGCAGGCTTTTCTTCGCGACCTGGCTCGACCCGTTGGTCGCGGCGCTCTGGCCGCTCAGCATCGTGTTGGTCTGTGCCGAGCGGAAGGCCGAAATGATCCGATAGGGTTCTTTCGAGCCGGTCAGCGACTGCAGCGTGAACAGGATATCCAGAAGCCGCACGTCGATCGGATGGACCTCGGTCGAGCGAAAATCGCGCAGCAATTTGTTGATAGCCCCGAGCGCGTCCCAGACGTACTTGCCGTCTTCCCAGTAGACCACCTCGAGGTTTTCCCCGGTGTGCAGATGGCGGAACTTCAGATGGCGCGGACCGGCCGGCGGCGGCGTCAGCGGAACGGGCGACAGCAGGAAATCCGGATAGACGTCTTCGGGATCGTCACGCGGGCCGTAGCTTTCAGCCGGCGCGCTGTCCTGCGCACGGGCCGACACGGCCCCGGTCGTCGCCAGACCGGCCAGACCTGCCGTCAGCAGCGACCGGCGCGGGATCACGCCGCGCGCCCCTGCGCCGCGATCCGCTGCATCAACAGGGTGTCCCAGCCGTAGGGGTCCTGTCGGAAGTTCACCTGACCGTCCGGCGTCACATAGGCCGTCCAGTACAGCAGGAACACGGCGACCGGTCGGGCGACCGTCGCACGGGTGGTCTTGCCGCCCGCGATCGTCGCGTCGATGGTTTCAGGCGTCCAGACCGGATCGCCCTCCATGATCGCGCGGGCCAGGGCCAGGGGCTTTTCAAGCCGGACGCATCCGTGGCTGCCCAGGCGCGTGTATCGCGCGAAGCCGCCCTTGCTCGGCGTATCGTGCAGATAGACCGCGTAGGGATTGAGGAAATCGAACTTGATCAGGCCCAGCGCGCTGCCCGGGCCCGGCTGCTGCTGCAGACCGCCGCCCGGCAGGATGCGGAAGCCGGCGCTGGCGAGATAGGCGCGGCCTTTCGGGAACAGCTCGCGCGCGGCGATGCCGGCCGGCACGTTCCAGGGCGGATTGAGAACGATGCTGTGGATCTCGGACCTGAGCAGCGGCGTTTCACCACCGTTCGGCTTGCCGGTCACCGCGCGCATCGACAGCGCGGGCTGGTCGTTCTTGTAGAGCGTCAGGACCCCGGCCGCGACATTCACCTGGACCCGGTCGGCGGGCAGGGTCGGCGGCAGCCAGCGCCAGCGCTCCATGTTGGCGACGATCTGGTCCAGGCGACGCTGCACCGGAGTATTGAGCGCCATGCGGGTCGAGGCGTTGACCACGCCGGTCGGCTCAAGACCCATCCGCTTCTGGGCTCGTTTGACCGCCTCGGCCAGCGCCATGTCGAACAGCGGCTCACCGGGCGATGCAACAGCGCCGGGCGTGGTCGGCGGGGCCGGCTGGGTGCGCGCCGCGACCGTCGGCGCGGCGGGATCTTCAACGGCCAGTCGCGCACGCAGGGCCTCAACGGCGAAACCAGTCGCGCCGAGCTTGAGCTCCGGACCTTCCGGCAGCGACTGCCAGCCGCCCCGTTGGCGGATCTCGCGATAGGTGGCGAGGCCCCGCTGCAGCGTTTCGTAACCCGGATAGTCAGGCGGCAGGCTCTTCAGCCAGGCTTCCAGCCGATCATCGTAGACCGCCCGGGCCAGGCCGCCCCGGGCGTCGAAGGGCATCGGGCGCAGGCCCCAGTCAGACCGGAAGCCCGAGGGGGCCAGACGGCCGGTCTTC
>JBIKII010000287.1:0-2749 GCA_044361705.1 Caulobacter sp.
GGCGGTGCAGCGGCTGGGCGCGCGGGTCACCGTGGTCTCCACCGTGAAGTCGCAGCCGCCGATGGCCAGCGACGACCTGCGCCGCCAGTGCGACAGCTTCGTCGACCTCTCCGACCTCGGCCCCATTATCGGCCGCCCGCAGCGCGTGCATCAGCCGCGTCCGGCGGACAGCCGCAGCCGCGCGGAGATCGAGGCCGATGATGAGGTCTGATCCTGTATCCGGGGGTCGGCCATGAGCACCGCGTCCGAGCCCCCGCGCAACTGCCTGCTCTGTGCGCGGCTGGTCGCCTATCGCGAAGAGAACCGCCGCCAGAACCCCGACTGGTGGAACGGCCCTGCCCCGTCGTTCGGCGATCCGGACGCGCGGCTGCTGATCGCGGGCCTGGCGCCCGGCCGCACCGGCGCCAACCGCACGGGGCGGCCGTTCACCGGCGACCACGCCGGCTGGCTGCTCTACGACACCCTGAGGAAGACCGGCTTCGCCAAGGGGGCCTACGACCCGGACGGCAAGGATGACCTCGCCCTTGTCGACGCCATGATCACCAACGTCGTCCGCTGCGCCCCGCCGCTGAACAAGCCGGAGACCTCCGAGGAGAAGACCTGCGGGCCGTTCTTCACCGCCAAGCTGGCGGAGCTCACGAACCTGAAGGTCATCGTCACCCTGGGCGACGTCTCGCGGCGCAGCGTGCTGCGGGCCATGGGGCTGAAGGCGTCTCTGGGCCAGCCGGGCCACGGCTCGCA
Organism: Caulobacter sp.; assembly: GCA_044361705.1. Lineage (GTDB taxonomy): Bacteria > Pseudomonadota > Alphaproteobacteria > Caulobacterales > Caulobacteraceae > Caulobacter. The sequence continues at coordinate 742 of JBIKII010000287.1, forward strand.
GTTCGAGGCCGGCGGCTACACCATCATCAACAGCTACCACTGCTCGCGGCTGAACACGAACACCGGCCGGCTGACCGCGCCGATGTTCGAGGACATCTTCCTGCGGGCGCGGGCGCTCCTGAGCCGGTAGCTGAGCACCGGAACGGGCCCATCCACCGGAGCTGGCTATTTGCCGTATTGGGGCATGATCTTCTTGAAGCAAACATGGGAGGGCATCAGCGTCGAGCTTGTGGCCGTGACGGAGAGGCACCACCGCAGCGATCCAGACCCCTGATTGATGTCGAAGGAGTTCGACGTGTCCAGAAACAAGGTCTCCGTCCGGGCGAATCCCCGGCCGGTTACCTTGAACCGGACCTGACCAACCGACGCCTTCGCGCCAAAGCGACTGCCAGCCTTGACTGTATTCTCGGGTCCCGCATTCACCACGAAGCTGAAGGCTGCTGGGGACTCATTGAAGATGTGCAACGTCCCGCTTGGCGTCGCCGCTTGGGAGCCGCTCGCGACGAGGGTCAGGCAAGCCGCCGCCAGACCAAGAATTCTGTGCATGTCGTTATCTCCGGATAACGACAATCTGTGAACGCTCCGGCTACCGGGTCAAGACCCCTTCGGCCCTCACCGGACCGGACGGCGAACGGCTACTTCAGGTCGCGGGCCAGGGCGAGGCAGACATCGCCGCGCCGCTCGATGAGGAGCGGCATGCTCATGCTGTCGAGGTCCATGGCGGTGACGAGCAGGCACCAGAAGCGGCGCTCGCCCAGCGTAACAAGATTGTCCTCCTGCAACTCGAGGTCGCGGGAAGCCTCGACACTGGCGCTCTTGTTTCCGATCGAGGCGGTCACCTTGTGCAGCCCGGCTGACAGAGGCCGCACCGCCGTTCCGCGCTTCGCCGTCTTGAAGCCGGGGCCGCCGTCGATGGTCCAGACCACCGGTTTGTCGAGGCCATTGGAGACGATCAGTTCCTGCGCCGCCGCCCCGCCGGCCGGGATCACAACGGCCATCACCGTCGCCAGGAGCACCATTGCACGCATGATCATTCCTCCCTCGGTGTCTGTCCAGGCCCCTACTCCGCCCGGTTGCCCTTCATCAGCCGCGCCTTGTCGCGCTGCCAGTCGCGCTCGGCGGTGGCCTCGCGCTTGTCGTGGTTCTTCTTGCCCTTGGCCAGGCCGATCTCGAGCTTGGCGATGCCCTTTTCGTTCCAGTAGAGCTTGAGCGGGATGATGGTCCGCCCCTCGCGCTGCACCGCGCCGATCAGCTTCCCGATCTCCTTGCGGTGCAGCAGCAGCTTCCGGTGCCGGCGCGGCTCGTGATTGAAGCGGTTGCCGCCCGCGTAGGGCGGGATGTCGGCGTTGACCAGGATGATGGCCTCGCCCTCCACCGCCGCATAGGACTCGGCGATATTGGCCCGGCCGTTGCGCAGGCTCTTCACCTCGGTGCCGGTCAGCATGATGCCGGCCTCGACCACATCCTCGATGAAGTAGTCGTAGCGGGCGCGCCGGTTCTCGGCGATCAGCTTGCCGGCCTGCGCCACCTAGATCACCCCGGCTTCGCGCATGGCGTCGAGAATGACCGGCTTCACGGCGTCGGCGCAGGGCGCGATCGGCAGGCGGACCTCGTCCGAGCAGAGGCCCAGATGAGCCATGGCGAACTTGGTCGGCGCCGGCGAGGCGTCGAGGAACAGCGCCTTGTGCAGCCGGATCAGCCGGTCCTGCAGATAAAGAGCGGTGTCCCAGTCCCGCGACAGGGCCGCGTTGTAGAAAGCCGCCACCGACTCCGGCGCGACATTGGAGGTCACGCTGATGCAGCCGGCGCCGCCGTGGGCGATGTAGCCGAGACCGGTAGGGTCGTCGCCCGACAGCAGCACCCACTCCGGCCCGCAGGTCAGGCGCTGGATGCTGATGCGGGTCAGGTCGCCGGTGGCGTCCTTGATACCCACGATGTTGGGCAGCTTCGACAGCCGCTCCAGCGTCTCGTTGGACAGGTCGCCGACCGTCCGGCCCGGCACGTTGTA
>JBIKII010000163.1:0-7368 GCA_044361705.1 Caulobacter sp.
TGACCGGAATCTGCACGGCGTCGTTGATCGCCGCATAGTGCTGGTACAGCCCCTCCTGGCTCGGACGGTTGTAGTAGGGCGCGACGACCAGAACGGCGTCGGCGCCGACCGCCTTGGCGTGGCGCGCCAGATCGACCGCCTCGCTGGTCGCGTTGGAGCCGGCCCCGGCGATCACCGGAACCCGCCCGCGCGCCGTCTGCACGCACAATTCGACCACACGCCTGTGTTCATCGTGGCTCAGCGTCGAGGTCTCGCCGGTGGTTCCGGCGGGCACGAGACCGTGAATGCCGGCCGAGATCTGCCGCTCGATGAGCGCCACGAAGGCGTCCTCGTCGACGGCGCCGTCGCGAAAGGGCGTGATGAGGGCGGTGATCGCGCCCCGGAACGGAAGTTGGACCATGACTTGCAAAATGCCGTGAGGACGCCGCTTTGCATTGCGGCCTTGTGTCGGGCGCGGACAATATGTCCGGCGGTACGGGCTTCGCAATGGCCCGCAAGCGGATGAAACACCGAGGAGACCAAGGTTTGACGGCCACTGGACGGAAAATGCTGATCGGCGCCGGTATCGCCGCGATTCTCGGAGGCGCCGCCGTGGCGCAGGTCTCCGGCGGCGCGCCGCAACTGGTCTCCACGCCCCAGCCCGCCTACCGCCAGCCGCTGTCGGACTCCGACGCGGCCAATCTGCGCAACGCCCTGACCGGGACATCAGCGGCCTCGATCCGGGCGGCAATGTCCTCGATCCAGGACCCGACAGCCCGCAAGATCGCCCTGTGGGCCCTGGCCGACCGCGCGCCCGATTCGATGAGCTTCTTCGAGGCCGATGCCGCCCGGCGCGACCTGAACGGCTGGCCCCGGGGCGCAAAGCGCCAGGCCACGGCCGAAAAGCTGCTCGAAACCTCCGGCATGGCGCCGGATCGAATCATTGCCTGGTTCGGCGGCGCCGAGCCCCAGACCGTCGAGGGCGCCATGGCCCTGGCGTCGGCCCTGCGCGCGTCCAAGCGCGAACTGGACGCCCGCGACCTGATCAAGGCCTGGTGGCGCGACAGGATGTTCGACGCCGACCCCCAGCGCACGATGCGCGCCCGCTTCGGCCAGTTCCTGACCGACGAGGACCACATCCGCCGCGCCGACGTGCTGCTGTACGGACCGCAGGGACCGGCGGCGAAGGAGCATGTCGCCACCCTCAGCGGCCCCTACAAGCAGGTGGCCGAGGCCCGGCTCGCCTATCGCGCCGGGTCGGCGACGGCCAATGACATGGTCGCCGAGATGGACCACGTCCAGCGCCAGGATCCCGGACTGGTCTACGAGCAGGTCTCCTATTTCCGTCGGCGGGGCATGGACACCGCCCTGCGGTCGCTCGCGCGCGGGCTTAAGGCCGCCCCGACCAGCGAGCTCGGGTCCCGCACCTGGACCGCCGACCGCAAGCGCATCACCGTCGACGCCCTGCAGGCCCGCGACTATGCCGCCGCCTACGGGGCGTCGGCCAACACCGGGGCCACCGTCGGCGCGGACGCGGCGGAGGCGGAGTTCTACGCCGGCTGGATCGCGCTCTCGAAGCTGCGCAATCCCCGGGCGGCCGCCGATCACTTCGCCCGGCTGGCCGCGGCCGGCACCTCGCCGATCACCCAGGGCCGGGCGCTGTACTGGCAGGGCCGGGCGGCGGAGGCGCTGGGCGACCAGGCTGGAGCCCAGGCCTTCTACCAGCGCGGCGCGCAGCACTTCACCACCTTCTACGGCCAGCTGGCCGCCGAGAAGGCCGGCGTGAAGGACCTGGTGCTGGGCAAGGACCCGGTGATCACCCAGGCCGACCGCGCGCGCTTCGAGGGCCGCGAGCTGGTGCAGGCCGCCCGCACCCTTATCGAGACGGGCAACCGCGACACCTTCAAGGTCTTCGTGCTGCATATCGACGACACCCTGCCGACCGTGGCCGAGATCGCGCTGCTGGTCGACATGGTGCGGGGCTACCAGGACCAGGACACCGCCATGCGGGCCGTCCGCACGGCGGCGCAGCGCGGCATGCACCTGCCCGAGCGCGGCTATCCGATCATGCGCCTGCCCTTCGTCCAGGGCGCGGCGGAGCCGGCCTTCGTGCACAGCATCTCGCGGCAGGAAAGCAACTTCGACCCGCGCGCCCAGTCGGGCGTCGGGGCGCGGGGCATGATGCAGCTGATGCCGGCCACCGGGGCGAGCGTGGCCCGCCAGATCGGCGAGACCTGGTCGCTGGAGCGGTTGTTCGATCCCGAGTTCAACATGCGTCTGGGAGCGCGCTACCTCGGCGACATGATCAGCACCTTCAACGGCTCCTACATCATGGCCGCGGCGGCCTATAACGCCGGCCCCGGACGACCGGCGCGGTGGGTCAGCGAATGCGGCGACCCGCGCGGCGGGGGCGCCGATCCGCTCGACTTCATCGAGTGCATCCCGTTCTCGGAAACCCGCAACTATGTGATGCGGACGACCGAGACCATGATGGTCTACCGCGCCCGTCTGAACGGCGGCTCGACGCCGATGAGCCTGTCGTCGGACATCCGGCGCGGCTCCTGGACGCCGCTGGCCGTCGGGGCCGACCCGCGCGCGCCGTATCTTCCGTCCGCGCCGGCGACGGGAGAGCGCTGACCCGGGCGGCCTGCGACACCTCGGATCAGAGAGGCGAAGCCGCCCGCCGGGCCGCCAGCACCAGCTCGCCCTCGACCTCGACCAATGCGCCGTCCAGCGCGAAGGCCTCACGCAACACAGCGGGCGTCAGGGCCTCGCGTGGCGCGGCGTCGGCGACCACCCGTCCGTGGTGCAGCACGACCAGCCTGTCGCAGGACCGCGCCGCAAGCGTCAGGTCGTGCAGGGTTACAACAACGGCCGCGCCGCAGGCCGCCTCGGCGCGCAATAGCTCAAGGGTCAGGAACTGGGCGTCCGGATCGAGGCCGGCGGCCGGCTCGTCGGCGACCATCAGCGGGGCGCGGGTGGCCAGCAGCCGGGCCAGCAGCACCCTCGCACGTTCACCGCCGGACATGTCGAGCACGCCACGCCCCTCGAAGCCCGACAGGCCGACCCGCACCAGGCTGCCGGCCGCGACCTCACGAGCCCTGGCCGGGGGCAGGTCGGGCGCGCCGAGCGCGGCGATCTCCAGCGCGGCGAGGTTCCAGCTGACGCGGCGCTCCTGCGGCAGGTAGCCGGCCAGCCGCGCACGGCGGGCCTCCGAAAGGCTTACCAGCGCTTCACCACCCAGCCGGATCGCGCCGGCGTCAGCCTTGATCAGGCCAAGCCCAGCGCGCAGCAGCGTGGTCTTGCCTGAGCCGTTGGCCCCCAGCACGCCGACGACCTCTCCGGGTCGCGCGGTGAGGCTGGCGCCGTCGACCGCCAGGCGTCCGCCCAGCCGCGCCGTCAGGCCCTCGATGGTCCAGGCCGCCGCGCTCATGCCCGCCAACTCCGCGCCGCGCGCCAGGCGACCACCGCGAACACCGGCGCGCCGAACAGCGCGGTGACCACGCCCAGCTTCAGTTCCTGTTCGGTCGGCATGACCCGCGCGGCCAGGTCGGCCAGCACCAGCAGGACGGCGCCGGCCAGGGCCGAGGGCGCCAGGGTGCGGGCCGGATCATCGCCGACGCCGCGCCGGACCAGATGCGGCGCGACCAGACCCACGAAACCGATGACCCCCGCGGCCGCCACGGCTGCGCCCGTGAGCAAGGCAGCGCCGGCCACCGCGGCGGCCCGCAGCCGCGCCATCGGCAAGCCGGACAGCGCGGCGGTCTCCTCGCCGAGCGCCAGCATCTTCAGCCCCCGGGCCGACCAGGCGACCAGCGCCGCGCCCAAGGCCATCGGCGCCAGCGCGGTCAGGGCGTCGGGCCAGTCGCGGTTGGCGACCGACCCCATCATCCAGGTCAGAACCTCCGTCGCCATGATCGGCGAGGCGGCGAAGTTGTAGACCAGGGCCGACAGGGCGCCGGCGAAGGCCGACAGCGACACGCCCATCAGGATCAGCGCCTCGGGCGTGCGGAACCGCGCGGCCAGGGCGGTGACCAGCAGCCCGCAGGCCAGGGCACCGGCCAGCGCCGCCCCCTCTATAGCCAGCGGCACGGCGGCCAGGCCCAGCGAGATGGTCAGCCCCGCGCCCAGGCCGGCGCTGGCCGAGACGCCGAGTACGCCCGGGTCGGCCAGCGGGTTGCGCAGCAGGCCCTGCAACGCCGCCCCGGCCAGGCCGAGGGCGGCGCCGACCAGCGCCGCCATCACCGCGCGCGGCGCCCGGATCGTCCACAGGATCTCCGCCGCCGGCGAGGCGGGGTCGAGGAAGGCCGCGCGATAGTCCGCCGCCGACATCGCCGTCTCGCCCGCCAGCACGGCCAGGACCAGGCTGGCCAGCAGCACTCCGCCCAGCACGGGCAGGGTCGACAGCCGCATCATCGCGCCGCCTGCGGCGCAGCGCGGGCGAGGGTCTCGACGCTCTCAGCGACGAACCAGGCTGGGCAGCCGATCTGCGCGCCCGGCAGCGAGGCGATGGTCCGTGTCGGCAGGCGCTTGCGCAGCGCCGTATGGCGCCCGGGACCCCAGCGGGTGGTCAGGCTCGACATCCTGCTGAAGAAGCCGAGCACGAAGGCCGCCGGCGGCTCGCGTACGATGGCCTCGAGGGGAATCGGCTCCCAGGCCGGCCCGCTGAGCAGGTTGGTCAGGCCGGCGGCGCGCAGCATGGCGTCGATCAGGGTGCCGCCGCCGGAGCTGTAGCCGGTGGGGGTCAGGTACATGGCGGGCTGGCCGCCCCAGGCGTCCTTCGACCGCGCCAGGCGGGCGTCCATGCCGGCGATCAGGGCCTCGCCCCTCGACCGCTGCTCCAGAGCGGCGGCGACGGCGCGGATGTTGGCGCGCACGCCGTCGAAGTCCTGGGCGTCCTCGATCCGCACGACGGTGATCCCGCGCCGGCTCAGGGACTCCGGCAGACGGGCGTCGCCGCCCCAGTAGCGGACGACGACGTCCGGCCGCAGGGCCAGCACAGTCTCGGTCGTCGCGCGACGCAGGGGCAGTCCCCTCGCCTGCTCGCGCATGTAGCTGTCGGGATCATCGGCCCGGGCGGAAACGCCGACGATGGCGTCCCGCGGGCTGAGCGCGATGACATACTGGTCGGCGCAGCTGTCGACCGACATCACGCGCGGCGTCGCCATGACTTCGCCGGCCAGCGCCAGCCCCGCCGCGAGGGCGGCGCCGAACGCGAGCGGCTTCATCGATCAGTCCGTCATCAGTCCGTAGAGCAGGCCGTCGAGCATGACAGACTTGAGGTCCTGCCTGGGCTCCCAGTTGAACGTCGGCCGGGTCAGCAGCAGGGCTACAAGGCCATGGCAAGCGGTCCACAGGGTCTGGGCGGCGCTCTCGACGTTGCCGGTGCGCAGCCGTCCTGAGGCGCCGATCTCGCGCACCACGCCCACGAACTTGTCATAGCAACGGTCGCCCAGATCGCGCGTCATCTGCTGCTTGTCATCCGACAGCAGGCCGGACGGACCACAGAAGACCAGCTGGTAGGCATTGGGACTGGCCAGCGCGAAATCCATGTAGGCGTCGAGCATCAGCCGCACCCGGGTGACCGCGTCGATCGGCTGGGCCGAGATCTCGGTGTTGATGCGAAGGAGCTGCTCGATGGCGCCGTCGCAGATCTCGAGCAGGATTTCGTCCTTGTCCCGGAAGTGCATGTACAGCGCCGTCGACGAGACCCCCACCTCGTCGGCGATCCGTCGGATCGTGGCGCCCTGGTAGCCTTCGGCGATGAAGATACGCTCCGCCGCCTGAAGGATTTCGCCGCGCCGCAGATGCCCGTCTCCCTTGGGCTTGCGGGCTGAACGCTGCGGCTTTTTCAACGTCGTGGTCACGACTCGCCATTCCCCTGCGCTTTATGTTTCCCCGCGAACACTAAACGGCAATCACCCACCAGCCGCAACCCGCGAGGATGCCGCGACACGCGCCATGATTGCCGTATCGTTAACTTCCTCTTGACCGTGCTCTCGCAAACATCGCGTAATGCCGCCGCACAACGCCGGGGGCAGGGTGACCGAAGCAGGAGAGCAACCGCGACTGCGGCGACGCGGCGGCCTCGTGGAGGCCCTCCCGCGCCGGCCACGCCCCCGTCTGGCGGCCGAGACGGATGTCCTTCAGCGGCGGGGCGCGGCGCAACCGCCAACGCCGGCGCAATGCGCGGCGCTGGCGATCGGGCTGGGCGCGCCCGTCATCGCCCTCGGTCTCTGGCCGGATGTCGCCGGACAGGGCCTGCACCACCTGTTCTACGCCCTGTTCTCCGCCGCCGCCCTGAGCAGGCTCGCGGCCGCGCTCACGCCTGCCACCTCCACGGCGGAGACGCCGCTCCCGACCTCCGACCTGCCCGCCTACACCGTCATCGCGCCGCTGTACCGGGAGGCGGAGGTCGTGCCGGACCTGCTGCAGGCGATCGAGGCCATCGACTACCCGCGAGACCGGCTGCAGGTGCTCGTCGTCATCGAGGCCGATGATGCGGAGACCCGGCGGGCGCTGGCGGGCCTGACCCTGCCGCGGCACATGGAAGTCCTGGTCGCGCCGCCCGGCCATCCCCGGACCAAGCCCCGCGCCTGCAACATCGCCCTGGAGCGGGCGACCGGCGACCGGGTCACCATCTATGACGCCGAGGACCGGCCCCACCCCGGGCAGTTGCGGGAGGCCGCCGCCCGCTTCGCCGCCGGGTCGCCGAGACTGGCCTGCCTGCAGGCGCCGTTGCGCATCGATCATGACCGCCGCTTCCTGCCCCGGCAGTTCGCCATCGAGTACGCCATCCAGTTCGAGACCATCCTGCCCATGCTGGCGCGGCTGGGCCTGCCCTTCCCACTGGGCGGCACCAGCAATCACTTCAGGATGTCGGCCTTGCGGGCGGTCGGCGGGTGGGACGCATGGAATGTGACCGAGGACGCCGACCTCGGCTTCCGGCTCGCCGCCGAGGGTTATGAGCTGGGCGTGCTGACCTTGCCGACGCTGGAGGCCGCGCCTGACCGCCTCGCCGACTGGCTGCCGCAGCGGGCCCGATGGGTGAAGGGCTACATGCAGACCTTCGGCGTCCAGACCCGCGCACCGCCGCACTGGCGCACCGGGGTGATGCTGGCCTTCGCCCTGACCCTGGGCGTGGCCATCCTGGCGGCCCTGGCGCACGGCCCGCTCCTGGCCTGGAGCCTGGTGTCGCTGGCCGCCCATCTGGGCGCCGGAGACGGCTGGCTGCGGCCCGCCGACCTGACCCTGCTGGCGGCGGGATGGCTCTGCACCATGGCGGCCGCCGCGGTCGGCATGCGCCGCGCGGGAGCCGAACTGCGGCTGCGCGACCTGCTGGCCATGCCGCTCTACTGGCCCCTGCTGTCGCTGGCGGCGGCCCATGCG
>JBIKII010000379.1:0-2853 GCA_044361705.1 Caulobacter sp.
ATCTTTTAAAGAATAATTTAGATACTGCAAGCAATCTATTAAAAGTAGATTATGACCTCAAGTTTTATAATACTACAAATTATATCTTGGCTACAAGCAATCTTTTAAAGAATAATTTAGATACTGCTAGCAATCTTTTAAAAGTTGATTATGACCTCAAGTTTTATAATACTACAAATTACATCTTGGCTACAAGCAATCTTTTAAAGAATAATTTAGATACTGCAAGCAATCTATTAAAAGTAGATTATGACCTCAAGTTTTATAATACTACAAATTATATCTTGGCTACAAGCAATCTTTTAAAGAATAATTTAGATACAGTAAGCAATCTGTTAAAAGTTGATTATGATCTTAAATTCTATAATACTACAAATTACATATTGGCTACAAGCAATCTTTTAAAGAATAATTTAGATACTGCAAGCAATCTATTAAAAGTAGATTATGACCTCAAGTTTTATAATACTACAAATTATATCTTGGCTACAAGCAATCTTTTAAAGAATAATTTAGATACAGTAAGCAATCTGTTAAAAGTTGATTATGATCTTAAATTCTATAATACTACAAATTACATATTGGCTACAAGCAATCTTTTAAAGAATAATTTAGATACTGCAAGCAATCTATTAAAAGTAGATTATGACCTCAAGTTTTATAATACTACAAATTATATCTTGGCTACAAGCAATCTTTTAAAGAATAATTTAGATACTGCTAGCAATCTTTTAAAAGTTGATTATGACCTCAAGTTTTATAATACTACAAATTACATCTTGGCTACAAGCAATCTTTTAAAGAATAATTTAGATACAGCAAGCAATCTGTTAAAAGTTGATTATGACCTTAAATTCTATAATACTACAAATTATATCTTGGCTACAAGCAATCTTTTAAAAAATAATTTAGATACTGCGAGCAATCTGTTAAAAGTAGATTATGACCTCAAGTTTTATAATACTACAAATTATATTCTTGCAAATTGTAATATAATATCAAAAAGAATAAGTGATCTAAATGCTGATTATATATTTGATGGTTCAATAAATAGATTCATTATAAATAATTTATATAACGATGATTTAGTTATAAATGGTGATTTAATAGCCTCAAATTTAATAGTATACGGAGAAAAAACAATATTATATACAGATATATATACAACTGAACAATTAAATATTGAAAATAAAGGTTCTGGTAGTGCTCTTAATATTAAACAAGTTAATACATATGATAGTATATTTAATGCTTCAAATAATACTAAAGAAGTTTTTACAATATTAAATAATGGGAATGTTGGTATAGGAACTAAACCTAATATTAATAATTTATTAGAAATTTGCGGAAATGTTAATATTGTATCATTTCTAAACGAAGATTACAAATTTACTATAAATAACAGAGATATAATAAGTGAAACTTCTAACTACATATTGGCTACAAGCAATCTTTTAAAGGAAAATTTAGATACCGCAAGCAATCTATTGAAAGTAGATTATGACCTTAAATTCTATAATACTACAAATTACATATTGGCTACAAGCAATCTTTTAAAGGAAAATTTAGATACCGCGTGCAATCTGTTGAAAGTAGATTATGACCTTAAATTCTATAATACTACAAATTATATATTGGCTACAAGCAATCTTTTAAAGGAAAATTTAGATACCGCGTGCAATCTGTTAAAAGTTGATTATGACCTCAAGTTTTATAATACTACAAATTATATCTTGGCTACGAGCAATCTTTTAAAGGAAAATTTAGATACTGCTAGCAATCTATTGAAAGTAGATTATGACCTCAAGTTTTATAATACTACAAATTACATATTGGCTACGAGCAATCTTCTAAAGGAAAATTTAGATACTGCTAGCAATCTATTGAAAGTAGATTATGACCTCAAGTTTTATAATACTACAAATTACATATTGGCTACGAGCAATCTTCTAAAGGAAAATTTAGATACTGAAAGCAATCTGTTAAAAGTTGATTATGAACTCAAGTTTTATAATACTACAAACTATATATTGGCTACGAGCAATCTTTTAAAGAATAATTTAGATACTGAAAGCAATCTATTGAAAGTAGATTATGACCTTAAATTCTATAATACTACAAATTATATCTTGGCTACGAGCAATCTTTTAAAGGAAAATTTAGATACTGAAAGCAATCTATTGAAAGTAGATTATGAACTCAAGTTTTATAATACTACAAATTACATATTGGCTACGAGCAATCTTCTAAAGGAAAATTTAGATACTGCTAGCAATCTATTGAAAGTAGATTATGACCTCAAGTTTTATAATACTACAAATTACATATTGGCTACAAGCAATCTTTTAAAAGAAAATTTAGATACCACGAGCAATCTGTTAAAAGTAGATTATGACCTCAAGTTTTATAATACTACAAACTACATCTTGGCTACAAGCAATCTTTTAAAAGAAAATTTAGATACCACGAGCAATCTGTTAAAAGTTGATTATGACCTCAAGTTTTATAATACTACAAACTATATATTGGCTACGAGCAATCTTTTAAAGGAAAATTTAGATACCACGAGCAATCTGTTAAAAGTTGATTATGACCTCAAGTTTTATAATACTACAAATTACATATTGGCTACGAGCAATCTTTTAAAGGAAAATTTAGATACTGCGAGCAATCTGTTAAAAGTTGATTATGACCTCAAGTTTTATAATACTACAAACTATATATTGGCTACGAGCAATCTTTTAAAGAATAATTTAGATACTGCGAGCAATCTGTTAAAAGTTGATTATGACCTCAAGTTTTATAATACTACAAACTATATATTGGCTACGAGCAATCTTTTAAAGAATAATT
>JBIKII010000123.1:0-10093 GCA_044361705.1 Caulobacter sp.
TGCGGATCAGGATGGCCGGCACATTGTTCGGCGTGGTGCGGGGCGCCTGTTCCAGCACCGTGTTGACGATCAGGTAGATGCGGCTGCGTTGCAGGCGATGACGCAGGTTCTTCCAGCGCAGCATGGCCTCGGGCATCACGAACAGCGGCGTTGCGACGCCGCCATCGACATGCATCTCCTCATAGGCCTCGCCCTCGTATTCGACGGCGATCCGTCGGGGCGGGAACAGGCCCGGCAGGCTGGCGGAGGCGACCAACACGTCGCGAAACAGGCGCAGCGCGGCGGGCCCGCCGACCGAGGCGATCTCGCCCATGTTCCAGATCACAGTCCGCTGGCTGTCCAGGTCGGTGGTGGCGACCAGCAGGCGGCGGCCCTGGGCGTGGCGCGCGGCCACCGCCTCCAGCATGTCCTCCTTCAGGAACGGCGCGACCAGCCGCTCCAGCTGCTCGCTCTTGAACACGCCGCCGAAGTTGCCGGACAGGCCGCCGATGCTCAGCAGCTTGGCCGCGTAGCCGCCGGTGTAGGCGTCGCGCAGCTTGTCGTCCCACTCGGGGCCCAGGAAGGCGAACGGCGCGATCAGGGCGCCGGTGCTCACCCCGGTGACGATGGCGAAGTCCGGCCGCTGGCCGGCGGCGGTCAGGCCGACCAGGGCGCCGGCCCCGAAGGCGCCGCCCGCCGCCCCGCCCGAGATGGCCAGGATGTTGAAGTCCTCGCGCTGCAGCAGCACCTTGGGCAGCGACAGGCTGTCGGCCGCTGACTTCAGCGACTCCTCGGCCTCCTCGACCGTCAGCCGGACCCCCTCGAAGCCCGGAATCTCCGCGTCGCCGCTCGTCGGCGCCGGCAGCCGTACAAAGCCGTTGGAACGCGCTTTGGAGGTCTTGTCGTCAGCCATGGGGCTCTCGGGGCCGGTGGAGATCAGAGAATGCGGCAGGCGTCCTCAAACGCCAGCCGCGGATTGCGCGGGAACAGGTTTTCGTCCGTGCCGTAGCCGATGTTGCACACGAAGTTCACTTCCCAGCCCGTTCCGGCGAAGAAAGCCTCGTTGACGCCGGCGGCGTTGAAGCCGGACATCGGACCGCAGTCCAGGCCCAGCGAGCGCGCCGCCAGCATCAGATACGCGGCCTGCAGCGATCCGTTCCGGAAGGCCGACTCTTTCGCCAACGCCGGATTGGCGGCGAACCAGTCCTTCGCCTCAGGCCTGTGAGGAAAGACCTGCGGAATCTTCTCGCCGAAGTTCAGGTCGTGGGCGATCAGCACATTGACCGGCGCGGCCAGGGTCTTCTCGCGGTTGCCCGAGGACATGTGCGGGGCCAGCCGCTGCCTGGCCTCCTCGCTGACCAGGAAGACGAACCGGCCCGGCTGGGCGTTCGAGGCCGTCGGGCCGAGGGCGGCCATCTCGTACAGCTCGCGGATCAGCGCCGGCGGCACCGCCTGCGGCGACCAGCCGTTGTGCGTCCGCGCCTCCCGGAACAACTGGTCCAGCGCGGCGTCGGGCAGGCGGTCAGACATCGGAACAACTCCACAGGGAAGGCTTGGCGCCGACGCAGCGTATGCCATTGTCCGGGGTCCAGCGACACAGGGGTTCAGCCATCCATGCCGGCGTCCGATGACACCATCATGCTGCCGGCGCGGCCCGAGCCGATCCCGGTCGAGGTCTCGCGCACGGCCGTCATCGTCATCGACATGCAGAACGCCTACGCCTCGCCGGGCGGCTATCTGGACCTTGCCGGCTTCGACATCTCCGGCGCGGCGCGGGTCATCCAGAACACGAAGGCCGTGCTGGAGGTCGCCCGGGCGACCGGGATGCCGGTGATCTACTTCCAGAACGGCTGGGACGCGGACTATGTCGAGGCCGGCGGGCCGGGCTCGCCGAACTTCCACAAGTCCAACGCCCTGAAGACCATGCGCGAGCGGCCGGAGCTGCAGGGTACGCTGCTGGCCAAAGGGACCTGGGATTATGAACTGGTCGACGAGCTGAAGCCGCAGCCCGGCGACATCGTGCTGCACAAGACCCGCTACAGCGGCTTCTTCAACAGCCAGCTCGACAGCACCCTGCGCTCGCGGAACATCCGCAACATCGTGGTCGTCGGCATCGCCACCAATGTCTGTGTGGAATCAACGCTCAGGGACGGTTTCTTCCTGGAGTACTTCGGCATCGTGCTGGAGGACGCCACCCACCAGGCCGGGCCCGCGTTCGTGCAGCAGGCGGCCATCTACAACATCGAGAAATTCTTCGGCTGGGTGTCCAGCGTCGCCGACTTCAAGGGCGCGTTCGGGCAGATCGAGCCGAAAGCCTGAGGAGAGCATCATGCCCAAGACCGTCATCACCCCGCCTGGGACGCAGACGCCCATCGCCCCCTTCTCGCCCGGCACGATGGCCGACGGCGTGGTCTACGTCTCCGGCACGCTCGCCTTCGACAAGGACAACAACGTCGCCTGCGTCGGCGATGCGGAAGGCCAGACCCGGATCGTGCTGGAGACCATCAAGTCGGTGATCGAGACCGCCGGCGGCACGATGGACGACGTGACCATGAACCACATCTTCCTCAAGGACTGGGCAGACTACGCGGCGCTGAACAAGGTCTATGCGGAGTATTTCCCGGGCGACAAGCCGGCCCGGTTCTGCATCGTCTGCGGCCTGGTGCGGCCCGACTTCCTGGTCGAGATCGCCTCGATCGCCCACGTCGGCAAGCGCGCCTGAGCCCGCTCCTGCCCCTTCTGGCCAAGGGCCTCGTCTCCGCGATCCTGATCGTGGCGGCATCGGAGGTAGCGCGCCGCAACCCCGGCGGCGGGGCGCTGATCGCGTCACTGCCGCTGGTCTCGGTGCTGGGCATGGTCTGGCTGTGGACCGCGCGGCCGGACGCCGAGAACATGGCGCACCACGCCCAGGCGACCTTCTGGTACGTCCTGCCTTCCCTGCCGATGTTCCTGCTGATCCCGGCGCTGTTGCGGCGCGGCGTGCCCTTCTGGCCGGCGCTGGGGCTGGGCTGTCTCCTGACAATCGGCCTCTACGTCGCCATGACGACCCTGGGACCGCGCTTCGGGCTGAAACTGTGACGGAGGGGCGGGTCGACGGTCTCCACTACGAGGTCCACGGCGCGGGCGACGAGACCGTCGTCCTTTCGGCCGGCCTGGGCGGATCAGGAGCCTTTTTCGCCCCGCAGATGGAGACCCTGACCGCCCGCTACCGCGTCGTGCTCTACGACCAGCGCGGCACGGGGCGCAGCGACCGCGTCCTGCCCTCGCCCTACGCGGTCCCACACATGGCGGACGACATCGCGAAGCTCATCGCGGCGGTGGGCGGCCCGGCCCACATCGTCGGCCATGCGGCGGGCGGGTTGGCGGGTCTGCAGCTGGCGCTCGACCGGCCCGACCTCCTGCGCAGCCTGACCGTCGTAAACGGCTGGAGCCGACCGGACCCGCACATCGCCCGCTGCTTCCGCACCCGGATCAGCCTGCTGAACGACAGCGGGCCGGAGGCCTACGTCCACGCCCAGCCGCTGTTCCTCTACCCGGCCAACTGGATCAGCGAGCACGCGGACCGGCTGGCCGAGGAGGAACACCACCACATCGCGGGCTTCCAGGGCCGCGACAACATGCTGGCCCGCATCGACGCCCTGCTGGCCTTCGACATAGACGCGCGCCTCCCCGGTATCACCGCGCCGGTCCTGGTCAGCGCCTCGGCGGACGACATGCTTGTGCCGTCGCTGTGCTCGGAGCGCCTTGCGCAACGGCTGGCGAACGCCACACTCGACATCGCGCCCTGGGGCGGCCACGCCTTCACGGCGACCGCGCCGGACGCCTTCAACACGACCCTGCTCGCCTTCCTCGGCGAGCATTCCTGATCAAGGACAACACCATGGAAGTCGGCGTCTTCATTCCGATCGGCAACAACGGCTGGCTGATCAGCGAAACCGCGCCGCAGTACATGCCGAGCTTCGCGCTCAACAAGACGGTCACCCAGGCGGCGGACCGCTACGGTCTCGATTTCGCGCTGTCGATGATCAAGCTGCGCGGCTTCGGCGGCAAGACGCAGTTCTGGGAGCACAACCTCGAGAGCTTCACCCTGATGGCGGGCCTGGCCGCCGTCACCGACCGCATCAAGATCTTCGCCACCGCCGCCACCCTGACCCTGCCCCCGGCCATCGTGGCGCGCATGGCCTCGACCATCGACTCCATCGCGCCAGGCCGGTTCGGCATCAATCTGGTCACCGGCTGGGCCGAGGCCGAGTACAGCCAGATGGGTCTGTGGCCGGGCGACAGCCACTACACGAAGCGCTACGACTATCTGGCTGAATACGCTCAGGTTCTGCGCGATCTGTTCGATACCGGCGTGTCGGACTTCAAGGGCGACTACTTCCAGATGACCGACTGCCGGGTCAGCCCCCGGGCGGCGGGCACGAAGATCATCTGCGCCGGCTCCTCGACCGAAGGCCTGGCCTTCACGGCGCAGTACGCCGACTACAGCTTCGCGCTGGGCAAGGGGACCAACACCCCGACCGCCTTCGCCGATGTCAACGAACGCCTGCGGGCGGCGAAGGAGAAGACCGGCCGCGACGTGTCGGCCTACATCCTGTTCATGGTCATCGCCGACGAGACCGATGAGGCCGCCATGGCCAGGTGGGAGCTCTACCGCGACGGCGTCGACAAGGAGGCCGTATCCTGGTTGGTCGGCCAGGCGGCCGGCAACACCTCCGAAGACACCAACACCAGACAGCTGGCGGCCGAGAAGGCGGCGGTGAACCTCAACATGGGCACCCTGGTCGGCTCCTACGAGAGCATCGCCCGCATGCTGGACGAGGTGGCCACGGTGCCCGACACCGCCGGCGTGCTGCTGACCTTCGACGACTTCGAAAAGGGCATCGAGGCGTTCGGCACGAGGATCCAGCCGCTGATGGCCTGCCGGAAGCATGTGGTGGTGACGGGCTGACAATCCGCCAATGACCCGGATCCACATCACCGGAAATGCCGGGAGCGGAAAGTCCACACTGGCCGCGAGGCTTGGCGCAAGCCTGGGCCTGCCGGTCCACGGCCTTGACCAGATCGTCTGGCAACCGGGCTGGCGGAAGAGTCCCGCGGACTGGCGCAAGGATCGTGAAGCCGAACTGGTCGCCCGGCCGTGCTGGATCATCGACGGCGTGTCGCGCACCGTGCTCGATGCGGCGGACCATGTGATCTTCCTGGATTGCTCCCGGGCGACATCCTTCGCGCGTTGCACCCGGCGAAACTGGAGGTATCTCTTTCGAAGTCGGCCCGGCCTGCCGGAGCACTGCCCGGAAATCCTGATCATCCCCAGGCTCATCAAGATTATCTGGGGCTTCCCGATCAACGTACGGCCCGGCATCCTCGACGCCCTTGCAGGTCGAGAGGGCGCTTATGTCGTCCGGGACAAGGCCGCGCTGGACCGCGCCGTTGCGGAAATTTCGCGGGCCGCGACGCCCAAGGGGGTCCCGCCGCCGATGCTTTGACGGCCAACCCTGCTCTCCCGGTCTTCCAGGCGGTCTATTTCTTCAGCCCGATCGCCCTTAGCCGCTCTTCCAGGAACGCCCCTGCCGTCACCGGCTCGAACTTCGCCCCCTCGCCGACGCAGCTCTCGAGCACCGCCAGCGAGGTCGCCAGCGTCGGGTGCATGAAGAACGGCATCGAATAGCGGCTCACGTTCGGGCCCGTCGGGTTGACCACGCGGTGGGTGGTGGCCGGGATCACGCCGTTGGTCATGCGGGCGAGCATGTCGCCGCTGTCGACGATCAGGTTGGTCGGCTCGGTGACCACGGGCAGCCAGGTCCCGTCACGGTCGAGCAGTTCGAGGCCCGCGCCCTTGGCGGCGACCATGATGGTCAGGAAGTTGATGTCCTCGTGCGCGGCCGAGCGCACGGCGTTGGGGTTGGCGTCCGGCGCCAGCGGCGGATAGTGCAGCACCCGTAGCAGCGAGGTGCCGTACCGCACCTTGTCGTCGAACCAGTCCCCGACGAGGCCCAGCTTCGGGGCCAGCGCCCGCAGCAGCACCACGCCCGTCTCGTTCAGCGCCCCGAACAGCTGGCTGAAGGCGCCCTGCACGCCCGGCGCCTCGTCCGGCCAGACGTTGGGCTCGAACGGTTCGTCGGCGGGCGCGTCGGGCGAGGGGTCATGGCCGACCTGCCAGAACTCCTTGAGGTCCGGGTGGCCGCTGTCCTTGGCGTGCTCGACCCCGAACGGCGTGTAGCCGCGCATGCCCTTCGCATACCGGCGCTTGGTCCCCTCCGGCAGCGCGAACAGGCCCTCGGCCTCGGCATAGGCGCGCTGCAGCAGCTCCAGCGGCACGCCGTGGTCCTTGAGGACGAAGAAGCCGTAGTCCTGCAGGCCGCGCATCATCGCGTCGGAAAAGGCGGCGCGCCCGGCGGCGTCGCCGTCGGTGAAGGCCTTGAGGCTGAGTTCTGGGACGGAGCGGGTCATGGGGGGAGAAATAGACCTATCGGCAGCAGAGCGCGAGTTCCTCTCCCTCTTGGGAGGGGGGGACCATGCGGAGCATGGTGGAGCGGGAGGAACTGCCGCTCGAAGGTGAGACGCGGCGGCTACCTTCACTCGGACCTCGCCAAGCCCATCGACGCCTTTGCTTCCCTCTCCACCACCCTCCGGGTGGTCCCCCTCCCCAACAAGGGGGAGGAACTAGAGAAGCGCCTCGACGTCTTTGCGCGTCGGCAGCGAACTCTGCGCCCCGGCCTTGGTCGCGGTCAGCGCCCCGGCGGCGCAGGCGAACCGCAGGGCGTCGGCGGGCGCCATCCCTTCCAGCATCGCCACGACCAGCGCTCCGACGAACGTGTCCCCGGCGCCGGTGCTGTCCACCGCCTCGACCTCGGGCGGCTCGGCGGTGGCCACGCGCACGCCGTCGCGGAGCAGGCCCGCGCCCCGCGAGCCCCAGGTCACCGCCACCAGGCCCGGCAGGCCATGCAGGCGGCGGCCGTAGTCCCCCGCCTCCCCCTCGTTGACCACCAGCAGGTCGGCGCGCTTCAGCACCGCGTCGTCGATGGCGAGGTTGGCCGGCGCAAGGTTCACACAGACGAAACCGGTCGCCCGCGCGACAGCCGCCGCGACGGTCTCCAGCGGGACCTCCAGCTGGCAGATCAGCGCCCCGTCGATGACGTCGGGCAGCCCATCCGGCGTGAGGGCGGCGTTGGCCCCGGAGGCGACCATGATCTGGTTCTCGCCCTCGGCGTCGACAGCGATCAGCGCCGCGCCGGTCGGGGCCGTGGCCTCCACGCCGACGCCGGTAAGGTCGACGCCGTTCGCCTTGAGCAGGGCCAGCGCCTGATCGGCCATGGCGTCGGCCCCGACCCGGCCGATCAGCCGGACATCCGCCCCCAACCGCCGGGCGGCAAGCGCCTGATTAGAGCCCTTGCCGCCGGGATGGATGGCAAGCGTCGCGCCGGTGACCGTCTCGCCGGGTTCCGGCAGGGTCGCGCCCGTGGCGACGAAGTCGAGATTGATCGAGCCGACGACAGTGATCCGAGGCGCGCTCATCGTGCCAGCCGTTCGAAGAACAGGTCGAAGACGGCGTCGTGATCGACCTGCGTCACCCAGCGGATCGGCGCCACCGAGGCGGCGGCTGCGTCGAGCCGGAACTCCACGGCGGTGTGGCCGGCGGTCAATGGCGAGGTGGTCTCGACGCGCAGGTCGACCGGCACGGCGGTGAACAGCTGGGGCGCCAGCAGCCAGGCGATGGTGCTGGGATCATGCATCGGCGGACTGTCGCCGCCGACCAGCCGCCGCTCGATGTCGCTGGAGAAGCTGATCAGGGTCGCCACCGACCGGGCGGCCACCGTGTCGATGGCCGCGATCCGCGCCAGCCGCGCTGGCGTCGCCCGCAGCTGGTGGGTGGCGTCCAGGCCCAGGACCACGCAGCTGACGCCCGAGCGGAAGACCACGTCGGCGGCGTGCGGGTCGGCGTAGATGTTGTACTCGGCCGAGGCGGTGATGTTGCCGCCCTCGCGCCGGGCGCCGCCCATGACCACCACTGTGCCCAGCCGTTCGGCCAGCATCGGCTCGAGCCTCATCGCCATGGCCAGGTTGGTCATCGGGCCGGTGACGGCCATGGCGACCGAGCCTGCCGGGCGGCTCATGACCAGGTCGACGATGGCGGTCGCGGCATGGCCTGGCGCCATGGGCGCCGCCGGCTCGAACACCGCCAGGGTCCCCAGCCCGGACTCGCCATGAAAATGGGCCGCGGCGATGGGCTCGCGCACCAGCGGCACGGCCGCGCCGGCATGGACGGGCACATCCTCGCGCCCGGCCAGCTGCCGAACCAGCCGCGCGTTGCGGGCCGTCAGGGTCGCGTCGACGTTGCCGGCCGCCGTGGTGACGGCGAGGATCTCCAGATCCTCTGGCGAGGCGAAGGCGAGGAACAGGGCGACGGCGTCGTCCACACCCGGGTCGCAGTCGATGATGAGGGCCTGGCGTGTCACCCGGCCATTGTCGGCGCTGAATCGGCCCCGGAGCAAGGGCATGACGTTGGGGAGGCGTTTACATCCCGGCCGCGCAGGGCATCATCGACGCCCCGACAGTCCAATCGATCCGGAGACGCCCCATGCCCCGCCTACGCCAGGTTCCCCGCGCCGAAGTCGACCAGGGCACCGGCCTTCGCATGTACAACCTGCTGTTCGGCGATCGCGACCCGGTGGCCGAGCCCGGCACCGCCACCGGAACGCCGGGCAACTGGTGGACGGTCTTTGCCAATTCCCCTGACGCCTTCCATCACGCCTGCCAGGGCTTTGGCTACTACCGCAGCCCGAAGCGTAAGCTCGACCCGGTCCTGCGCGAGCTCGGCCAGACGCGGGTCAGCTGGGTGCTGGAAACCCAGTTCGGCTTCTCGCAGCACTGCAAGTCGCTGCGGGGACTGGAGGTCTCCGAAGAGCGCATCGCGGCCATCGCCCACTGGCAGGTCGCCGACTGCTACACAGAGAATGAACGGGCCGTCCTGGCCTACGCCGACTGCCTGGCGGCCCAGCACGGCCGGACGCCGGACGCGGTGTTCGACAAGCTCAAGACCTTTCTCTCGGACGAGGAAATCCTTGAGTTCACCTACATCACCACCCTCTACATCATGCATGCGATCATGAACCGGGCGCTGCGCCTCGAGTACGACGATATCGAGGAACGCATCGTCGAGATCGCCGCGCCGGAGGGAAACGGCGGCGTCGGTCGCGACTTCCTCGACACCGGCCGCAACGGCGGCTGACGCCCGCGCTAACCCGGCACGGAGCCGAACCTGGCGGCGTTGCAGGCATTGATCCGCCTACAGGCGTCTGTCACGCGAGGGCCGCGGGCGCCCAAGGCTCGCGGACCGCTGTGACTCGCCCGGAATAACTGGGAACGCCAGCCTGCGACGATCCATGGCCCGCGAGCCCCCCGGCTCTCGGGTCCGCCGGCTCTCGGGTCCGCCGGCGCGCCGCCGGCAAGACCAAGAGTCCTAGGCGTTTGCTGACGCGGGATAGAACAACTGCCCCGAAGGGCCTTTTATACCCACATCGGTTAATAAAGCGCTTTGGTAAATCGCACCTTACCCTCACGTTTTATTGCGCTATGTGACCTTTTGGTACCGACTGAAAGCAACGCGCTCTTCGTACAGTACGGCCACGGCGCAGTCACGTCGCGGCCATCAATCGTGTTCAGAGGCCCTCTCGGATGCCGAACCCCGCCCTGCCCGAAGAGCCCGCGCGCCCATGCTGCGCGATGACAAAAGCTCTCTGCATAGATGTTGAGGCGCATGATCGGGTGCTTGCCGTCCTGGTCGGGGCGCTCGGCCGGCTCGCAGGCGGGAGCGAGGCTCTGGATGCCGCCAGAGAGGAGATACAGCGCGTTGAGGACTCTCTGGTCTCGCTCGATCAGGACCGCCTGGCTTCCCCTATGGCATCGGAGTTCATCGACGCCTGGAAAAAGCCGTAGAGCCTGGACCTGTCTACTGTCGCGACGATCCCCGTGATCGTTCGCCCAAGGCGCAAGTCACGCACGCTCTCCGCCAACGCCCCTGGGCGGCCGCGGCCTGCTCGCTCGAACTGCCCTCGCGACACGGCTCGGCGAGCCTGACCCGATCCCCCAAGGCCGAACTGAAGGCTGCTCC
>JBIKII010000167.1:0-7280 GCA_044361705.1 Caulobacter sp.
GAGGTCGGAGAGGTCGACGAAGCTGTCGCACTGGCGGCGCAGGTCGTCGCTGGCCATCGGCGGCTGCGACTTCACGGTGGAGACCACGGTGACCCGCGCGCCCAGCCGCTGCACCGCCTCGACGGCGGCCCGGAAGTCGCCGTCGCCGGAGAACAGCACGATGTGGTCGGCCTTGCCGGCCATCTCCATCATGCCCACGGCGATCTCGACATCCATGTCGCCGCGCCAGCGTTTGCGGCCGGCAGCATCGGTGTATTCCTTCGCCGGCTTCGTCACGACCGCGAAGCCGTTGTAGTCCAGCCAGTCGACCAGCGGCCGGATCGGCGAAAAGTCGTCGCCGCTGTCGGCCAGCGCCGTGTAATAGTAGGCGCGGATCAGCACCCCGCGCTTGCTGAACTCGTCGAGCAGCTTGCGATAGTCGATATCGAAGCCCAGGGCCCGGGCCTGGGAGTAGAGGTTGGCGCCGTCAATGAACAGCGCCAGCCGGTCTGTCGGGTAAAAGCTCAAGATATCAAATCCTTGATCGAAAATTCTCAAATCAATCCGGGCGATTCCGCCGTCGTCGCCCTGGGCAGCAGCCTAGCGGGCGACTATGAGTCCCGCGAGGCCCTGCTGGAAGCGGCGCTGCGGCGGTTCGCCGACCTCGGCCTCACCGTGCTGGCCCGCTCCGGCTGGTGGGAGTCGGCGGCCTGGCCCGACCCCGCTGCGCCGGCCTTTCTGAACGGGGTGGCGCTGCTGGCGCCGGACGTCCCGCCCGAAGAGATGCTCGCCGCCCTGCACGCCATCGAACGCGCCTTCGGCCGGGTAAGGGGAGAGCCCAACGCCCCCCGCACCCTCGACCTCGACCTGATCGCCCACGGCTGGCTGGTGCTGGCCGGCCCGGGCCTGATCCTGCCGCACCCCGGAGCCCACCAGCGCCGGTTCGTCATGGGGCCGCTGGCGGAGATCGCGCCGGCGTGGCGCCACCCGGTCTATGGCGGCACGGCGAAGATGATGGCGGCCGGCGCGACGGTGGGGCGGGACGCTCACCCCCATTCGAGGGATGCTTGGCCATTGTCCCCCGCCTAGGATCGTGGCTTCAGGCTGGGAGGGGCGCCATGACGAAGGTTCCGATGATCGCGGTTTTGCTGGCGACGGCGAGTCCTGTCGCCGCCGCGCCATGGACCCATCCCGAGGCCGGCTTCGCGCTCGACATACCGGCGGGCTGGGAAGAGCGCGTCGCGGGGCGGACGCCGACTTCGGCGGCCTTCCTGCCCAGCCCCTCGTTCCTTGCGACGATCGTGTGCACTGTCGTCACAGCCCCGCTCAAGGGGCCGCCTGCCTCGCCCTCGACCTGGCGCATGCCCGATCAGGTGATCGCCGATCCCCAGCAGATCCTGACGCGCAATGGCGACAGCGTGTCGGCGGTGATGGGTAGTCAGAAGTTCGCGGGCGCTGATGGATTTCCTGGTTGGCAGCTATGGGCGGACGTAGTGAAGACCGGAGAAGCGGCACCGTACTTCAAACTGATCAGCCACGTTCTGACAGAGCCAAACACCCAGGTGACGATGGTTTGCATCACGCCCTCGGGCGTTCGCGGCTCGCTGTCGGCGAAGACGATCGACGAAGGGCGCGCGCTGGGGCTGTCGCTGCGGGACGCAAAGTAGAGGCTCGCCTGGCCGAATACAGCCGCGACATCGCCCCGCGCCCTTGCGGCGTTGCACAATGGGGCGCAAAACTCTATGTAAGCCGGCTCCCACGATAGCCTCCCGAGAGATTCATGGCCCGCGTCACCGTCGAAGACTGCGTCGAGAAGGTTCCCAACCGGTTCGGCCTCGTGCTGCTGGCCTCGCATCGCGCCCGCGCCATCTCGGCCGGCGCGGCGCTGCTCGTTGACCGTGACAACGACAAGAACCCCGTCGTCGCCCTGCGCGAGATCGCCGACGACGTGGTCGACAACGAAGGCCTCAAGGAAGGCCTGATCGGCACGCTGCAACGCGTCGACGAGCGTACGGAAGCCGAGGAAGAGGCGGAAACCGTCGCCCTGCTGTCCGATCCCACCCACATGCAGATGAGCGAACAGGAATTGATCCGCGCCCTGCAGAGCGACCGCGACGGCGGTCAGGAGGAGCGGTACTGAGTCCGGAAGGATCAGACCCTCTCACGATCGAGGCGGCCGAGGCCGCCCCTCCCTTTGACGCGCCTCAACAAGCGGCCGCCCGTCCCACCGGGGCGACGGCCGCCGCCAGGGCCGCCGCGCGTCCGCGGTTCCTGCGCCAGTACGAGCTGATCGAGCGGGTCCGGGCCTATGACCCGACCGCCGACGAGGCGCTGCTGAACCGCGCCTACGTCTACGCCGTGCGGATGCACGGCTCCCAGACCCGGGCCAGCGGCGATCCCTATTTCGCCCACCCGATCGAGGTGGCCGGCATCCTGACCGAGTACCGGCTGGACACCGCCTCCATCGTCACCGCCCTGCTGCATGACGTCATCGAGGACACCACCGCGTCCGGCGCCGACATCGCCGAGTTGTTCGGCGAGGAGGTCGCCGAGCTGGTCGAGGGCGTCACCAAGCTCTCCAAGCTGGAGCTGGCTGCCGAACACACGCGTCAGGCCGAGAACCTGCGCAAGTTCATCCTGGCCATCTCCAAGGACGTGCGGGTCCTGATGGTCAAGCTGGCCGACCGCCTGCACAACATGCGGACGCTGAACTTCATCTCCAAGCCGGCCAAGCGCGAGCGGATCGCCCGCGAGACGCTGGACATCTACGCCCCGCTGGCCCGCAACATCGGCTGTCACCGCATCTGCACCGAGCTCGAGGAACTGGCCTTCGAGCACCTCAACCCGGTGGCCCGCAACGCCATCCTGCGCCGGCTCGAGGCCATGCGCACCGACCAGGGCCGGGCGGTGGAGCAGGTCAGCGGCGAGATCACCCGCCTGCTCGACCGCGACGCCATCCCCGCCCGGGTGTTCGGCCGCGAGAAGCATCCGTTCTCGATCTGGCGAAAGCTGCAGCGCAAGTCGATCGGCTTCTCGCAGATGAGCGACATCTACGCCTTCCGCGTGATCGTCGACAGCGAGGAGGACTGCTACCGGGCGCTCGGCCTGATCCATCGCAACTGGCCGTGCATTCCGGAGCGGTTCAAGGACTTCATCTCCACGCCCAAGCGCAACAACTACCGCTCGCTGCACACCACGGTGGTCGGGCCCAAGGGCATGCGCATCGAGATGCAGATCCGCACCGAGGTCATGGACCGGGTGGCCGAGGACGGGGTGGCGGCGCACTGGCGCTACAAGAACTCCTCCTACGGCTTCGACCGCGAGGCGATGGAGGCCGACGGCGGCCGCGACCCCCTGGCCAACCTGCGCCAACTGGTCCAGGTGCTGGAGCACGGCGGCGACGCTGAGGACCTGGTCGAACACGCCAAGCTGGAGATGTTCCTCGACCAGGTGTTCGTGTTCACGCCCAAGGGAAAGCTGATCAGCCTGCCGCGCGGGGCCATGCCGCTCGACTTCGCCTACGGCGTCCACACCAACGTCGGCGACACCACCGTCGGGGCCAAGATCAACGGCGAACTCAAGCCCTTGCGGACACAACTTCAGAACGGCGACGTGGTCGAGATCGTGCGCGGGCCCAAGCCGGCGGTGCCGCCGGACTGGCGCTCGTTGGCCGTGACCGGCCGGGCCCGCTCGGCCATCCGCCGCCACATCCGCCAGACCGAGAAGGAAGAGTTCCTGCGGCTGGGTGTCTCGGCCATGGATCAGGCCTTCGCCCGGGTCGGCAAGACACGCACGGGCGTCTCCCTGCGGCCAGCGCTGGACCGTTTCGCGGTCGCCACCGAGGAGGAGCTGTTCGACGCCATCGGGCGGGGCCGCATCATGCCGGCCGACCTGCTGGAGGCGCTGTTCCCGGGCCTCAAGGACTCCGACATGGCCGCCGTGCTCGGCCGGCGGAAGATCGAGAGCGGCAAGGAAGCCCGCCAGTATGTGCGCGGCAGCGGCATCCCGACCGGCGCGGCGATCCAGTTCGCGACCTGCTGCAACCCGGTGCCGGGCGACCGCATCGTCGGCATCGTCGCCGACGAGAAGGCCCTGGACGTCCACGCCATCGACTGCCCGACCCTGGAACAGTACGACGAGCGCCAGGACCTGTGGCGCGACCTGCACTGGTCGCCGGAGGCCGAGCGCAACACCATGGCCCGCACCCGCCTGCGCGCCACGATCCGCAATGCGCCGGGCGTGCTGGGCGAGGCCTGCGTCGCCATCGGCGAGGCCGGCGGCAACATCTTCAATCTCCTGATGCACCACCGCCAGGACGACTATTTCGATGTCGATTTCGATGTCGACGTCCGCGACGCCAAACACGCCACCAACATCGTCGCCGCCCTGCGCGCCAATCCTATGATCGAGACGGTCGAGCGGGCGCGGGGGTAGCGGGCCCTTCATCCGCTCATCCCGGCGAATGCCGGGACCCAGATTCAATCTCTGCTCTTGGAACTCCGACCGAAATCCGGCGCTCGCAACTGGGTCCCGGCATTCGCCGGGATGAACGGATCAGGACGCAACGCCCCCACTGCCGCCAGCGTCGCGCGCGTGACCCGCTCGGGCAGGGCATCCAGCGGAAACCAGCCGCAGCCGCCCATCTTGTCGGGCTCCAGCACCGCCGGCTCACCGACGCTGTCCTCGACCAGATAGACCGGCGCGGTCCAGTGCTGGCCGTCGCCGGCGTCGATGGTGTCGGCCATGCAGAGCAGGGCGCCCGGCGTGATGGTCAGGCCCAGCTCCTCGGCGATCTCGCGCGCGCAGGCGGCGCGGATGGGCTCGCCCCAGTCGACCTTGCCGCCGGGGAGACCCCAATGCTGCGCCTCCGGCTCGCGCAGGCGCAGCACGAGGAGCAGGGCGCCGTCGCGAACTATGGCGGCGCCGACGCCGACGCCGGGACGGGGAGGGACTTCCAACATGGATTCGTGTCTAGCCCCCCCGCGCCGCCGCCGCTATCTACGCCTCTCATGAACACAGAAGACGTCCTCGACGAATTCCGCGCCTGCGGGGCCCTGCGCGAAGGCCATTTCGTGCTGTCCAGCGGGCTGCACAGCCCGGTCTTCCTGCAGAAGAACCTGGTCTTCGCCCAGCCCGACCGCTGCGAGCGACTGTGCAAGGCGCTGGCGGCCAAGATCGTCGCCCAGGTCGGCCAGCCGGACGTGGCCATCAGCCCGGCCGTCGGCGGGATCATCCCCGGCTACGAGACCGCACGGCACCTGGGCGTCCAGTCCTTCTACGTCGAGCGCGAGGGCGGCGCCTTCAAGCTGCGCCGCGGTTTCCACATCGAGCCGGGCGCCAAGGTCGTCATGGTCGAGGACATCGTGACCACGGGCCTGTCCTCCCGCGAATGCATCGAGGCCATCCGCGCGGCGGGCGGCGAGGTGATCGCCGCGGCCTGCATCGTCGACCGCTCGGGCGGCAAGGCCGACGTCGGCGTGCCGCTGGTGGCGCTGGCCAGCCTGGACGTCCCCGCCTACGAGGCCGACAAGCTGCCGCCGGAGCTGGCGGCCATTCCGGTGCAGGACCCGGGTAGCCGGAGACTACGCTGAGCCCTATCTGCTCGGGGTAGAACAGGAACCCCCATGTCCCATCCTCTCCGCCTCGGCGTGAACATCGACCATGTGGCGACCATCCGGAACGCCCGGGGCGCCAGCTATCCGGAGCCCGCCCGGGCGGCCGAGCTGGCCCTGGCGGCCGGCGCCGACGGCATCACCGCCCACCTGCGCGAGGACCGGCGCCATATCTCCGACGCCGACATCGAGGTGCTGGCGGCCCTGTGCCTCAAGCGCGGCAAGCCGCTGAACTTCGAGATGGCGGTCACCGACGAGATGCTCTGCATCGCCCTGGCCCACCGTCCGCGCGCCGCCTGCCTGGTGCCCGAGCGACGCGAGGAGGTGACCACCGAGGGTGGCCTCAACATCATCGGCGGCCACAACCACATCGCCCCGGCCGTGAAGCGCCTTCGCGACGCCGGCAGCCGGGTGTCGCTGTTCATCGACCCCGACCCGGTCCAGATCCGCGCCTCGGCCGAGATCGGCGCCCAGGTGGTCGAACTGCACACCGGCGCCTATTGCGACGCCTTCCGGGCCGGCGAGCCGGACCGCGCCGAGGCCATCCTGAGCCGCCTGCGTGACGGCGCCGCCCTCGCCGGGCAGCTGGGGCTTGAGGTCCACGCCGGCCACGGCATCGACTACGCCACCGTCGCCCCGATCGCCGCCATTCCCGAGCTGGCGGAGCTGAACATCGGCCACTTCCTGATCGGCGAGGCGATCTTCATCGGCCTGGCCCCCGCCATCCAGCGCATGCGCGCGCTCATGGACGCCGCCAGAGCGGACATCGCGGCGTGATCATCGGCATCGGCTCGGACCTGTCGGATATCCGCCGCATCGAAAAGACGCTGGAGCGGTTCGGCGACCGCTTCATCAACCGCACCTTCACCGCCATCGAGCGCGAGCGCTCCGAACGCAAGGCGGGCGCCCAGGGCGGCAAGGCGGCCAGCTACGCGAAGCGATTCGCCGCCAAGGAAGCCTGCGCCAAGGCGCTGGGCACCGGCGTCCCGCGACGCGGCGTCCACTGGGCCGACATGGGCGTGGTCAACCTGCGCAGCGGCAAGCCGACCATGGCCCTGACCGGCGGCGCGGCGGCGCGGCTGGCCGAGATCATCCCCGAGGGCATGGTCCCGGTCATCCACCTGTCCCTGACCGACGACTATCCCTGGGCCCAGGCCTTCGTGATCATCGAGGCTCTGCCGGCGCAGGGCTGAAGCCGGAATGGACTCTTCGGCGACTCCTGTTCTACGAAATGCGCAGGGGGAGTGATCATGAACGATACCGCTGCGTCCGGCCCGGGCCCTTCGCGAATCAAGCCGGCCCTTTCACGCGTCATCATCGCGGCCGCGGTCCTTGTGGCTGCGCTGGTCCTGGGGCCGCGGCTGTTCTTCAGGCCCTTCATCGCGCCCTCGGCATCCATGGAGCCGGCGCTGGTCCGGGGTGACTATTTCGTCGTTCGATTCACCCGGGATCTCGCGCCCGGCGATGTCGCCACGTTCGGGACCGGCGAGAGGCGGCGGGTGGCCTACATGAAGCGGCTTGTCGCGGTCGGCGGCGACCGGGTTCAGATGTTCCGCGGCGACCTTCGTATCAACGGCCGCCGTGTGGACAGGGCCGATGCGGGCCCGGCGCCGGAGGGAGTCTGCTGGAACGGCGAGCCGGGACGGACGCTGCGCGAGACGCTTCCCAATGGCCGCAGCTATCTCACCT
>JBIKII010000282.1:0-2799 GCA_044361705.1 Caulobacter sp.
CGATTGCGGGGCGGCCGAGCTGGACGACACGCCGCCTTTTGTCGTCCCCGCCGGCCACTACTTCTTCATGGGCGACAACCGCGACAACTCGGCCGACAGCCGTATCGCGGCGGGACTCGGCGGCATCGGGTTCGTGCCGCGCGAAGCGGTCATCGGCAAGGCCGAGAGGATTGTTCTGTCCTGGAACAACGGTGCGAGCCGGTACAAGCCCTGGACGTGGTTCGACGTTCGCGCTGAGCGGACTTTCCAGCCGGTGCGGTAGATCAGCGGTGCGCATGAAGTCGAGTTAACGGGCGCGCCGAACTCGCGTAGCCTACAAACCTGCACGGGCCTGGGCGCCCGCGACTCCTGGGACAAGAACGCGCCGCCATGACCGACGCCGCCGACAAGCCGTCTGAAACCGAGCCGGGTGAGACGCCCGCGCCGGAGGGCGAGACCGTCAAGGAACTGATCGACATCACCAGGACGGTCGCCTGGGCCCTGGCCATCGCCATGGTCCTGCGGATCTTCCTGTTCCAGCCCTTCACGATCCCGTCGACGTCGATGAAGCCCAACCTGCTGATCGGCGACTACGTGATCGTGTCCAAGTTCAGCTATGGCTACAGCCGGAACTCGATCCCGTTCAGCCCGCCGCTGTTCAAGGGACGCATCTTCGGCGGCGAGCCGGAGCGCGGCGACGTCATCGTGTTCAAGACCCCCGCCGAGGGGCATGCGGACCTCATCAAGCGGCTGGTCGGCGTGCCCGGCGACCGCATCCAGGTCATCGATGGCGCGCTGCAGGTGAACGGCGTGGCGCTGAAGCGCGTCGAGGACGGGGAGGGCGAGACCCGCTCCTGTCCCAACGGCGCGGTCCCGACCCGCTGGCTCGAAACCAACACAGTCGGCCGCACCTACGCCACCTATGACTGCGGCGCCGGCCGGCTGGACGACACCGACGTCTTCCTGGTGCCCGACGGCCACTACTTCTTCATGGGCGACAACCGCGACAACTCCATCGACAGCCGGGTGATTCCCCAGGTCGGCGGCGTCGGCTTCGTTCCGGCCGAGAATCTGGTCGGCAAGGCCGAGACGGTGCTGATCTCCTGGAACATCGGCGCGGCGCTGTTCAAGCCCTGGACGTGGCTGGACCTGCGCTGGAGCAGGAGCTTCCACTCGCTGAAAGCCCCGACCGAACCGGCCGCCAATACGCCATGAAGGCGAGTATACAGGCGCCGTGCTTGCCCGTGTCGTAATGGGAGACTAACCAGACACGGGATAGCTCATCCGCTTCATTCGAAGAGAAAAGGGCCGCGCGCCGACATGACCGACGCCGCCGATACGCCGACGGAAACCGAAACTCCGGCCGCCGCCACCAGGAATGGCGCGGTCGAGGAGACGATCGAGATCGTCAAGACCGTCGTCTACGCCCTGCTGATCGCGCTGTTCCTGCGGGTCTTCCTGTTCCAGCCGTTCACGATCCCGTCGGCCTCGATGGAGCCGAACCTGCTGAAGGGCGACTACATCATCGTCAGCAAGTTCAGCTACGGCTACAGCCGCCACTCCGCGCCGTTCAGCCCGGCGCTGTTCGAGGGGCGCATCTTCGGCAGCGATCCGAAGCGCGGCGACATCATCGTCTTCAAGCTCCCGACCGACAACCGCACCGACTACATCAAGCGCCTCGTCGGCCTGCCCGGCGACCGGGTCCAGGTGAAGGGCGGGGTGCTGTTCATCAACGAGAAGGCCGTGCCCCGCGCATCCGAAGGCGCCGGCGCGCCCGGCGTCTGCTGGAGCGGCGCCCAGGTCGAACGGTTCCGCGAGACCAGTCCCGAGGGCCGCCCTTACAAGACCTACGACTGCGGTCCGCGCGGCGATCTGGACGACACCCAGGTGTTCCTGGTGCCGGCCGGCCACTACTTCTTCATGGGCGACAACCGCGACAACTCGGCTGACAGCCGCGCCGACGTCGGCTTCGTCCCGGCGGAGAACCTGGTGGGCAAGGCGCAGATCATCCTGCTGTCCTGGAACGGCGAGGCCTCGCTGTTCAAGCCCTGGACCTGGGTGCTGGACGCGCGGCCCAGCCGGTTCTTCAACATCCTGAAATGAACGCCCGACTCCCGGCGGTCGAGGCGCTGGAGCAGCGTATCGGCCACAGCTTCGCCGACCGCGAGCTTCTGGAACGGGCCCTGACCCATTCCAGCGTCGGCGACGGCGCCCGCAAGGTGCGCCACAACGAACGGCTGGAGTTCCTCGGCGACCGGGTGCTGAACCTGCTGGCCGCCGAGCGGCTGCTGGCGCTGGATCCCGATGCCAAGGAAGGCGTGCTCTCGCCCCGGCTGGCCGCCCTGGTCAACGGCAAGGCCTGCGCCCGCGTCGCCCGCCGCATCGGCCTCGCCCAGGCGCTGCGGCTGTCCGGCTCGGCCAGCAAGATCGGTGCGCGCGAAAGCGACGGCGTGCTGGGTGACGCCTGCGAGGCGCTGATGGCCGCCCTCTACATCGACGGGGGCCTCGACACCGCCCGCGCCTTCTTTCTTGAGGCCTGGGCCGAGGAGTTCGCCGATCCCTCGCCCGCCCGGGGGCGCGATCCCAAGACCCAGCTCCAGGAATGGGCCCAGGCGAGAGGCCTTCCGCTGCCCCGCTACGAGGTCGTCGGCCGAACCGGCCCCGACCACGCGCCCAGCTTCAGGGTCGCGGTGCATGTCCAGGGCTACGAGACCGAGGACGCCGAAGGCCGCTCCCGCCAGGACGCCGAGAAGTCCGCGGCCCTGCAGATGCTGCTGCGCCGGGAGGGGGCGGAGTAGGGGCTTTCCCACCCTTCGTCAT
>JBIKII010000015.1:0-34089 GCA_044361705.1 Caulobacter sp.
GACGCCGTCCCGCATCAGCGTCTCGCGGTGGGCCAGGCTCGCGCGACCGGTGGCGAAGTCGTCGCCGTAGCGGCAGGCCATGATGTCCAGGGTCTGCGGCGTCGCGGCCACGTCGCCATGGCCAGCCCGCGCATGGTCGGCGTGACCATGGGTGATCACCGCCCGCGGCACAGGCCGCACCGGGTCGATGTAGAAGTCTCCCGGCGGGCAGTAGAGGCCGGCCGGGGTCGGGCGCAGGAGGCTCTCGGGTTTCAGCATCTGGATATGGAAACGCCTCGCGTCTAAACCGGGTGCATGAGTGATCATCTCGACGTCATGCGCAACTTCGTCCAGGCCATGAACCAGGGCAGCCCGCACGCCATCGCCCTGAAGATGGAGACGGTGTCGATCGACGCGACCGGCGCCCTTCTGCGCGTGCCCTACGACAAGAAGCTGATCGGCGATCCGGAGACGGGGGTCATCGCCGGCGGCGTGGTGACCGCCCTGCTCGACCACGCCTGCGGCCAGGCGGTCCACACCATGCTGACCGAGTTCAAGACCATCGCCACCCTCGACCTGCGCATCGACTACATGCGCCCGGCCGAGCCGGGGAAGGACATCTTCGCCAAGGCGCATTGCTACAAGGCCACCCGCTCGGTCGCCTTCGTGCGGGCGGTGGCCTACGACGACAATCCCGACGACCCGGTCGCGGCGGCCCAGGCGGCCTTCATGCTGGACTCCAGCGCCGGCCGCGGCTTCGGCGCCAACCTCAAGGGCAGGAAGCCGGGCAAATGAGCGATCCATCCGAACCGGTCGGCGCCCTGCTGGCCCGCATCCCCTACGCCCAGTTCCTTGGGGTGAAGATCGAACTGGCCGGCGACGAGATGACCGCCGTCATGCCCTTCGGAAATCATCTGGTCGGCAACCCCACGCTGCCCGCCATCCACGGCGGGGTGCTGGGCGCCTTCATGGAGATGACCGCCCTGGCCCAGCTGCTGCTGACCGAGGGCCAGGCGCGTCAGCCGCGCGTGATCGATGTCTCCATCGAGTACCTGCGCTCGGGCCGCCCGCTGACCACCTACGCCCGTGCCGAGATCAAGAAGGTCGGCCGCCGGATCGCAAACGTCCACGTCGAGGCCTGGCAGGACCGTCGCGCCGCCCCGATCGCCGCCCTGCGCGGGCATTTCCTGGTCACGCCGACCGAGGGGTAGGGGGAGAGCTCCTCCGTCGCTCCGTCATCCTCGCGCCTGTCGCGAGGTCCCCTGAACACCGGCGGTCGCGGAAGGGCCCGGAGCGATCCGCGCCTCTCTCTGCTTGCTCACCACGCATGGGTCCTCGCGACAGGCGCTAGGATGACGATGGTTGGGTGCTCGATGATGCAGAACATTACAGCCAAGTAATCGATCACTGCGTTTCCTTAAACAAAGGTCATGACGCAGACTTAACGGGTATTCGTCGCAGGCTTCTCCTATATCGACATCACCGGACGCGCTCCTCCGCGCCCAACTCAATCCAAGGGGACTAACCGATGACCGTTTCCAAGTTCAGCAATATCGCCAGCCTCGCCCTCGCCGCCCTGCCGGTGTTCGTCATTATCGCCGCGATCAACGCGAGCCAGGTCGTTGGCGCCGCCGGCCTGTGACCGGCGACGCAACGCTCCGCCGGGCCTGATCCTCCTCCCCCCAGAACCCGGATCAGGCCCGGCGGAGGCTTCCACGCGATACGTTGCGTAACCTGAAGTGACCTCAGAAGGCCTCCCGCTTGGGAGGCCCTTTTGTTATCGGCGGACATGCAAAGCCCCGCCGCCGTGATCTTCGACTGTGACGGAGTTCTCGTGGACTCCGAGATCCTCGCCATCGAGGTGGAGATCGCCTTGCTGGCCGAGTACGGCCTGACCTATGCCCCGGCCGACTACCACAACCGTTTCCTCGGCCTGAATGACGCCGCCTACCAGGCCGCGCTGGACATCGACGCCCGGGAGCGGACGGGCCGGCCGCTGGCGGAAGACTTCCTGCACCGCGCCCACACCCAACGCTGGGATGCCTGCCAGACCCGCCTCGTCGAAGTACCCGGCTGCGCCGTCGCCGTTTCGACCCTGACCCTGCCCAAGGCGGTGGCCAGTTCCTCAGGCGCGGACTTCCTGCGCGAAAAGCTGCGCCTGACCGGCCTGCTCGGCGCCTTCGATCCGCACGTCTACTCCGCCGATCTCGTGGAGCGGGCCAAGCCGCACCCGGACATCTTCCTCCACGCCGCGGAAGGGCTGGACGCTGATCCGGCCCGGTGCCTGGCCATCGAGGACAGCGTCAACGGCGTCCGCGCCGCGCTGGCGGCGGGGATGACCGTCTGGGGCTTCGCCGGCGGCGGCCATGTGGACGCGCAGGGCGCCGCGCGTCTGGCGGAGGCCGGGGCGCACCAGGTGCTGGAGACCTGGGCCGAGGCGGCGGAGCGGTTCGCGGGGTTCTAGGGCGTGTTCCACCACTCCGTCATCCTCGCCCTTGTGGCGAGGACCCCTTTGTCGGTGCGCAGGTGAGAGCGTGATCACACACTCACGATGAAGCTGAACGAGGGGTCCTCGGGACGAGCCCGAGGATGACGGACATCTGGATTAGAATCCCGAGAGGGGCGCCCGCTGCTCCCCGGCCGCGTCGAAGTTCTCCTCCGCCAGCCAGGCGTCCAGCCGGTCGGAGATCGCCGGCCACTCATGGTCGAGAATGGCGTGGACCTCGGTGTCCCAGCTGGCGCCCTTCAGCCAGTAGGTCTGGCGCAGCGTCCCTTCCAGGGTGAAGCCGAACCGCGCCGCCGCCCGGCTGGAGGCGGCATTCTCTGGGCTGCAGCGCCACTCCAGTCGCCGGTAGCCGCGCGAGAAGACGCAGCCGGCCAGCAGCCGGAAGGCCTCCGTCCCGCCGACACGCCGCGTCACGGCCTCGCCGAGTGTCAGACCCACCTCTGTGACGCCCATGTCGGGATTGACGTTCAGCACCATGTACAATCCCGCCGGCGCCGGGCCGCGCGGATCGGTCTTGTCGATCACCGCATAGAGAGTCTGGGTCGGCTTCTGGCCCCGGTCGGTCAGCCAGGCGGTGAAGGCCGCCTCATCGGCGAAAGGGCCCGACGGGATCCAGGTCCACAGATCGTCCTTCGCCCCGATCGCCGCCCACAGGCCGGCTCCGTGCCGGGCGACGTCCAGCCGCTCAAGATCCACTGTCCGCCCGACAATGACACCCGCGTCGAGGGGCGGACAGGGAAGCAGGGGCGCGTCGGACATCGGAACTCTCTGGAATCAAGGCCGCGAGCCTATCGCGCCCAGGGCGGCGAGGCGATTGCCGTCCCGCCCGGGGCGCCCCTAGGATCATCCCCGCAAACAGGGGTCTCGCATGTTTCGATCACTCAGCGTCCGCGTGCTCGTCGCGCTCGCCCTCGGCCTGGGCGGGGGCGCGCTGCTGGCGGCCTGGGACGCGCCGGGGCTGGCGACGGCGGTCGAGCCGGTCGAGGCGATCGGCGGGCTGTGGCTCAACGCGCTGCGCATGACCGTGGTGCCGCTGGTCTTCGCCCTGCTGGTGACCGGCATCGCCTCGGTCACCGACGCGGCGTCGACGGGCCGGCTGGCGGCGCGGGCCGTCGGTCTGTTCGCGGTGCTGCTCGTGGTCGCCGCCGCCTACTCGACCCTGGCGACGCAGGGGCTGCTGGCCCTCTGGCCGGTCAGCGCCGAGGGTGCGCAGGCGTTGCGGGCCGGCGCCGGGGCGAGCGGCGCCGTCGCCGCCGAGTCGGCCGGCTTCGCCGCCTGGATAACGAGCCTCGCGCCGTCCAACCCGATCAAGGCGGCGGCCGAGGACGCCATCCTGCCGCTGGTGGTGTTCGGCGTCTTCGTCGGTTTCGCCGCCACCCGCCTGCCGGAGCGCCTGCGGCTGCCGCTGATCACCCTGTTCGAGGCGGTGGCCGAGACGATGATCATCATCGTCCGCTGGGTGCTGTGGGCGGCGCCGGTCGGTGTGTTCGCGCTCTCCCTCGGCGTGGGTCTGCGCGCCGGGCTCGGGGCGGCCGGCGTGCTGCTTCAGTATGTGGTCGTGGTCTCGGTCATCACCGCCGGGATCGCCCTGCTGCCCTATGCGCTGATCGTCCTGCGCCGGGGCGGGGTCAGCCTGCCCGCCTTCGCCCGCGCCGCGGCGCCGGTGCAGGCGCTGGCCTTCTCGACCCAGTCCTCGCTGGCCTGCCTGCCGGCGATGATCGAGCGGGCCAACGACGACCTGAAGATTCCGCCCCGGATCACCGGCCTGGTGCTGCCCCTGGCCGTGGCCGTGTTCAGGCTGACCAGCCCGGTGGCCAACCTGGCCGTGGCCTACTTCGTCGCCCACATCTTCGGCGTCCAGCCGGGCGTCCCCCAGATGGTCGCCGCTGGCGTTGTGGCCCTGGCGATCAGCGTCGGGTCGGTCGGACTGCCGGGCCAGATCTCGTTCTTCGTCAGCATGGCGCCGATCTGCCTGGCGCTGGGCGTACCGCTGGAGTTGCTGCCCATTCTGCTGGCGGTGGAGGTTATCCCCGACATCTTCCGCACCATCGGGAACGTCACCGGCGACATGGGTGTGACGGCCCTGCTCAAGACGCCGGGCGATGACGAGGCGGAGATCGTCGATCCGGAGTCGGCGCCGGTCTAGGCGCGCCGGGGTGTCCGCTAGAAGAACGAGTGCCAGACCAGGGCTGAGCCGCCGACCAGCAGCACGCCGAAGGTCAGGACCATGCCAAGCGCCCGTGCGACCAGGACGGGCCCGACCATGCCGACCAGATGCAACAGCCGGCCCACGGCGAAGGCGGCGGCCAGGCTGCAGACGAAGATCTGCGCAAAGCCGTTCATCTCGATCAGGCCGATCACGATGATGGCCAGAGGCGTGTATTCGGCGAAGTTGGCCTGGGCCCGGATCAGCCGGTTGAACTTCTCGTCGCCGCCGTCCCCGGCGCTCAGTTTGGTGGCGCGGCGGCGGTTGGCGATCGGAAAGCTGATCAGCACGAGATAGATGGCGGCGGCGCCCGCCAGCACCAGGGTGACCGGTAGCGTATCCATTGTTGTTTCCCCCTCCCCGAGGATCGCCCTTGAGGGCGCGGGAAGCTTGGACCAAACAGCGTCTGATGCAAGTCCGCCGCCGCCTTGATCGGGTCCGCCGATCGCTGACCACCTGGCCGACCGCGCGCGGCTGGCGGCTGGCGGCGATGGTCGGCGCCGTGGCCCTGGTCGTGGAGCTGGCCATCGGCCTGTGGGGCGGCTTCCTGCGGCCGACGCCGGGCGACTGGTCGGTGCTGCCGATGGCGCTGGCGCTGGCGGTACTGGTTCCGTCGCTGGGCGAGGAAGTCGTGTTCCGGGGCCTGCTCACGCCCGGCCGGGAGGAGGTCGGCGATCCTTGGCGCGCCGTGCTGCCGTCGACGGCGGTGTTTGTGCTCTGGCACGTCTTCGAGGCCCTGACCTTCATGCCGCAGGCCGCGCCGGTGTTCCTGCGCGCCGATTTCCTGGCCACGACGGCGGTGCTGGGCCTGGCCTGCGGCTGGTTGCGCTGGCGCACCGGATCGTTGTGGCCGGCGGTGCTGCTTCACTGGCTGGAGGTCGCCGGCTGGCAGATCTGGTTCGGCGGCGGGATGCTTGCGAAGGCGCTGTAGAGAGCGCTTTCCTTGACCCGCAACCCCTAATCCCTATACCGCCAGCCCATGTTCGAAGGTCTCTCCCACACCGCCCGCGACGCCAAGGCCTGGCCGTTCGAGCAGGCCCGCAACCTGCTCGCCCGTGTCCTGCGCGTGCGTCTCGATGACGCCGAGCACGATCTCGCGTCCACGCTGATCTTCGCCGGCAAGGCCGACGAGGCCTTCAAGACGTTCGAGGCGCTGCAGAAGCCGGTGGTTCTGGAGACCGGCTACGGCCCGTCCGGCCTGCCGCACATGGGCACCTTCGGCGAGGTTGCGCGCACGACCATGGTGCGCAACGCCTTCCGGGCCCTGACCGACGACGCCCTGCCCACCCGGCTGATCAGCTTCAGCGACGACATGGACGGGCTGCGCAAGATCCCGCCCAACGTGCCGAACGGCGAGGTCATGCGCGACGATCTCGACAAGCCGCTGACCGTGGTCCGCGATCCTTATGGCGAGCACGAGAGTTTCGGCCACCACAACAACGCCCGTCTGCGCGCCTTCCTCGACGGCTTCGGCTTCGACTACGAGTTCGTGTCCTCGACCGACTGCTATCGCGGCGGCCGGTTCGACGCGACGCTGCTGACGGCGCTGGAGCGGTTCGACGCCATCCAGAAGATCATGCTACCGTCGCTGGGCGAGGAGCGGCGCGCCACCTACTCGCCGTTCCTGCCGATCAGCCCCAGGACCGGCAAGGTGCTGCAGGTCCCGACGCTGGAACGCAACGTCGGGAAGGGCACGATCGTCTTCCGCGACGAGGACGGCGAACTGACCGAGGTCCCCGTCACTGGCGGTGGCGTGAAGATGCAGTGGCGGCCCGACTGGGCCATGCGCTGGACGGCGCTGGGCGTCGACTACGAGATGAGCGGCAAGGACCTGATCGACAGCGTCCGGCTTTCAAACCAGGTCTGCAAGGTGCTGGGCGGGGTTCCGCCGGAGGGCTTCCACTACGAGCTCTTCATGGACGAGAATAACCTGAAGATCTCCAAGACCAAGGGCAACGGCCTGACCATGGACGAGTGGCTGCGCTACGGCGCGCCCGAGAGCCTGGCCTACTACATGTTCCAGAGCCCCAAGTCGGCCAAGAAGCTCTACTTCGACGTCATCCCCAAGGCGACGGACGAGTATCTGCAGCAGCTGGACGCCTTCAACCGCAAGCGGGAAGAGGGCGCCAACCAGATCGACGTCAACAACCCGGCCTGGCACGTCCACATGGGCCGGCCGCCGGAGGCGGGCTCGCCGGTGTCTTTCTCGCTGATGCTGAACCTGGTCTCGGCCGGCAACGCGTCCAGCAAGGATGTCCTGTGGGGCTTCCTGACCCGCTACATCCCGGGTGCGACGCCGCAGACGCAGCCGCTGCTCGATCGCCTCGCCGACTACGCGATGAACTACTACGAGGACTTCGTCGCCCCGACGAAGGCCTTCCGCGCGGCGACCGACCAGGAACGGGCGGCGATGGAGGATCTGCTGGCGCGCTTCCGGGCCCTGCCGGCCGGCTGCCAGGACGCCGAGTTGATCCAGAACGAGGTCTATGAGGCGGGCAAGGCGGGCGGCTTCGATCCCCTGCGGAGCTGGTTCCAGGCCCTTTACGAGGTGCTGCTGGGCCAGAGCCAGGGCCCGCGTTTCGGCTCTTTCGCGGCGATCTTCGGCCTGGATCGTACGATCCAGCTGATCGAGGACGGCCTTGCCTCAAAGCTGCTGCAAGCCTGAACCGAACATAACAGGGCGTCCCTGATCGCGTTCAGGCTCGCCCCGCTAGGGTTCTCCTCAACGACGGGCATCTGCCCGTCGGCACTGTTCCGAGGAGAACACCCATGACTTACGCCAACAGCAAGATCGCCAAGGTCGGTCTGGCCCTCTCCGTGGCCGCCGCCATGACCGCCACCGCCGTCCCGATGACGGCCTCCGCCCAGACGGGCGTGTTCCGTTGCGACGCCCCGGGCTCCAAGCAGGAGAGCGGCGCGGTGATCGGCGCCCTGCTGGGCGGACTGCTCGGCAATCAGGTGGCCAAGAACGAGCGCACCGCCGGTACTGTGGTCGGCGCGGGCCTCGGCGCCGCCGCCGGTTCCTACATCGGCTGCAAGTCGCAGACGAAGGACGACTACGGCCGCGGCGTCTACTCGCGAGACGGCCAGCGTCTGGCCAACTACGTCCTGCCGGCCCGCTATGAGCGGACCAACATGCGGATGACCGCGGTGACCAACGTCAGCCTGCGGGCCGGCCCCTCGACCTCGACCGCGCGGGTGGGCAGCCTGCAGCGCGGCCAGACCTTCCAGGCCGCGGCCTACGCCAACGGCGGCCAGTGGGTGCTCGTCAGCCGCGACGGCGTCGGCGTCGGCTACGTCCACGCCGGCTACGTCCGCCCGATCAGCGGCGGCTATCAACGGACGGGCTACGGCTACTAGGTCGTCACGCCTGACTGACAGCGAGGGCCGGTTCCGGAAGGCGCCGGCCCTTTCGCTTGCGCGGCTACTGGCTGGCCCAGAGGATGCGGGCGATCCAGGCGACGTCTTTCCGCTCCAGGGTGCGG
Source organism: Caulobacter sp. (assembly GCA_044361705.1). Taxonomy (GTDB): domain Bacteria; phylum Pseudomonadota; class Alphaproteobacteria; order Caulobacterales; family Caulobacteraceae; genus Caulobacter. The sequence goes on from JBIKII010000015.1 coordinate 8,177, forward strand.
CCCGGGTAGTCAGGGTTCAGCGACTTGAGCTCGAGCGCCTTGCCGGTGATGCGCGCGACCTCCTTGGCCAGCACCTCTCCGGCCGTGGTCCTGACCACCACCCGGTCGCCCCGCCGCGGCTCGCCGCCGGTGGGATCGACCACGATGCGGTCGCCCTCGCGATAGACCGGGGCCATGGAGTCGCCACTGATCTCCAGCGCATAGACGCCCTCCCGGGCCAGGCCGGGAAAGTCGATCTCGTCCCAGCCCTGACCCACGGGGAAACCGGCGTCATCGAAGTAACCGTCGTCGCCGGCCTGGGCGAAGCCGATCAGCGGCACCCCCCTGGCGCCCGCCGTCCCGCCGCCCTCGGCCATGGTCGCGAACTCGCTGAACGTCACGCCCGTCGCCGCCAGCACCTTCGACAGGCTCTCGGTCGAGGGCCAGCGGGGGCGGGCGTCAGGGTCGGGCGAGAAGCGCTTGGAGCGGTTGAAGCTGGTCGGATCCAGGCCCGCCACCTTGGCCAGCGCAGAGGTGGTCATGTCGAATCGCGCCGCGAGTTGGTCGATGGCGGTCCAGATCTGCGAATGCGACGGGCGCGACATGGCGAGGTCCGCTCAGGTGGATATAGGAAAATAGTCCACCGACCTAGGAATGTATACCTCTATCTGCGACGGTCTTCGGACGGATCCATGTGCCTATGGCCAGCACCAGGGTGGCGCAGAAACCCATCAGCGCCAGGAAGTTCTGGCGGAAGACGACGCTCAGATCCTCGTCCACCCAGCCTGCGACGTGGATGGCCAGGGTCATGACCTGGAAGCCGCAGGCAAAGACCGGCCAGGGCCTGGGCGACTTCCAGCTCAGGGCGATCAGGCCGATGAGGACGGCCAGGTCGATTCCGAACAGCGCCAGCGACTCGGTCAGGCCGAAGGTGACCACCTGGGCGACCAGGGTGGCGGTCCAGCCCGCGAAGAAGAGCCCCGCCCCGCGCCGCTCGATCGGTCCGCCACGCATGACCGCGCCCGTGACGGTCACGAGCATCAGCAGGATGAAGGCGATCTGGATGGGCGAGAGCAGCAGGGTGAGCTTCCTTCGAGGCGCGCCCTCGGCAGTCCCGCATCCGCTCCCCGCCGTCAAGCGCGCGGGCGGGGGATGATCACGGCAATGCGATGCTTGACGTTGACGTAAAGGGCATTATACCTCGTGCCCAACGAGAAAAACGTAAGCCAAGGGAGGAAAGAAAATGCCGACCGAACTGCGTCGCCCCGAGCGGACCTTCACCATCCGCCAGCTCTGCACCGAATTCAAAGCCACGCCGCGCGCCCTGCGCTTCTACGAAGACAAGGGCCTGCTGACCCCCGCCCGTGACGGAATGAACCGCGTCTACTCCTACAAGGACCGGGCGCGGCTGATCCTGATCCTGCGGGGCAAGCGGGTCGGCCTGTCGCTGCAGGAAATCCGCGAGATCTTCGAGCTCTACGGCGAAGAAGACGAGGTCATGGCTCAGAACGCCCACTCCCTGAAGAAATTCAAGGAGAAGATCGTCGTCCTCGAGCAGCAGCGCGAAGACATCGACGGCGCCATCGCCGAACTTCACGAGGCCTGCCAGCGTCTCGAGCGGCACCTGGCCGACAAGCGCCCGGACCTGCTGCCCAAGGCCGCCGACTACGACCAGATGATGCGCGCGCGCGTCGACGGCCACGCGGAGCCCGTCGCCGCCAAATAGGGTGACGGCGACCACAACAGACCCCGACCTCAACGGAGCGCCCATGGCCTACCAGCCGCCCGCCCGCGATCACGTGTTCCTCCTGCGCGACGTGCTGGAGATCGATCGCTACGCGAACCTCCCCGGCTTCGCCGACGCCTCCATGGACGTCGTCGAACAGATCATCGAGGAGGCGGCGAAGTTCACGGGCGAGGTCCTGGCGCCTCTGAACAGCGTCGGCGACAAGCAGGGCTGCACCTGGCATCCGGACCACACGGTCACCACCCCGACCGGGTTCAAGGAAGCCTACAAGCAGCTCTGCGCCGGCGGCTGGACCGGCCTCGGCTCGGACACCGCCTACGGCGGCCAGGGTTTGCCGCACGTCGTGAACCTGTCGTTCTCGGAGATGTCGAGCAGCGCCAACATGGCCTTCTCGATGTACCCGGGCCTGGCGCATGGGGCCTATTCGGCTATCCACACCGGCGGCACGGACGAGCAGAAGCAGACCTACCTGCCCAAGATGGTCTCCGGTGAGTGGACCGGCACCATGAACCTGACCGAGCCGCACTGCGGCACGGACCTGGGCCTGCTGCGCACCAAGGCGGTCCCGCAGGCCGACGGCTCCTACCGCATCTCCGGCCAGAAGATCTGGATCAGCGCCGGCGAGCACGACATGGCCGACAACATCGTCCACCTCGTGCTGGCCCGCATCGAGGGCGCCCCGGCCGGGGTGAAGGGCATCAGCCTGTTCATCGTGCCCAAGTACTTCCCCAAGGCCGACGGCTCGGTCGGCGCTCGCAACGAGGGCGTCAAGTGCGTCGGCCTCGAAGAGAAGATGGGCATCCACGGCAACGCCACCTGCGTCATGCAGTATGACGAGGCCGAGGGCTATCTGATCGGCGAGGAGAACAGCGGCCTGCGCATCATGTTCGTCATGATGTACCAGGCCGCCCGCGACTTCGCCAAGGACCGCCTGCAGGGTCGCTCGCTGACCGGTCCGAAGAACCCCGACGGACCCGCCGATCCGATCATCGTCCACCCCGACGTGCGCCGCATGCTGCTCGACAGCCGGGCCATGATCGAGGGCGGTCGCGCCTTCCTGTTCTGGACCGCCCTGCACGGCGACCTGGCCCATGGCCATGAGGACGAGGCCGTCCGGCAGAAGGCCGGCGACTACATGGGCCTGCTCACGCCGGTGCTGAAGGGCTACCTGACCGACAAGGGCTTCAAGGTCTGCGTCGACGCCATGCAGATCCACGGCGGCAGCGGCTTCACCGAGCATTTCCCGGCCAGCCAGTACCTGCGCGATTGCCGCATCGCCCTGATCTACGAGGGCACCAACGGCGTCCAGGCGCTGGATCTCGTCGGCCGCAAGCTGGCCGCCAACGGCGGCCGGGCGGTGATGAGCTTCTTCGCCGAGATCGACGGCTTCGTGGAGGCCAACGCCGGCGACCCCGAGCTGAAGCCGTTCCTCGACGGTCTGGCGAGCGCCAAGGCCGAGCTGCAGGAGGCCACGATGTGGCTGATGCAGAACGGCCTCGCCAACCCCGACAACGCCGGGGCGGCCTCGACCGACTACATGCACCTCTTCGGGATCACCGGCCTGGCCTACATGTGGGCGCTGATGGTCAAGGTGGCGCTGGGCAAGATCGCCGGCGGCGACACCGATCCCTTCTATGCGTCCAAGGTGGCCGTCGGCCGCTACTTCCTCGAGCGTGTTCTGCCGGAAACCGGCGCCCACCTCGCCAAGCTCAAGACCGGGTCGGCCACCATGATGGCCATGCCCGCGGAGGCCTTCTGATCATGAGTGCGCTTCAGGTTGAACGTCTGCCGGCCCTGGCCGAGGAAGACATCGTCATCTTCGAGGACGCGGTCGGAAAGTTCTTCGACGAGTACGCCCCCGAGGCCCGCGTGGCGAAGTGGCGCGAGGACGGCATCGTCGAGCGCAGCATGTGGACCCAGGCCGCCGAGGCCGGCCTCGCCTGCCTGTCGATCCCCGAGGAATACGGCGGCATGGGCGGCGACTACCGCCATGAAGTCGTGCTCATGGAACAGCTGGGCGCCAAGGGCGTCGACGGCTTCGGCCTGTCGCTGCACAACTCGATCGTAGCGCCCTACATCTATCACTACGGCACCGAGGACCAGAAGCGCCGCTGGCTGCCGAAGCTGGCGACCTGCGAGTACGTCGCCGCCATCGCCATGACCGAGCCGGGCGCGGGTAGCGACCTGCAGGGCATCAAGACCACGGCCCGGCTCGACGGCAACGAGTACGTCATCAACGGCTCCAAGACCTTCATCACCAACGGCCAGACGGCGAACCTGATCATCGTCGTCTGCAAGACCGACCCGACCCAGGGCGCGCGGGGCACCTCGCTGATCCTGGTCGAGACCGACAACGCGCCGGGCTTCGAGCGCGGCCGCAACCTCGACAAACTGGGCATGGAGGCGGCAGACACGTCCGAGCTGTTCTTCAATGACGTCCGGGTCCCGACCAGCAACCTGCTGGGCGAGGGCGAGGGCCACGGCTTCTTCCAGCTGATGAGCCAGCTGCCGCAGGAGCGGCTGAACATCGCCGTCCAGGGCATCGCCACCATCGAGCGGGCGCTGGCCCTGACCATCGACTACGTCAAGCAGCGCAAGGCGTTCGGCAAGTCGATCCTCGACTTCCAGAACACCCAGTTCGTGCTGGCCGAGTGCAAGACCGAAGCGACAGTCGCCCGGGTGTTCGTCAACCACTGCATCGAGCAGCACCTCAAGGGCAAGCTGGACGCGTCGACCGCCTCGATGGCCAAGTACTGGGTCACCGACCTGGAAAACAGCATCATCGACCGCTGCCTGCAGTTTTTCGGCGGCTTTGGCTACATGGCCGAGTACCCGATCGCCCGCATGTACCGCGACAGCCGCGTCCAGCGGATCTACGGCGGGGCCAATGAGGTGATGAAGGTGCTGATCGCCAGGACTCTCTAGGCGAGATCCGGACGCCACGTCCGGCGGGTCTGGCCAGATCGTCAGGATGACGGCTGACTTCGAGGTTCGAAACGGATGTCCCACCACGTCGCCACCATCACCTGGTCGCTGACCGCCGCGCCCGAAGACTTCCTCAAGGGCCGCTACAGCCGCGCCCACGCCATCGCCTTCGACGGCGGGGTGACGATCCCCGGCTCGCCGTCGCCCGGCGTAGTGCCGGTCCCGTGGTCGGACCCGGCCGCCGTGGACCCGGAGGAGATGCTGGTCGCGGCGTTGAGCAACTGCCACATGCTGACCTTCCTGCATAAGGCGCGGGAGGCCGGCTACGTCGTGACCGCCTACCGGGACGAAGCGACAGGCGTCATGCGCAAGACGCCCGAGGGGAGGATCGCCGTCACCCGGGTCACGCTTCGCCCGGAGATCGTCTTCGCGGGCGATGCGCCCGACAGCGCCGCGCTCGACGCCCTTCACCACGCCGCCCACGAGGACTGCTTCATCGCCAATTCGGTTAAGACCGAGGTGGTCATCGAGGCGCCTTGACGACGGATCCGGCGTCGGGGGCGCCCAAAATGGGCTGCCTACCGATGTTCTTTCACTGAGTCTTAGGATCGCCTGCCGCACCGTCACCCCAAGAACGGGAACGACGATGTCGATGAGCGAGACGGAGGACAGGTTCGGTCTGCGGGCGGCGGTGCTGGCGCGTCGGCGTCACCTTCCGTCGCGAGTGATCACCTCCGTCCTGATCGCCGCCGGCCTGCATGCGGCCATGGGCTGGCCGGCCATGTGGCTGTGGGCCGCCGTCTACATCATGGTCCAGCTGGTCGAGACCTGGATCGGGCCGCGCCTGCTGGCCCGGCCGCTGGACACCGCCGCCGCCGCCGCCAACGTCGCCATCGTCCTGTTCATGCCCAGCGCCCTGGTGTTCGGCGGCCTCGGCATGGCGATGTGGAGCAACGCCGGAATCTATGGCCCGGCGCTCGGGGTCTCGGTGATCGCCGGGGCCATGACCAACGTCATCGCGCTGAGCCGCGGCTCGCGCATCGCGTTCGCGGCCTCGGCCGTGCCCTACGGCCTGTTCCTGCTGGCCATGCCGCTGATGGATGTGGGCCGGGTGCCCAGCCCGCTGCTGACCACGATGATGATCGCCACCGGTCTGATCATGCTCAACATCATCGGCGCCTGGATCGCCACCGAGGAGGCCCGTCGCGCCGAGGACCGCGCCAAGGTCGAGGCCGAGCGGCGCCGCGCCGAGGCCGAGGCCGCCGTCGAGGCCAAGAGCGCCTATGTCGCCGCCATCAGCCACGAGCTGCGCACCCCGATCAGCGCCATCCTGGCCGGCGCGGCCGAGCTCGAGCGCAACGGCGGCGCGTCCGCCGGCGCCCCGGCCCGCCTGATCGGCCATGCCGGACAGATGATGCGCGCCCTTCTCGACGACCTTCTGGACCTGTCCAAGATCGAGGTCGGCCGCATGGAGGTGGAGGCCATCCCCTTCGACCTGCGCGCCGGCGTCAACAACGCCCTGAAGATGTGGCGGCCCCAGGCCCGCGAGAAGGGTCTGCGCATGCGGATCGAGGGCGCCCGCGCCCTGCCGCGCTGGGTGGTGGGTGATCCGACCCGCCTGAACCAGGTGCTCAACAACCTGCTGTCCAACGCCATCAAGTTCACGACCACCGGATCGGTGACCGTGCGGATCGACTGCGCGCCGTCGGGCGACGGCTGGTCCGTGTCGCTCTGCGTGGCAGACACCGGCCCCGGCATGACGCCCGACAAGGTCGACCGCCTGTTCATGCCCTTCGAACAGCTCGAGGCCGGCGCGGCGCGCAAGCACGGCGGCTCCGGGCTGGGCCTGGCCATCAGCCGCGAGCTGGCCCGCCTGATGGGCGGCGACCTGACCGCCACCAGCGCACCGGGCGAGGGCGCGGCCTTCACCCTCCACCTGACGCTTCCGGCCGCCGAGGCCGCCGCGCCGGAGGCTCCGCCGGAGACGGTCGAGGCCCGGGTGCTGGTCGTCGACGACCACGCCGTCAACCGCCAGGCCCTGACCCTGGTGCTGGCCCCGCTCGGCATCACGCCTGTGACCATCGGCTCGGCGGAGGAGGGGCTGGAGCTGCTGGCCCGCGAGACTTTCGACGTGGTGCTGATGGACGTCTACATGCCCGACATGGACGGCCGCGACGCCACGCGCCTGTTGCGCAGCCGGCCGGGCCCCAACCAGTCCACGCCCGTCATCGCCATCACCGCCTCGGCCACCGAGCGCGACTGGGAAGCCTGCCGCGCCGCCGGCATGACCGGCCATGTCGCCAAGCCCATCGAGCCTGCCCAGCTGTACGCCGCGCTGGAAGCGGCGCTGTCGGCTGTGGCGGAGAGGGAAGTGGTGGCGGCGTAGCGCTTTCTCTCCGCCGTCATCGTCGGACTTGTTCCGACGACCTATGCGTGGTGAGCGTGAAGGGGACGCGCCGCCGTCGGTTGCACCCCATCCCTTCCGCTCGTGTTCATGGGTCGTCGGAACAAGTCCGACGATGACGAGGATGCGAAACGCAAGGGTTCACCCGATCACTTGAGGAGCCGCTCAAGCCGCTCCCCCAGCCCCGCCTCATCCCTCAGCTCGCATTCCCAGATCACCGCGACCCGCCACCCGGCCGCCTCGAGCGCCGCCGTTGACGCATCATCCCGGGCGCGGTTCCGCCCCACCTTCCCCAACCAGTAGTCGCGGTTCTGCTGCGGCACCCGCGCGCCCCGTGCGCAGTCGTGGCCGTGCCAGAAGCAGCCGTGGACGAACAGCGCCAGCCGGCGACCCGGCATGGCGATGTCCGGCTTGCCGGGCAGGTCCTTGCGATGCAGACGGTAGCGGGCGCCTAGCGCGGTCAGCAGGCGGCGGACGGTCTTCTCCGGCCCCGTATCGCGCCCCTTGACCCGCCGCATGACGGCGGAGCGCTTCTCGGGCGTGAAGACGTCGGCCATCAGGATTTCGCCGGACCTACAGCCCCTCGAACAGCGCCGTGCTCAGGTACCGCTCGGCGAAGCTGGGGATGATGGTGACGATCACCTTGCCCGCGTACTCGGGCCGGCTGGCCAGGTCGAAGGCCGCGGTCAGGGCTGCGCCGGACGAGATGCCGACCGGCAGGCCGTCGGTGCGGGCCACCTTGCGGGCCATCTCGAAGGCGTCGTCATTGCTGACCTTGACGATGTCGTCGATGACGCCGCGATCCAGGATGCCCGGCACGAAGCCGGCGCCGATGCCCTGGATCTTGTGGGCGCCCGGCGCGCCGCCGCTGAGGACGGGCGAGGCCTCGGGCTCGACGGCGACCATGCGCAGCGACGGCTTGCGGGCCTTCAGCGCCTGGCCGACGCCGGTGATGGTGCCGCCGGTGCCGACGCCGGAGACCACGGCGTCGACCGTCCCGGCGGTGTCGTTCCAGATCTCCTCGGCGGTCGAGACGCGGTGGATCAGCGGGTTGGCTTCGTTCTCGAACTGCTGGGGCATCACCGAGCCGGGGATTTCCTCCAGCAGCTCCTGGGCCCGGGCGACGGCGCCGCGCATCCCCTTTTCGGCCGGGGTCAGCTCCAGCCGCGCGCCGAGGATCAGCAGCATCTTGCGCCGCTCGATCGACATGCTGTCCGGCATGACCAGCACGATGGGATAGCCCTTGGCGGCGGCGACGAAGGCCAGGGCGATGCCGGTGTTGCCGCTGGTCGGCTCGACGATGGAGCCGCCGGGCTTGAGCAGGCCATTGGCCTCAAGCCACTCGATCATCGAGGCGCCGATGCGGTCCTTGACCGAGCCCATCGGGTTGAAGAACTCCAGCTTCGCCAGCACCTCGCCCTTCGGCTTCAGCTCGGCGGTCAGGTTGGGCAGCCGGATCAGCGGCGTGTCGCCGAGCGTGTCGACGATGCTGTCGTAGATGCGGCCGCGACCGGCGCGTTTGAAGCGGGTGGCGTCGTAGGTGGTCATCGGTGGTCTCCGGAGGGAGCGTGTTCTGTTGCCGCGACCCTAGAGCCGCCCACGGGCGATGTCAGCGCTCATTCGGCTGCGAGCGGCTCCAAGGAATCTCTCAGCAACGGTTCCAGCAGATGCGCCGCCAGCCAGCGCACCACAGGCACGGCGACGCCGTCGCCGATGACGTGGAAGGCCGCCGTCGACCCTGTCGGCAGGACATAGCTGTCCGGCAGGCCCATCAGCCGCGCGCCTTCACGCGGGGTGAGCAGGCGGGAGCGGACGACACCGCCTTCCGACACCACGATGGTCTGGCGCGAGGAGCCGCCCCGGGCGGTGCGCAGGCAGCCGGCGAGACCGTCGGTGCGGACCTCGGCCTGCGGCGTCCCGGCCCGGGTGCGGCGATAGACGGCCCCCACCGTGCGGCCGGGCTGGTCCAGCCGCGCCCGGTGCAGCGGCGTCATCTGGGCCAGCAGCCGGGCGGTGTCGGCCTCCGGCTTCCAGGTCACGGCGTCATCGTCTTCCAGCAGGGCCGACAGGTCGGTGTTGCGGGCCGGCGGCGCGGCGAGGTCCCACCAGATCCAGGATGCCTTGAGCGCGTCCGGCAACCGGTCATGAGCTTCCACCACCGCCTTGCTGTGGAAGCCGCAGCGGCCCGTCCGGGCGCCGGCGGCCTGGCGCGTGGCGATGACGAAGACCCGGGGCCGGCTCTGCGGTGTGAAGGCGGCGGCGTCTATCTCCAGCGCCCCGAAGCGGTAGCCCTGGCCGGCCAGCGCCGCGCACAGGGCCTCGAAGTCCTTGCCGCCGTGCGAGGTCAGCAGGCCGACGACGTTCTCGATGACGATGGCGCGCGGCGCGCGGTCCTGCGCGTTCAGCGCCTCGACCAGCCGCCAGAAGCCGAAGAAGGCGCTCGACCGGCCGCCGGTCAGCCCCGCCCGCGCGCCGGCCAGGCTGAAGTCCTGACAGGGGCTGGACGCCCAGGCCAGATCGGCGCGACCGGGCAGGTCAGCGGGCTGCACCTGCCAGACGTCGCCCTGCCGGAAGTGCGCCTCGGCGTCGGCATGGTTGGCGCGGTAGGTCGCCGCCTTCACAGGGTCGAAGTCGTTGGCGTAGAGGCAGGACCAGCCCTCGCCGAGCCCGAGCCGGGCCATGCCCCCTCCGGCGAAGAACTCCAGAAAACCGAAGGGAGGATTCCGACTCATCGCGAAACGAGTCTAACCTGCCCGAGACCTTTCGAGGAGAAGCGCCCCAATGTCCCGCCTGCGCCCCATCGCCGTCCTGTTCGCCTCCACACTGGCGCTCGCCGCCTGCGCCCAGGAGGCGCCCGGCGGGGCCGACGCGCCGCCGCCGGCCGACGCGCCCGCCGAGGCGGTCAACGAAGCTGCGCCCGCCAGCGAGTACGCCGTCGACTTCGGCGCTCGCGGCACCGAGCCCTTCTGGCGGGCCGACGTGAAGGGGACGACGATCACCATCACCCGTCCCGAGCCGCCGGAAGTCGTGGCGACCAACGCCGCGCTGGGAACGTCCGGCGCGACCGGCACCTGGACCGCCCAGGCCGGGACCACGCCGGTGGTTCTGGTGGTGACCAAGGCGCCCTGCAGCGACGGCATGAGCGACCTGAAGTACGACTACACGGCCGAGCTCAAGGAAGGCGACACCGTCTTCAAGGGCTGCGCCTTCCCGCTGAGCGCCGAGCCGAAGGAAGGGGAGTAGCGCTTTCTTCCAACGTCATGGCCCGACTTGTTCGGGCCGCCGATGAATGACGCGTTCGCCCTGCGTGCTTCGACACGCCGCTGCGCCGCTGCTCAGGATGACTGAGAAAAAGGGCTACCCACTATAGTCATGCTGAGCAGCGGCGCAGCGGCGTGTCGAAGCACGCAAAGCCTTCCGGCTCACCACCCATGGGTGGCCCGGACGAGCCGGACCATGACCGGGTTGGTGGCTGACCTACCCTTGGCCGACCGCCAGGGTGTCGAACCGGGAGGCCTTGGCCTGCGACTGATGGCCCGGCACGGGCAGCAGCAGCGCGATGGCGACGGCCGCGGCGGCGGCGATGGCGAAGACGGCCTTGACCGCCATGAGGGACGCTCCCGTGGATGCGATGCGCCAAGAGTGCGCTTCCCCGGTTAACGGCCCGACAACGGCCGGGTTTCACGCAAAGCAAAGGCAGGACGAACCGGTCGGTCCATCCTGCCTCGCTGTAGATCAATCAGGGACTGATCCGACCAGGACGGTAAAGCCCGGGGCCGGATCGCCTGTCTGTTCCTAGTAGATCTCGAACAGGCCGGCGCCGCCCTGGCCGCCGCCGATGCACATGGTCACCACGCCCCACTTGGCGCCGCGACGACGGCCTTCCTGCAGCAGGTGGCCGGTGCAGCGGGCGCCGGTCATGCCGAAGGGGTGGCCGATCGAGATCGAGCCGCCGTTGACGTTGTACTTCGCCGGGTCGATGCCCAGCTTGTCGCGGCTGTAGAGGCACTGGCTGGCGAAGGCCTCGTTCAGTTCCCACAGGTCGATGTCGTCGACCTTCAGGCCCTGGCGGGCGAGCAGGCGGGGCACGGCGAAGACCGGGCCGATGCCCATTTCGTCAGGCTCGCAGCCGGCGGCTGCCCAGCTCACGAAACGGCCCAGCGGCTCGAGACCGCGACGCTCGGCTTCCTTGGCTTCCATGACCACCACGGCGGCGGCGCCGTCCGACAGCTGGCTGGCGTTGCCGGCGGTGACGAAGTTGCCTTCGCCCTTCACCGGGGCCAGCTTGGCCAAGCCTTCCAGGGTGGTGTCGGCACGGTTGCACTCGTCCTTGTCGACCACGTAGTCGACCAGGGTCTCTTCCTTGGTCTCCTTGTTGACCAGCTTCATCTTGGTGGCCATCGGGACGATTTCGTCGTCGAACTTGCCCGAAGCCTGGGCCGCGGCCGTGCGGCGCTGGGACTCGAGGCTGTACTCGTCCTGATACTCACGGCTCAGGCCGTAGCGCTTGGCGACGATGTCGGCGGTGTCGATCATGGCCATGAAGATCGCCGGGGCGATGTCCATCAGCTTGGGATCGACCGTGCCCGAACCGCCCATGCCGCCGCCCGGGATGGAGATGCTCTCCACACCGCCGGCCACCACGCAGTCGGCGCCGTCGGCGCGCACGTAGTTGGCGGCCATGGCGATGGCCTGCAGGCCCGAGGAGCAGAAGCGGTTGATGGTCACGCCGCCGGTGGTCACCGGCATGCCGGCCAGCAGGGCGGCCAGACGACCGATGTTGGCCGCGCCGTGGGCGTTGTTGCCCAGGTAGCAGTCCTCGATGTCAGCCGGGTCGACGCCCGACTTGGCCACCGCATGCTTGATGGCGTGGGCCGCCATGCTCATCGGCGGGGTGACGTTAAATCCGCCGCGGCCCGCCTTGGCGAGGCCGGTGCGGGCGTAGGACACGATGACGGCTTCGCGCATCTGGCGTTTTCCCTTTTGTCTCTCAAACACTCGTTCGAATGGTGCGCCGCACCGTAGGCGAACCCTGCCGCAAGGAAAAGATCACGCGCGCGTCAACCTGGCGGGAGGGGTTGGCCGGCTGCCCGCTTGCCATTCGGGGCGGCGGCTGGCTTGTTGACGTGGCCTCATCCTCCGGGACCCCTTTCATGCGCATCCTGCTGCCCGCCCTCGCTCTCGCCGCCTCGGCCCTTTCCATCCCCGCCCTCGCCCAGGACACGCCCGAGGGGGGCGCCTGGACGGACTGTCCGGTGACGGCCGTGACGGTGATGCGCGACCGGATGGTGGTGAAGTGCGGCGGCCTCGCCGGGGCCGACAATCCGCGCATGTTCGCCATCGAGACCAACGACCGCCTGCTCGACCCGGTGCTGCGCGTGGCGCTCGACGCCAAGGCGCGGGGCAAGTCGATCGGCGTGCTCTACGTCAAGGCGACGCTGGCCAGCCCGGCCGGCTGCGCCCCCGCCGACTGCCGCCGGCTGGTGGCCGTAGAGTCGAAATAAACCCCGCACGCCTTGACCTGCGCGTCACCCGGCGGGACGATCCTGATCAACGATAAGAAACACGATCAGGGAGTGACGGCATGGCCGAGCGGGCGTTCGATCTGGTGATCCGGGGCGGAACCGTCATCGACGGGTCTGGCAGTGCGCCCTACGCGGCCGATGTCGGGGTCCGGGACGGCCTGATCGCCGCGGTGGCGCCCAACCTGCCGGCCGGGGCCGAGGAGATCGACGCGACCGGCCGCATCGTCACCCCCGGCTTTGTCGACATCCACACCCACTATGACGGTCAGGCGACCTGGGACGAGCGGATGCAGCCCTCGTCCTGGCACGGCGTCACCACGGCGGTGATGGGCAACTGCGGCGTCGGCTTCGCCCCCTGCAAGCCGCAGGACCATGACCGGCTGATCCGGCTGATGGAAGGGGTCGAGGACATTCCCTTCCCCGTCCTGACCCAGGGCCTGCCCTGGAACTGGGAGAGCTTCCCGGAATACCTCGACAGCCTGTCGGGCCGGTCGTTCGACATCGACATCGCCGCCCAGCTGCCGCACGCGGCCCTGCGGGTCTATGTGATGGGCGAGCGCGGCGCCAACCGCGAGCCGGCGACGCGGGAGGACATCGCGCGCATGGCGGTGATCGCCAAGGGCGCGGTCGAGGCCGGGGCGCTGGGCTTTTCCACCTCGCGCACCCTCAACCACCGCACCAGCGACGGCCAGCCGACCCCGACCCTGACGGCCGGCGAGGACGAGCTGGAAGGCATCGCGCTGGGGCTGAAAGCCGCCGGCAAGGGCGTCCTGCAGTTCGTGTCCGACTTCCAGCAGCCGGCCGAGGAGTTCGCCATGTTCCGGCGGCTGGTCGAGAAGAGCGGCCGTCCGCTGAGCTTCAGCCTGGCCCAGAGCCCCAAGGGGCCCGACAGCTGGAAGATCCTGCTCGCCGCCCTGACCCAGGCCAACGACGACGGCCTGCCGATGAAGGCCCAGGTCGCCGGCCGGCCCGTCGGGGTGCTGTTCGGGCTGGAGCTGACCCTCAACCCGTTCAGCCAGCACGAGACCTACAAGGCCATCGCCCATCTGCCGCTCGCCGAGCGGGTGGCGCAGCTGAAGGATCCCGCCGTCCGCGCCCGGCTTATGTCCGAGGAGCTGGACCCCAAGGGCCCGTTCGCCGGCAGCGCGCTGCGCGCGTGGGACAACATGTTCCTGATGAGCGAGCAGCCGGACTATGAGCCGACGCAGGCTCACACCATCAAGGAACTGGCCGCCGCCCAGGGCCTCTGGCCGGACGAGGTGGCGCTGGATCACATGCTCAGCAACGGCGGGCGCGGCATGCTCTACCATCCGTTCCTCAACTACGCGAACGGGTCCCTGGACCCCAGCTTCGCCATGCTCAGCCACCGCGACACGGTGCCGGGCCTCAGCGACGGCGGCGCCCATGTCGGCATGATCTGCGACGGCAGCTTCCCGACCAGCAACATCACCCACTGGACCCGCGACCGCACGCGCGGGCCGAAGCTGGCGCTGGAGCAGATGATCCGCATGCAGACCCGCGACACCGCCGAGGCGGTCGGACTGCTGGACCGCGGGCTGATCGAGCCCGGCCTGCGGGCCGACCTCAACGTCATCGACTACGACGGCCTGACCCTGCACGCGCCGGGCGTCGCCTACGACCTGCCGGCGGGCGGGCGCAGGCTTGTGCAGCGCGCGGACGGCTATGTCGCCACCGTGGTGGCCGGCCAGATCACCTACCGCGACGGCGAGCCGACCGGGGCGCTGCCCGGACGGCTGGTGCGCGGGGCGCAGGGCGCGCCGATGCGGCTGGCGGCGGAGTAACGTCTCCCTCCCCCTTGTGGGGAGGGAAAGACCTGCGCAGCGGGTCAGGGTGGGGCAAGAGGTGGCCGCGTTCGACGTCAGGTGAGGATCCCTGGGGGCCCCACCCGTCTCGTCTTGCTACGCTCGCCGAGCCACCCTCCCCACAAGGGGGAGGGAGATAGAAACTACTCCCCGAACCCTTCGCCGAGCTCCTCCACCGGATCCATGCGGATCAGCCGGCTGTCCTCCACCGCCGCCTGGCGGTGCTTGACGTGTTCGCGGTAGCCGGGGTCCGTGACCATTTCCAGGAAGGCGCCGGCGCTCGGGTAGAAGGCGATGAAGGCGATGTCCCAGCGCTCGTCCGTCGGGCCGGTGAGGACCACGTCCGGCCGTCCGGCCCAGATCTGCCGGCCGCCGACCCGCTTGAACACCTTGGCGCTGTCACGGCCATAGGCCCGGTAGGCCTCCAGCCCGGTCATGCCCTTGCCGTGGTTGGCGTGCCCGGCCGGATAGTCGGCCAGCGGCCGGACCCGGACGAGGTTCAGCATATGGATGGGCTGGTCGCGGGGCAGGGCCTTGAAGGCGTCGAACTGCGGGCGGGTGGGGTCGATGGATCCGGTCATGGGGAGACTGTGACTCAGTCCCCGGAAGCTGTCATCCCGGCGTCGCCGCCATCCAGACGATGTGGCGGGCGCCGCGGCCGCGATGGGCGCGGACCATGGTTTCCTTCACCTCGAAGCCGGAGCGCTGCAGCCGGCCGGTGAAGGCGTGGTCCGGCGTCGAGGACCAGACGCCCAGTACGCCGCCGGGCCGCAGGGACTTCTTCGCCACCCCCAGGCCGCGCCCGTTGTAGAGACCGTTGTTGCCTGCGCGGCTAAGGCCTTTGGGCCCGTTGTCGACGTCCAGCAGGATGGCGTCCCAGCTGCCCGGCGGGCTGTCGATCAGGTCGGCGACGTCGATGACCTTCACCATGGTGCGCGGGTCGGTCAGGCTGTCGCCGTAGAGGCCGGCGAGCGGCCCCCTGGCCCAGGCCAGCACCGCCGGGACCAGTTCGGCGACGACGATCTCCGCCTTCGGACCGAACGCCTCCAGCGCCGCGCGCAGGGTGAAGCCCATGCCCAGCCCGCCGATCAGCACCCGGGGCCGGGGCCGGTCGCCGATCCGCTCCCGCGCCAGCCGGGCCAGCGCCTGTTCCGAATCGCTCAGCCGGCTGTTCATCAGCTCGATGCCGCCGGCCATGATCGAGAACTCGTCGCCGCGCTGCATCAGCTTCAGCTCGCCGCCCCCGCCGGGGACGGTCGCCGTATCGAGATGGACCCAGGGGATCATTCGCGGCCCGGCGTCGGCAGGATCACGAGGCGGTCGGCCAGCTCGTTGGGATTGTCGGGGCGGGGCGGGACGTGCTCGGCGAGGATCTCGCCGCAGCGCTTCACCGCCGCCTCGAAGCCGCCGGGGATGTCGCGGCGCTTCAGGCCCGCGATCAGCAGGCTGACGACCTCGTCCCAGACCGCGTTCGGCGCGACGCTGTAGATGCCCTCGTCGGCGATCACCTCGGCCCGGTGCTCGGCCAGCGAGGCGAACAGCAGGATGCCGGTCCGCTCGCGGGTGGCGTGCAGGCCGTGGCCGAGGAACTGCTGCATGGCGGCGCGGTGGACCCGCTCGGCCTTCAGCGAGTCCGGCGTCAGGGCCCGGCGGATCGGCGGGATCGAGACCACCAGCGCCGCCAGCACGAACACCGCCGCCTGAAGGGCGACATAGATGGCCAGGGCCGTGAAGATGGTCTGGCCGGTCGGGGCGTGCCCGGTGGTCCAGCCGCCGAACATCCCGACCAGCATCTGAGGCTCGAAGCCGAGCAGCAGGGCGAGGGCCGGCAGGACTAGCGCCGCACCGGCCGCCCAGGCCAGCGGCGTCTCCTTGTAATCCGACACCGCCGGCGCGAGGACGCAGTAGATTTCGCCGGCCGTGCTCGCTTCGGCGGCGCTGACAGCGTCGGCGATCCGCTGCTGATCGGCTTCCTTCATTCGCATGGGCATCCTACCAGCCTCCCGAGGCGCCGCCGCCGCCGAACGAGCCGCCGCCGCCGGAGAACCCTCCGCCGCCGCCGGACCAGCCGCCGCCGCCTCCGCCGCCCCCGAGCATATGGCCCAGGATGCCGCCGATGATCAGCGGGGCGAGGTTGTCGTCATCGTCGTCGTAACGCCGGCGACGACGACCATCCCGTCTCCGCATCGCCCGCCGGCCGCCGCGTCCGGCCCGCATCATGCTGATCAGCATGAAGACGAAGCCGAAGACCAGCAGGACGAGGATCCATCTCGGCGGGCCCTCGGCGCGCGGCTTCTCGGCCGCCTGGGCGACCTGGGCCTTCGCGGCCTCGTCCGGCAGGCTGAGCTGCTGGATCAGGGCGTCGGTTCCGGCGACCACGCCGCCCTCCATGTCGCCGGCCTTGAACTTCGGCAGGATGGCCGACTGGATGATGACGCTGGACAGGGCGTCGGTCAGCACCGGCTCCAGGCCGTAGCCGACCTCGATCCGGACCTTGCGTTCGTTGGGCGCGACGATCAGCACCGCGCCGTCGTCGGTCTTTTCGCCGCCCAGCTTCCAGGCCCGGCCGAGCTGGTAGCCGTACTCCTCGATCTCCAGCCCCTGAAGCGAGGGCAGGGTGGCCACGACCAGCTGACGGCCGGTCGCTGTCTCGAGCGCCTCGAGCTTCTGCGTCAGCGCCGCTTCCGTGGCCGGAGACAGCAGGTTCGCGTCGTCGACGACCCGGCCCGACAGCTTGGGAAAGGTCGGGGCGGCGAGAGCGGGAAGGGCGATCGTCAGGAGCATGATGGCTCCGAGCGCCCCGGCGAAGGCCGGGGCCCACCACGATCGCGCGTGCGAAGCCATGGGTCCCGGCCTGCGCCGGGACACTCGGAGCAGGGTCATGCGCCTGCTACTTCGCCGCCGGAGCCGGAGCCGGAGCCGGAGCCGCCGGGGCGTCGAAGCTGACCGTCGGCGCGGTCTGGGCGCTGGCGGCGGCCTGGAACAGCTGGGCCGGCTTCTGGCTGCTGTACATGGTGTTGGCCCAGATCACCTGCGGGAAGGTGCGCAGGGTGGTGTTGTAGGTCTGGGCCGCCTGGTTGTAGTCGCGGCGGGCGATGGCGATCCGGTTCTCGGTGCCTTCCAGCTGGCTTTGCAGGGCCATGAAGTTCTGGTTGGACTTCAGCTCCGGGTAGTTTTCCTGGATCATCATCAGCCGGCCGAGCACGCCCGAGAGGCGGTCCTGCGACTGCTGGAACTGCGCGAACTGCGCCGGGTCGGTGATGGTCGAGGCGTCGACACGCACCTGGGTCGCGGACGCCCGCGCCTCGGTGACGGCGGTCAGGACGTCCTTCTCCTGGGCGGCGTAACCCTTCACCGTGTTGACCAGGTTGGGAATGAGGTCGGCGCGGCGCTGGTACTGGTTCTGCACCTCGGCCCACTGGGCCTTCACGGCCTCGTCCTGGGTCGGGATGGTGTTGATGCCGCAGCCGGCGAGAACAGCGGCGACGGCAAGCACCGGCGCCAGTCGGAGGAAGCGGGAGATCGCGTTCATGGATGGCCCCTTGAGGCGGCCCTCGATGAGCCGCGCCCGCTGATATGGCCCCGCCGCGCGCCCGTGAGAAGAACGGGGTCGTCGATTTTTCGAACGATGGTTTGGGACTCCCTCCCCGCAAGGGGGAGGGAGGAAACCCTACATCCCAAGAACGCGGTCGTTCTTGCCGGCGGCGCGGCCTTCGGCCCATTCGGTTTCCAGGGCCTGGAACTCCTTGCGGCGCGGGCCGAGGTAGCCGAACAGGAAGGCCGCGACCTTGCGCTGCTGGATCTCTTCCGACCCTTCCGTGATCCGGTAGCGGCGGTGGTGACGGTAGATGTGCTCGAAGGCCTTGTGCCGGGAATAGCCCATGCCGCCGTGCACCTGCATGGCGCGGTCAGCCGCCTCGCAGCAGAGGCGGTTGCCCCAGTAGTTGCAGATCGACACCTTGTCGGAGATCTCCCGCTCGATGGTCTTGTGGTCCATCGTGTCCATCTGCCAGGCGGTCTGGCGGATCAGCAGGCGCAGCATCTCGGCCTGGGCGTGCAGCTCGACCAGCGGGAACTGGATGGCCTGGTTGTCGCTCAGCGCCTTGCCGAACGGCTTGCGCATGCGGGCGTACTTCACACTCTCTTCTATGCAGTAGACCGCCGCACCCAGCGAACTGGCCGCCTGGCGGATGCGGTTCTGGTGCACGAAGGACTGGCCCAGGCCCAGGCCCCGGTCGATCTGGCCCCAGTAGCTGTCCTCGGGGATCCAGCAGTCAAACGAGATGCGCGGGTGGTCTGTGGGCATGTTGAAGGTCCACATCCACTCCTCGATCTTGATCTGGTCGCGCGGGACCAGGAAGCAGGTGATGCCGAGGGCGTCGCCGTCCTTGCCGCTGGTGCGGGCGAAGACCATGACGTGGGTGACCACGTGCATGCCGGTGGTCCACATCTTCTCGCCCTTGATGCGCCAGCCGGGCTTGCCGTCCTTCACCTCGGGAACGCCCGTGGTCTCCATGAAGGTGGCGTCGCTGCCGTGGTTGGGCTCTGTCAGGCCGAAGGCGGCGCGCATGGTCCCGTGGAGCAGCGCATCGCCGTCGCGGGCGACCTGCTCGGGGGTGGCGAACTCCTTGAACATGAGCACGAACGGATTGTTGCCGACGATCGAGTGCTCGTTCTGCAGATCGTTGAACAGACCCAGGCCCTTGGCGGCCAGGTGCTCGCGGATCACGGCCATCCACAGCTGGCTGCCGTCCTTGCCGCCCATCTCCCTGGGCCAGGCGAAGCGATAGTGGCCGGCCTCATCGGCCAGCTTGCGGGCCTTTCCCAGCAGCTCCTCCCACTCGTGGCGGGGAAGGCCGTTGTTGTCCCAGTCGGTGCGGGCGTGTTCGCGCCGGTGGTCGAAGAACCGGTCGTTATCGTCCTGCCGCTGCAGCGGCATGATCTTGTCTTCGATGAACTGGTCGAGCTCGGCGAGATAGTCGACGAGCTCCTTGGGCAGGGCAAAATCCATGGCGCGCCTCCGATATGTTTCTTGTGCTTGCCCGCCAGTATGCGCCTGCTTACGTGCGCGGCAACCGTGACCCGACGTAAGGAGCCCGGGATCGGTCAACGCGATGTTCACATGACTCTGCGCAAGCCTGTCGCATGATCCTGATTGTCGCCGCCGCCATCCTGGGAGCCGCCGTGGGCCTGTACGTCCAGCCACGGCTGTTCGCGCTGGCGATCACCCTGTCGGTGTCCGGCGCCGCCCAACTCATTCTCGTCTTTGTCGGACGCCTCACGAAGGGCGGCGAGAACGAGAAGGCGATCCGGGAGGTGCTCGACTACATCACCTTCGCCGACGTCCACGGCATCTGGCCGGTGATGGCCGCCGCCGGGGCCGGGACGCTGCTCGCGGCGGTGGCCTGGTCGCTGCTGCGGAAGGAGCCCACCGACGCCTTCTGGCTGCCGTCCGAAGACAGCGGAGGGCGTCGCAACAGCCTGCGCTCCATGGATCTGGTCGAGGACCGCGAGGTGCATTCCGCCGCCCGCCAGCGCCTGAACGCGCTCCTCGATCGCTGAGAGCGACTCGCGAAAAATCTGAACACTGTGAAGATTGTGCTTGCGCGGTTTGGGTTACCGCTGATATCTAAGCATTGCTAAGTTCGTTGCGCGGCGCTGGTGGGGATACCGGCGGCCGGGACTACGGAGCGGGCTCGGCGACCGAACCGTATCGATCCAGGACTATTCCTCCACCCCGAAACTCGCCGGAGAGCGCACAATGAAACTCCGTATGCTGGCGGCTGCCGCCATCCTGTCCCTGTCCTTCGCCGGCGTCGCCCAGGCCGACGTCAAGGCCGTCGCCACGGCCACCCTGAAGGCTCCCGTCGCCGCCAAGACCAAGGTCGTCGTCGCGGGCGCCGTCTACACCTGCGAAGGCGCCACCTGCGTTTCGCTGGCCGCCCCGGCCCGCGCCGTGACGGTCGCCGGCTGCAAGGCCCTGGTGAAGAAGGTCGGCGAACTGACCGCCTTCTCCAACGCCATGCGCGCGATCGAAGGCGACGACCTCGCCACCTGCAACGCGGCCGCCTCTTAAGAGAGACGGTGCTTCAGTATGCCGGGCGCGTACCTGCCCGGTGTTTCCTCGAGCAACTCGCCAAATGTGCAAGGGCGGCGGTCAACGAACCGCCGCCCTTTTCTTTTCCGGGCGGATGGCCTTAAGGAGCCGGCCATGACCGACATACCTTCCCTGGCCGGCGCCCTTGAAAAGGCGCTGGCTGACGCCGCCGGCGGCGATGGCCGCCCGGTGTCGCCCGTATCCTTCACCCTCGACTACGGCGTGGCGGGCGATCCCGCCGGTGTCGCCGTCAACGCCCGGGTGGACCGCGCGACGCGGAGCCTGATCTTCGCGCACGGCGAGGCGGTTCTGGCCGACGGCCGACGCGCCGCGAGCGCTTCTGGCGTGTTCCGGGTGCGCGAGACGTAGGGGAAGGCTGCTTTCTGGTCGCCTGCCGCCGTTGCGATGCAACAGAACGCATGCTATCAGGCGCGCGGCTTAGGGCCGGTGGACTTATACGGCCCGCTGGCACATGTGCTTTTCCAAGCACTTTCAAGACTTTAGCGCCGCGCCGGGAATACTCTTCCGGGACGCGGCGCGCGACGCACCGGACGGTTGGATTCAAGTGGCTGACGACATCAGGGTGACGGACGTGGGTCAGCGCTATGCGCGCGCCCTTTTCGAGCTGGCCGAGGAGGCCAAGGCGACCGCCGCCGTCGAGCGCGACCTTGTCGCGCTGAAGGCGATGGTGGCCGACAGCAAGGACCTGCGCGTCCTGCTGCACTCCCCGTCCTTCTCCGCCGAGAACAAGGGCGCGGGCCTGGCCGGCATCGCCGCGAAGGCGAAGTTCCACGCCATCACCGCAAAGTTCCTGGGCCTTCTGTCGGCCAATCGCCGGGCCAACGCCCTGCTCGACGTGATCGACAGCTTCCGCAAGTTGTCGGCCAACGCCCGCGGCGTGGTCTCGGCCGAGGTCGTCACCGCCCAGCCGCTGAGCGCCGCCCAGGCCAAGGGTGTCGCCGCTGCCCTGCGCACGGCGCTCGGCAAGGACCCTGAAATCTCGACCCGCGTCGATCCCGCCATTCTCGGCGGCATCAAGGTGCGCGTCGGTTCCCGCCTGTTCGATGCTTCGCTGAAGTCGAAGCTCGATTCCCTGAAATTCGCCCTCAAGAGAGCGTAGAGACCATGGACATCCGCGCCGCCGAAATTTCGGCCATCCTCAAGTCGCAGATCGCCGGCTTCGGCGAAGAGGCTGACGTCTCCGACGTCGGTTCCGTCCTCAGCGTCGGCGACGGCATCGCCCGCGTCTACGGCCTCGACAACGTCCAGGCGGGCGAAATGGTCGAGTTCCCGAAGGCCGGGGTGAAGGGCATGGCCCTGAACCTCGAGCGCGACAACGTCGGTATCGTTATCTTCGGCCAGGACCAGGCGATCAGCGAGGGCGACGAAGTCCGTCGCCTCGGCGAGATCGTGGACGTTCCGGTCGGCAAGGCCCTGCTCGGCCGCGTCGTCAATCCGCTGGGCGAGCCCATCGACGGCAAGGGTCCGATCAAGGGCGCCGCCGAGCGTCGCCGCGTCGACGTCAAGGCGCCGGGCATCATCCCCCGCAAGTCGGTGCACGAGCCCGTGCAGACCGGCCTGAAGGCCATCGACACCCTGATCCCGATCGGCCGCGGCCAGCGCGAGCTGATCATTGGCGACCGTCAGACCGGCAAGACCGCTGTCGCGATCGACACCATCCTGAACCAGAAGGCCGCCAACGCCGGCACCGACGAGAGCCAGAAGCTCTACTGCATCTACGTCGCCATCGGCCAGAAGCGCTCCACCGTGGCCCAGATCGTCAAGACGCTCGAGGAGCAGGGCGCTCTGGAATACACCATCGTCGTGGCCGCCACGGCCTCGGAGCCGGCCCCGCTGCAGTTCCTGGCCCCGTTCTCGGGCTGCGCCATGGGTGAGTGGTTCCGCGACAACGGCATGCACGCCGTCATCATCTATGACGACCTTTCCAAGCAGGCTGTCGCCTACCGCCAGATGTCGCTGCTGCTGCGCCGTCCGCCGGGCCGCGAAGCCTACCCGGGCGACGTCTTCTACCTGCACAGCCGCCTGCTGGAACGCGCCGCCAAGCTGAACGAGGACAACGGCTCGGGCTCGCTGACGGCGCTGCCGATCATCGAAACCCAGGCCAACGACGTGTCGGCCTACATCCCGACCAACGTGATCTCGATCACTGACGGCCAGATCTTCCTCGAGACCGACCTGTTCTTCCAGGGCATCCGCCCGGCCGTGAACGTCGGCATCTCGGTCAGCCGCGTGGGCTCCTCGGCCCAGATCAAGGCGATGAAGACCGTCGCCGGCCCGATCAAGGGCGAGCTGGCCCAGTACCGTGAAATGGCCGCCTTCGCGAAGTTCGGCTCGGACCTCGACGCCGCCACCCAGCGCCAGCTGGCGCGCGGTGAACGTCTGACCGAGCTGCTCAAGCAGCCCCAGTACGCGCCGCAGTCGGTCGAGGAGCAGGTCTGCGTGATCTACGCCGGCACCCGCGGCTACCTGGACGCCATCGCGACGTCGGACGTCGGCCGTTTCGAGCGCGAGTTCCTGGCCCGCCTGCACAGCAAGCACCAGGACCTGCTGGACGCCATCCGCGAGACCAAGACCCTGTCGAAGGATCTCGAGGACAAGCTGAAGGCCGCCCTCGAAGGCTTCCAGGCGACGTTCGCGTAGCGCCGGCCGAGCGGGAGAGAGTAGCCCTCGATGGCCAGCCTCAAGGAAATGCGCAATCGGATCTCGAGCGTGAAAGCCACGCAGAAGATCACGAAGGCCATGCAAATGGTCGCAGCCGCCAAGCTGAAGCGCAGCCAGGACGCCGCCCAGAACGCCCGGCCCTACGCCGAGCGGATGAGCGCGGTGATCAGCAACCTCGCCGCCGGCGTGTCCGGCGACGGGGCGCCCAAGCTTCTGGCCGGCACCGGCAGCGACAAGCGCCACCTGATCGTCGTCGCCGCCGCAGACCGCGGCCTGGCCGGCGGCTTCACCTCGTCGATCACCCGCGCCGCGCGGGATCGGATCCAGGCCCTCACAGCCGAGGGCAAGGACGTGAAGATCATCACCATCGGCAAGAAGGCGGTTCCGCCGCTGCGCCGGCTGTTCGCCGAGAAGATCGTGGCGTCCTACGACCTGTCGGCCGAACGGACGCTGACCCTGTCGGTGGCCCAGCCGATCGCCGAGGACATCATCGCCCGCTTCGAAGCGGGCGAGGTGGACGTGGTCACCCTGTTCTACAGCCGCTTCAAGTCGGTGGTCAGCCAGACCCCGACCGCCCAGCAGCTGATCCCCGCCCAGATCACCGACGCCGCCCTGGCGCCGGACCTGAAGGGCGCGGCCTACGAATACGAACCTTCGGAAGAAGCGATTCTGGAAACCCTGCTGCCGCGCAACATCACGGTGCAGATCCTTTCCGCCCTGCTCGAGAACATGGCCGGCTTCTACGCCAGCCAGATGACGGCCATGGACAACGCCACGCGCAACGCCGGCGACATGATCCGCGGCCTCACCATCCAGTACAACCGCACCCGCCAGGCGCAGATCACCAAGGAGCTGATCGAGATCATCTCCGGCGCCGAAGCTCTCTGACCGCATAAAGACCGCACGGAAGACCAGACCCATGGCAACCGCCCCGAAGAAGCCCGCCGCCGCCAAGGCCCCCAAGGCCGCCGCTGCGCCCAAGGCCGCCGCCCCGAAGGCCGCCGCCGCCGCCGCGCCGAAGGCTCCGGCCAAGAAGGCCGCCGCTCCGAAGGCCGCCGCCCCGAAGGCGGTCAAGCCGACCGCCATCGTCGCGACCGGCCGGATCGTCCAGGTCATCGGCGCCGTCGTCGACGTCGAGTTCGAAGGCCATCTGCCGGCCATCCTCAATGCGCTGGAAACCACCAACGTCGATCAGCGTACGGGCGAGCCCTTCCGCCTGGTGCTCGAGGTCGCCCAGCACCTGGGTGAGAACACCGTCCGCACCATCGCCATGGACACCACCGAGGGTCTGACCCGCGGCCAGCCTGTCGCCGACACCGGCGCCGGCATCCGCGTCCCCGTCGGCCCCGGCACGCTCGGCCGCATCATGAACGTCATCGGCGAGCCGATCGACGAAGCCGGCCCGATCAACACCGAAACCTACAGCGTCATCCACCGCGAGGCCCCCAGCTTCGAGGAGCAGTCGACCTCGGCCGAAGTGCTGGTCACGGGCATCAAGGTCATCGACCTGATGTGCCCCTACACCAAGGGCGGCAAGATCGGCCTGTTCGGCGGCGCCGGCGTCGGCAAGACCGTGACGATGCAGGAACTGATCAACAACATCGCCAAGGCCTACGGCGGCTACTCGGTGCTGGCCGGCGTGGGTGAACGCACCCGCGAAGGCAACGACCTGTACCACGAGATGATCGAGTCCAACGTCAACGTGGACCCGAAGGAAAACAACGGCTCGACCGAAGGCTCCAAGTGCGCCCTGGTCTACGGCCAGATGAACGAGCCTCCCGGCGCCCGCGCCCGCGTCGCCCTGACCGGTCTGACCCAGGCCGAGTACTTCCGCGACGTGGAAGGCAAGGACGTGCTGCTGTTCGTCGACAACATCTTCCGCTTCACGCAAGCCGGCGCCGAAGTGTCGGCTCTGCTGGGCCGCATCCCCTCGGCCGTGGGCTATCAGCCCACCCTGGCCACCGAGATGGGCAACCTGCAGGAGCGCATCACCTCGACCAACAAGGGCTCGATCACCTCGGTCCAGGCCATCTACGTTCCCGCCGACGACCTCACCGACCCGGCGCCCGCCGCTTCGTTCGCCCACCTTGACGCCACCACCGTGCTGAGCCGCGACATCGCCGCCCAGGCCATCTTCCCGGCCGTCGATCCGCTCGACTCAACCAGCCGGATCATGGACCCGCTGGTCATCGGCGAGGAGCACTACCGCGTCGCCCGCCAGACCCAGGAAGTCCTGCAGCAGTACAAGCAGCTGAAGGACATCATCGCCATCCTGGGCATGGACGAGCTGTCGGAAGAGGACAAGCTGACCGTGGCCCGCGCCCGGAAGATCCAGCGCTTCCTCAGTCAGCCGTTCTTCGTCGCCGAGCAGTTCACCAACACGCCCGGCGCCTTCGTCGAGCTGAAGGACACCATCCGCTCGTTCAAGGCGATCTGCGAAGGCGAGTACGACCACCTGCCGGAAGGCGCCTTCTACATGGTCGGCACCATCGAGGAAGCGGTCGCCAAGGCCGAGAAGATGGCGATGGAAGCCGCCTGATGGCCGACAAGCTCCACTTCTCGCTGGTCGCGCCGGAGCGTGCGGTGTTCTCGGGGGAGGTGGAGCGTGTCGACGCCCCCGGCGCCGAGGGCGACTTCGGCGTGCTGGCCGGCCACGCGCCGTTCATGACCGCGCTGCGCGAAGGCGCGGTGACGGTGGTGAACGGCTCGCAGACGCGGGTCTTCCAGATCC
>JBIKII010000281.1:0-2840 GCA_044361705.1 Caulobacter sp.
TCAGGGTGGCGTGCTTCTGGCTCCAGCACTCGCCGATGTTCGGGCAGGCCGCTTCCTCGCAGACCGTGGTCAGGCCGTGCGAGCGGACGATGTCGCGGGTCTCGTTGTAGCCGGCCGAGCCCGGCGCCCGGACGCGCAGCCAGTCCGGTTTGCGCAGCAGCGGCGTTTCAGGCCGGTTCGCCTTCTCGGGATGGCGCGGACGCGCCTTCAGGGTGTCGATCACCGTGGCCATGGGGCCTAGATCGTCCTTCTGAGGGCCCGGATCAAGCGTTGAGGGGCGGAAAGCTGGTGCGGCCTTCGAGATGCCCCTTCGGGGCTCCTCAGGCGAGCGTCTCGAACCACCCAACCTCCCGCCGCGTGCACACTCTTGCGAGCGCCCGCCAAGGCCACGACACTCACCATCGATGCGCGCCCGTCCCCTCATCGCCGGCCTCCTGTTCCTGCTCGCGGCCTGTGGCGGCGGGGACGCCGGCGGCGCGTTCGTCGAGAGCCGCATTCCGCCGGCCCTGTCGCCGCGCTTCTGGGCCCCGGAGGGCTGGGCCTGGGGCCTGCTGAAGATCGGCGACGCCCCGGCGCAGCGGTACGGCGTGTCCTCGACCCCGATCACCCCCCAGGCCCAGGTGCTGATTCTGACGGGCTATGGAGAGTCCGCCGAGGTCTGGTTCGAGACGGCGCGTGACCTGAACGCCCGTGGCTACAGCGTCTGGGTCCTGGAACGCGCGGGCCAGGGCGGCTCGGAGCGCTACGTCCTGCCCCGCGACCTGGGCCACGTTCCGGACTTCAAGACCGACATCCGGGCCGTGAAAACGCTGGCGCGGATGATGATCGCCAGCGCGCCCGGAGCCCCGATCATCATCCTTGGCCATGCCGACGGTGGCCTGGTCGCGATCGCAGCCGTCGAACAGGGCGCGCCGGCCGAGGGGCTGATCCTGTCGTCGCCGTCTTTCGCCGGGGCCGACCCGGTCGACAGCGGCAAGGCCGCGCTGGTCCGTGCGGGCCTGGGCCGCCTGCCCGCCGCGATGAACACCGGCTGGTCGCGCGAGGGACCGGACGCCCGGGCGCAGGGACTGACCGGCGACGTCTGGCGCGGCGCGGTGGGCAAGGCCTGGCAGACCGCCAATCCGGATCTGCGCATGGGCGGGCCAAGCCTCGGATGGCTGGCCGGCTTCCGCGCGGCGTCAAAGGCCATCGAGCCCGGGCTCGCGACAATCGAGACCCCGACCCTGATGCTCACCGGCGGTGCGGACCGAGTGGCCGACGGCGCCGTCCAGACGCGCATCTGCAAGGCGATGGCGAAATGCAGGGCCTACGGCCTGACCACAGGGGGTCACGCCCTGCACCTCGAGCGGGACGGCGTGCGCGTCCCCTGGCTCGCCGCTGTCGACAGCTTCGTGCGCGTCCGCGCCGGCTCCCGGCCGATCCTGATCACACGCCCGCCGGATCACGGACTGTAACGGACCTTTTCAAGCGGGAACCCGGACGATAGGGTCCCCCCAACAATACTGGTGGGAAACATCCGGGGAGTTTCACCCATATGCCGCGTGCTTACGACGCGCGGGCCGGGGAGCGGTCTGTCTTTGACGCCCTTCTCGAAGCCCGCGACCGATACGGGGCCAAGAAGCCGATCCTTGAGGATCAGAACCGTACACCGCTGAGCTACACCGACCTGATCCGGGGCAGCTTCGCCCTGGGCCGGAAGATCGCGGGCATCACCGAAAAGGGTGAAAACGTCGGCGTTCTGCTGCCGTCCAGCGCAGGCGCGGTGGTGACCTTCTTCGGCCTGCACGCCTTCGCGCGCATTCCGACGATGCTCAACTTCACGGCCGGCCTGCGGAACCTGCGGGGCGCCTGCAAGCTGGCCGGGGTCAAGACGGTCCTCACGGCCCACGCCTTCATCGAACAGGGCAAGCTGCACGATCTGATCGACTCGCTGGAGACCGGCGGCTGCAAGATCGTCTACCTTGAAGACCTGCGCGAACAGATCGGCCTCGCCGACAAGCTGTTCGCCGCCGCCGCCGGCGCCTTCCCCCAGCGGTTCAGGGCGAAGCTGGGGCACGATGAGCCCGGCGTGATCCTGTTCACCTCGGGCAGCTTCGGCGCGCCGCGCGGCGTGGTGCTGAGCCACAAGAACCTGGTCAGCAATGTTCGCCAGATCGAGGCGCATATCGATCTCGACCCCGACTGGGTCATGTTCAACCCGCTGCCGACCTTCCACTGCTTCGGCCTGACCGGCGGCGTGCTGCTGCCGATCCTGACCGGGATGAAGGCGTTCCAGTATCCCTCGCCGCTGCACATCAAGCAGATCCCGACCCTTATCCGCGAGTCGAAGGCCTCGATCCTGCTGGCGACCGACACCTTCGTGAACCAGTACGCACGATCGGCGGATCCGGGGGACCTGTCGGGCCTGAAGTTCATCGTCTGCGGCGCCGAGAAGGTCCGCGAGGAGACGCACAACCTGATCTTCGACCGGTTCGGCGACATTCCGGTGCTTGAGGGCTACGGCGCCACCGAGGCCTCGCCCGTGGTCGCGGTTAACAAGCCGACCGACAACCGTCGCGGCACCGTCGGCGGCATGCTGCCCGGTATGGAAACGCGGATCGAGACCGTCGAGGGCATCCCCGGCGGCGGTCGCCTGTTCCTGCGCGGCCCCAACGTCATGGCCGGCTATCTGAACGACAAGGGCGGGGTCGATCCCCTGCCAGATGGCTGGCACGACACCGGCGACGTGGTCTCGATCGAGGGCGACGATCGCTGGGTCACGATCAAGGGCCGGGTCAAGCGCTTCGCCAAGATCGGCGGCGAGATGGTCTCGCTGACCGCCGCCGAGGATCTGGCCGTCG
>JBIKII010000124.1:0-10030 GCA_044361705.1 Caulobacter sp.
AGGAAGCTCGCCGCCACCTGGCCGCCGCCCTCGATGAAGACGCCCGCCCCCTCGCCGAGGGGCAGATGCGCCCGCAGCGCCGCCAGCGCGGCCTTCGGATCGGGTCGTCCATCGCTTTCCACCGCCTGAAGCACGGTGACCCCAGCGTCAGTCAAACGGTTGTTTGGATTCTGCCCGGTTATGACCACGGTCGGCAGGCGCCGGGCCTCGCGCACGAGCTTCGACGTCAGCGGCAGGCGCTGGCGGCTGTCGAGCACCACGCGAACCGGCTGGAAGCCGACAAAGCCCGGCAGACGGACCGTGAGCTCCGGATCATCGGCGATGGCCGTCTCCACCCCGATCATCACCGCCTGATGCATCGCCCGCAGCCGGTGGACCTGCTCCCGCGCCGCGGGACCGGTGATCCAGCGGCTCTCCCCCGAGGCCGTGGCGATCCGTCCGTCGAGCGAGGTGGCCAGTTTGAGGGTGACCCCCAAGATCAGTCCTCGACGTCGTCGGAGAGCCCTTCGGCGCTCAGGAACTGGGCGAAGTCGTCGGTGTGCTTGAAGTCGCGGTAGACCGAGGCGTAGCGGACGTAGGCCACGTCATCGAGCGACTTGAGCGCCTTCATGACCATCTCCCCGACCACCGAGGAGGCCATCTCCGTCTCGCCCATGCTCTCCAACTGGCGGACGATGCCGTTGATCAGCCGGTCGACCCGCTCGGGCTCGATGTTGCGCTTGCGCAGCGGCAGCGCGACGGAGCGGGCCAGCTTCTCGCGGTCGAAGGGCGTGCGCCGCCCCGACCGCTTGAGGATGGTCAGCTCGCGCAGCTGAACGCGCTCGAAGGTGGTGAACCTGCCGCCGCATTCGGGGCAGAGGCGACGGCGGCGGATGGCCGCGCCGTCTTCCGACGGGCGGCTGTCCTTCACCTGGCTTTCCATGTGTCCGCAGAACGGGCAGCGCATATCTGGGCCCCTCCCGGAGGACCGTGCCTATTAGTTGTAGATCGGGAAGCGCGCCGTCAACGCCATGACCTGTTCGCGCACCTTCGCCTCGACCGCGGCGTTGCCTTCGGCGCCGTTGGCGGCCAGGCCGTCGACGACCTCGCCGATCCAGCGACCGATCTGCTCGAACTCCGCCACGCCGAAGCCGCGCGTGGTGCCGGCCGGGGTGCCGAGGCGCACGCCGGAGGTCACCGTGAACGAGGCGGTGTCGAACGGGATGCCGTTCTTGTTGCAGGTGATGTGGGCGCGCTCGAGCGAGGCCTCGGTGTCGCGACCGGTGACGCCCTTGGGCCGCAGGTCGACCAGCATGACATGGCTGTCGGTGCCGCCCGAGACGATGTTGACGCCACAGGCCATCAGCGTGTCGGCCAGGGCCTTGGCGTTGGCGACAACCTGCTCGGCGTACTGCTTGAAGTCCGGCTGCAGCGCCTCGCCGAAGGCCACGGCCTTGGCGGCGATGACATGCTCCAGCGGGCCGCCCTGCAGGCCGGGGAACACCGCCGAGTTGATTTTCTTGGCGATGGCCTCGTCGTTGGTGAGGATCAGGCCGCCACGCGGACCGCGCAGGGTCTTGTGGGTGGTGGTCGTCACCACATGGGCGTGCGGCACCGGGTTGGGATAGGCGCCGCCCGCCACCAGGCCGGCGTAGTGGGCCATGTCGACCATCAGCAGCGCGCCGATGCTGTCGGCGATCTCGCGGAAGCGCTTGAAGTCGATGGCGCGGCTGTAGGCGGAGCCGCCGGCGATGATCAGCTTGGGCTTCTCGCGCTGGGCCACCTCGGCGACATTGTCGTAGTCGATGTACTGATCCTGCGCGCGGACGCTGTAGGCGACCGGCTTGAACCACTTGCCCGACTGGTTGGCCGGGCTGCCGTGGGTCAGGTGGCCGCCGGCGGCCAGGTCCATGCCCATGAAGGTGTCGCCCGGCGTCAGCAGCGCCAGGAACACCGCCTGGTTGGCCTGGGCGCCGGAGTGGGGCTGGACGTTGGCGAAGCCGGCGCCGAACAGCTGCTTGGCGCGGTCGATGGCCAGTTGCTCGATGACGTCCACGTACTCGCAGCCGCCGTAGTAGCGCTTGCCCGGGTAACCCTCGGCGTACTTGTTGGTCAGGATCGAGCCCTGGGCCTCGAGCACCGCCTTGCTGACGATGTTCTCGGAGGCAATCAGCTCGATCTGGTTCTGCTGCCGCTCGAGCTCCTGGGCGATGGCCCTGGCGATCGCCGGGTCGGCGGTGGTCAGGTCAGCGCCGAAGAAGGCGGGGCGGGTCGGAGTCGTGGCGTTCATGGTCAGATCCCCTGGCAACGGCGCATCGGCGCGCCCTCTTTAGTGTGCATTGCGAAAAATGGGAGAGCGGTTCTGCATCCGGCGCCCCTTCGTGGCGTCGATTTAGGCCGACGGGACGCGTCAACCACTCCCGAAGCGACGGGAACCCGGGTGCGCCGGACGCGTTGGGATCCCAAGCCGTCCGCCGTGCAGGCGGGAGGCGACGGTGTGTCACATCCAGAGGAGCAGTTGCGCAATGGCCGACGAAACCGGGCGTAAGGATACGTCGGAAACCGAGATCCTCGCCCATGCCGCCGACATCGTGGCGGCCTATGTGAGTCGCAACGCGGTCGGCGCGGCGGGGCTCCCGGACCTGATCCGGACTGTTCACCAGTCGCTGAGCGGTCTGACCGACGCGCCGGCACCGGCCCCGCGTGAAAAGCAGAAGCCGGCTGTTCCGATCTCGAAGTCGGTGCAGCGGGACTACATCGTCTGTCTTGAGGACGGCGCGCATCTGAAGATGCTGAAGCGCTACCTGCGCTCGCGCTTCGGGCTGAGCCCCGAGGACTATCGCCGAAAATGGGGTCTGCCCCCGGAATACCCGATGGTCGCGCCGGCCTACGCGGAACGTCGGTCGGACTTCGCCAGGCAGATCGGTCTTGGAAAGGGCGTTCGGCGGCGGACGTAGCTCCGGTCAGCTGTAGAGCAGTCTAAGCTGTTTGTGGCGATGACGGAAGACCGCCGAGACCATACCCCGCGCGATCGGTCCGAAGGCGCCGATGCGGGGGTGGACCGTGACCACATCGCGGACGCGGCAGCCCCCGGCGGTGGTTGTGACGTAGCGCTCGTGCCGCCAGTGCTTCTGGATCAGGCTGTGTGACGCCTCGATGAAGTGGCGCTCGCCGACCTCGGCGAGGCAAAGCACATGCCGGTCGAACGGCAGAACGCCGAAGGCCAGCAACCAGGACACGAAAAGAGGCTCATTGACCGGCGCCGCGCCCAACCCGGTCATCGCCGCGGGCGGGAACGTCATGCGGACCCATGGGCCAAGCTCGGCATTGACGCCCGCAGGCGTTGTTACCGCCGCCCAGATCTCATCGGCCGGGCGTGGCAGGTCGGACCAGATATCGATCGCCGGAGTCAGGCGGCGACACCCCCGACGCGGGCGATGTTGCAGTGGGCCCAGAGGTTTTCCATCGCCCGCACCAGGTCGCGCATCATCTCATCGGTGTGGAAGGGCGTGGGCGTGAAGCGCAGCCGCTCGGTGCCGCGCGGCACGGTCGGGTAGTTGATCGGCTGCACATAGACGCCGTGGTCCTCGAGCAGCATGTCGCTGACCATCTTGCAATGGACAGCGTCGCCGACCATCACCGGCACGATGTGGCTGACCGAGCTTTCCATGACCGGAAGGCCCGCTTCCTTCATCATCCGCTTCAGGGTCGCGGCCCGCTCCTGGTGCTGCTGACGCAGTTCGTCGTGCGCCTTCAGGTACCGGACCGAGGCCAGGGCGCCGGCGGTCAGGGCCGGTGGCAGCGAGGTGGTGAAGATGAAGCCCGAGGCGTAGGAGCGAATCGCGTCGACGATCACGGCGTCGGCCGCGATGTAGCCGCCCATGACGCCGAACGCCTTGCCCAGCGTGGCCTCGATGATGTCGATCTGGTCCATGACGCCGTCGCGCTCGGCGACGCCGCCGCCGCGCGGGCCGTACATGCCGATGGCGTGGACCTCGTCGATGTAGGTCATCGCGCCGTACTTCTTCGCCAGCGCGACCGTGCCCGGGATGTCCGAGATGTCGCCGTCCATCGAGTAGACGCTCTCGAAGGCGATCAGCTTGGGCGCGGCCGGATCGGCGGCCAGCAGCAGCTCTTCGAGGTGGGCCAGGTCGTTGTGGCGGAAGATATGCCGCGCGCCGCCGCCGTTGCGGATGCCGCTGATCATCGAGGCGTGGTTCAGCTCGTCCGAGAAGATGATCAGGCCGGGCAGGATCTTGTAGAGCGTCGACAGCGTCGCCTCGTTGGACACGTAGCCCGACGTGAACAGCAGCGCCGATTCCTTGCCATGCAGGTCAGCGAGCTCGTGTTCGAGTTCGACGTGGAAGTGGGTGGTGCCGGAGATGTTGCGCGTACCGCCCGATCCCGTGCCGGTGGCGTCGATCGCCTCGTGCATCGCCTCGATGACGACCGGGTTCTGTCCCTGGCCGAGGTAATCGTTCGAGCACCAGACCACGATCTCGGTCTCGGAGCCGTCTTCACGGGTCCAGGTCGCCCGCGGGAAGGCTCCGCGATGACGCTTCAGGTCGGCGAAGACCCGGTAGCGACCCTCGCTGCGCACCTGCTGCACGGCACTTTCAAACGCGGCTTTGTAGTCCATCGACGATGCCCGGTCCCGCAACGGCGCAAGTCCGCCCGACCGGCTCCTTGGTTTTTTCTAGCGCGGCTTTTGGCGCCGCTGCACGCCCGAGTCCACTTACGGGAGTTTCATCTGGGAACCTAATACGTGAATCCACGGAGGTCTTGCGCGAACGGTTCTCAGATCAGCGGCCCGCTGACGCAGGTACAGATAGCTCAGTCCTCGAGCGAGGCCAGCTTTCCGCGAAACAGTTGCAGCATGGCCGAAAAGTCCTTCTGGCCGTAGCCGAGGCCGTCGAACAGCGCGTAGAGCGCCTCGGCCTGGGCGCCGAGCGGGGTCGTGGCCCCGGATCGCGCGGCGGCCTCCTGGGCCAGCTTCAGATCCTTCAGCATCAGCGCCGTCAGGAACCCGCCCTCGTAGTTTCGGTTGGACGGCGCCGCCTCGACCGGTCCCGGCCAGGGACTGTAGCTGGTCAGCGACCAGCACTGGCCGGACGATTTGGAGGCGATCTCGAAGAACCGCTCCGGCTCAAGGCCCAGCTTCTCGGCCAGGGCGAAGGCCTCGCAGGTGCCGATCATCGAGATGCCGAGCAGCATGTTGTTGCAGATCTTCGCCGCCTGGCCCGAGCCCAGGCCCCCGGCGTGGAAGACGGCGCGCGCCATCGGCTTCAGGGCGTCCTCGAAGGCCGCATAGTCGTCGGCCTCGCAACCGACCATGAAGGCCAGCGTGCCGGCCTCGGCCGCCATGATGCCACCGCTGACCGGGGCGTCAGCGAACCGAAGGCCGGCCGCCCTCGCCTGCTCGCCGACGGCCCGGGCGCTGTCGACGTCGATGGTCGAGCAGTCGATCAGCAGGGCCGTCTTCGGCGCGTGGGCGAGCACCTCGTCGCCATAGACGGCGCGGACGTGGGTCCCCGCCGGCAGCATGGTGATGACGATGTCCGCGCCCTTGACCGCCTCGGCGATCGAGGACGCCGGGCGGCAGCCGGCGGCGACGGCCTTGTCGACCGCCGCCTGGGACAGGTCGAAGGCATGGACCTGCCGGCCCGCCTTCGCCTGGTTGGCCGCCATCCCGGCGCCCATGGCGCCGAGACCGATGAAGGCGACCTGGGTCATCAGCGGGCGCTCCTGGGTTTGCGGAACTTGAAGGCGAACTGGTCGGTCTTGCCGCGGATGCCGGCGTCGAAGACGTTGGCGGTCAGCGGGTCTCTGGCGTTGCGCAGCAGGCGGGTCTCGCCCTCGTAGACGAAGCCGGCGGCCTCGACCTCGCGGCGCACGACGGCCGGATCGATGCGGTGCAGGGTGTCCCACTGGGCGGGGCCGGTGCCGGGCTTGGCGGTGTGGTCGATGACGATGTAGACGCCGCCCGGCTTGAGGGCGTTGAAGGCCTGACGGTTCACCACCGCCAGATCGACGGGGCCCATGAAGGGCAGATGCAGATCGTGGTAGTTCTGGGCCGTAAAGATCATGTCGACCTTCTCCGGCGCGCCGAACTGCGGCATGCGGCGCAGGATCATCCGGGTGTTGGCGAAGGGCGGCTTGTTGACCCAGGCCGCGACCGACGGCGGGCGGCCCTTGGCCACGGCGGTCAGCTCGTCCGGCACATAGGCGTAGACCCGGCCATTGGGGCCCACGGCCTTTGAGAAGATGCGGGTGAAGTAGCCCTGGCCAGGCACCAGGTCGATGACCCGCATGCCCGGACGAACGCCGGCCCAGGCGAGGATCTGGCCCGGCTTGCGGGCGGCGTCGCGCGCCTTGTCGGCGTCCGGACGGGCCGGGTCAGCCAGCGCGGCCGACAGGAAGTTCGGGACCGCGATCGGCGCATCGGCCGGGGGCGGCGGCGGGGGTGGCGGAACGGTTTCGCAGGCCGAGACGGCAAGGACGGCGGTCAGCGCCAACCAGCGGGCATGGGTCTTCATTCTGGCAGTTCTCTTCCCTGGGTTTCCCCGACCCGGCCCTGTTCTTATGCCGGTTGTCGTCTCAAGTCAGCGGCGTCCATTCCTGATCGGCCGGAAGGGGTGCGAAGATGTCGTCCAGCACGGCGTCCTGAACCTCCGCCACCGTCGGCGGCGACCAGTTCGGCGCGTTGTCCTTGTCGATGATGACGGCCCGCACGCCTTCGAGGAAGTCATGCATCGCCACCACGCGGGCGCCGATGCGGTACTCCATGACCATGTTGTCGGCGAAGTCGGTCAGCGCCGCGCCATGGGCCAGCTGGCGGAAGGCCACCTTCAGGGTTTGCGGCGACTTGGTCGCCAGGATCGCCCGCTGCGCCGTCGCCCATTCGCCGCCGTCGTCCGCGAGGTGATCCAGGATGGTCTCCGCCGAGCCGCCGGCGAACACCCGGTCGATGTCAGCCTGATGGGCGGCCAGCGGCGGATGGCCCGCGTCCTCGACGCAGGTGGCCAGGGCTGCGGCCAGGGCGTCCGGATGCGCCAGCAGCGCGGCCTTGAAGGCCTCGACCTTCTCCGAGGACATGAAGTGGGTGGCGATCCCCAGCGCGCAGCAGTCGGGAGCCTTGATGCGCGCGCCGGTCAGGGCCAGCCACAGCCCCGCCTTGCCCGGCAGGCGCGGCAGGAACCAGCCGCCGCCGACGTCCGGGAACAGGCCAATGCCGGTCTCGGGCATGGCGAAGGTGGTCCGCTCGGTGGCGATCCGCACGCTGGCGGGCATGGAAAGCCCGACGCCGCCGCCCATGGTCACCCCGTCCATCACCGCGATGACCGGCTTGGGATAGACGAACAGCAGGTGGTTCAGCCGGTACTCGGTGTGGAAGAACAGCCGGGCGGCCTTGCCGTCCCCCGCCCCGCTTTCGGCCAGCATCCGGATGTCGCCCCCGGCGCAGAAGCCGCGCTCGCCGCTGTGGTCGATCAGGATGCAGCGGACAGCGTCGTCGGCCTTCCAGGCCTGCAGGGCGTCGATCATCGCCTCGCACATGTCCAGCGTCAGGGCGTGCAGGGCTTTTGGCCGGTTGAGCGTGATGCGGCCGACGCCGGACTCGATGCGGCAGAGGACTTCGGGTTCTTCACTCACTGGCGGAACATCTCCCGGCTGATGATCACCCGCATGATCTCGTTTGTCCCCTCGAGGATCTGGTGCACGCGCAGGTCGCGCACGATCCGCTCCAGCGGATAGTCCTGCAGGTAGCCGTAGCCGCCGTGCAGCTGCAGCGCGTCGTTGGCGACGCTGAAGCCCGCGTCGGTGGCGAACCGCTTGGCCATGGCGCAGAGCTTCGTCGCCTGCGGGTCGCGCTTGTCCAGCGCGTCGGCGGCGCGGCGGACCATCAGCCGGGCGGCCTCCAGCTCGGTGGCCATGTCGGCCAGCTTGAACTGCAGGGCCTGGAACTCCTTCAGCGGTTTGCCGAACTGGTTGCGGGTTTCCATGTAGGCCTTGGCCGTATCCAGCGCGAAGGCGGCGCCGCCCAGCGAGCAGCTGGCGATGTTCAGCCGGCCGCCGTCCAGGCCCATCATGGCGAAGCGGAAGCCCTCGCCCTCCTGGCCGACGCGGTTGGACTCGTGGACGCGGACGTTGTCGAAGTTGACCTGCGCCGTCGGCTGGGCGTTCCAGCCCATCTTGCGTTCGTTGGCGCCGAAGGAGAGGCCCTCCTGCCCCTTCTCGACCACGAAGGTCGAGACGCCCTTTGCCCCGTCGCCGCCGGATCGGGCCATGACGACATAGACGTCCGACACGCCGGCGCCGCTGATGAAGGCCTTGGAGCCGTTGAGGACGTAGTGGTCGCCGTCCTTCTTCGCCGTGGTGCGCATGCTGACGGCGTCGGAGCCCGAGCCGGGTTCGGTCAGGCAGTAGCTGGCGATCAGCTCCATCGTGGTCAGGCGCGGCAGGTAGCGGGCGCGCAGGTCGTCCGAGGCGAAGCGGTCGATCATCCAGGACGCCATGTTGTGGATGGTCAGGTAGGCCGCCGTCGGTACGTCGCCGTAGCTAAGCGCCTCGAAGATGATCGAGGCGTCGAGGCGGCTCAGGGCCGAGCCGCCGACATCGTCCTGGACGTAGATGCCGGCGAATCCCAGGCCGGCGGCGGCGCGCATGACGTCGACCGGGAAGTGCCGCTCTTCGTCCCACTTGGCCGAATGCGGGGCGAGTTCGTCCCGCGCGAAGGCCTGGGCCATCTCCTGGATCGCGCGTTGATCATCGGTCAGGGAGAAATCCATGCGCGCTTCGCCTCCATGTCGGCAAGGGTCTGCCCAAGCCCGTTCATTGCGGTTGATGACCTGACGCCGACAGCGCACCCTGTCAACGACCGCGAACAGGCCGAAGGATGACCGTGACCAACACCGTGCTCAAGAGATCTGGGGCCGACCGCACCATCGCCTTCGCCGGCTACGGGCTTCTGGCCGCTTCTGTGTTCACGGCGGGGCTGACCGGTCTGGCCGGCGTGATCCTGGCCTATGTGTCGCGCAGCCAGGTGTCTCCCCGCGTGCGGCGGCATCTGAACGCGCAGATCGGCATCTTCTGGGTGGCGTTCGTGCTCTTCGTCGTCTCGCTCGCCGCCGGGATCGCCGCCACCGTGATTGAGATCGACGACCTGCGGAACGGCTCGAACGACTACATCGCCGGGCTCCGCATCCTCGCCTGGACCATTGATGTCAGCAGCTGGCGGCTGGTGCCGGAGGTTGTCGGTCTGGTCGTCGCCTCGGCGGTGATCGGGCTGATGGGCGCCCTCTGGACCGTCGTCGGACCGCTGATCGGCGTCATCCGGCTTGCCACTCACGCCGGTGAAGGCGTAACGCGCAATCCATGACCGTCGCCCCGCTCGCCCCCTACCCCGCCACCCGCCTGCGCCGCCTGCGCCAGGCCGACTGGAGCCGCCGCCTCGTCCGCGAAAGCGTGCTGACGCCCGCCGACCTGATCTGGTCGATGGTCGTCCACGAGGGCGAGGGTCGCATCCCGGTCGCCTCGATGCCGGGCGTGGAGCGCCTGTCGGTCGACGACTGCGTGAAGGCCGCCGTCGAGGCCCGCGACCTGGGCATCCCGGCCATCGCCATCTTCCCCTACATCGACGGGGCCCGGAAGGACGCCGCCGGCTCGATGGCCGCAGACCCGAACGGCGTCATCTGTCGCGCGGTGCGCGCCATGAAGGACGCCGCCCCCGAGGTCGGCATCATGTGCGACGTGGCGCTCGACCCCTTCACCGACCACGGCCACGACGGCGTCATCGAGAATGGCGACATCGCCAACGACCCGACCATCGAACGTCTGGTCGAGCAGGCGCTGGTCCAGACCCGCGCCGGCTGCGACATCCTCGCCCCGTCGGACATGATGGACGGCCGGATCGGCATCATCCGGGCGGCGCTGGAAAGCGAAGGATTTCAGAACACTCTGATCATGTCCTACGCCGCCAAGTACGCCTCGGCCTTCTACGGCCCGTACCGCGACGCCATCGGCTCGGGCAAGCTCGGCACGCTCGGCCCGTCGG
>JBIKII010000386.1:0-2820 GCA_044361705.1 Caulobacter sp.
CTGAATATTAACCGGCCGATGATCGACGATAATGGCCTGCAGTTGTGCGATGTATTGCTGTCTTGCGGCTTGAATCTCAGCCCACTCCATTGACCATGTGAACCCGCACGGCCCAAACTCACTGCCTGGAATAGTCTTGTCGCACTTGTAATAACGCTTGCCCATAAAACTGGAATTTGTGGCGGTGCCGTATCCTTTAAACCTACCCCAGCAAATCGGGCAGAATCGCTCAGCCTCAATCTTTTTACCTGATGCGTCTTTTTGCACGTTGAGCTGCACCGGCTCCTGTGGTGCCTCGACTGGCTTTGCCTTTTCTGCTTCCTGCTTCTTCTTACTCATTCCACGCCCTTCCGTCTGGTCTTGTGGTGCCTGAATTGACAACCGTTTTGGCTTTGGTGTAGACACCGCTGCGAGGCGGGAAGCCTCCGTTTTGCTCAACGTAGGCGCTTGCGAGCGCGATCCCGTACCGGACTGCGTCGCGGAAGTCGTTTGCAATGTTTTCATCCTTTTTCTGCCAAAACAATTTTGCGTTGCCGCGGTTGTCGATCTTGTCCGCCAGCGTGCCATTGCACAGCTGCTCAAGAAACTCGATATCTGATTCGGCACCTATACAGAGCGAGAGTGATTCGTCATCCTCCGGGAGCCGCTCATCCAGCCTGGCCTGCAGGTCTGTTTCCCAGTAGTCGGTGTTGACCCGGAACAGTTCCTGTCCAGCATTGTCACCGGTTTCCACGCTCCCGAGCTTGTAAGGCAGCCCGCCCATGTCTGTTGACGCGCCTTTGATGGCAAGCATACCACTGTGCGAGTTGCAAAAGTCGTATGTCTTTTTGGTGTCCCATCCGGAGTCAGCACCAGCAGCGTGTGGCATCATTGGGTTTCCGCCGTCCAGATGCTGGTATGGGTTGCGAATGTGCCGATCCCACACCTCCTCAAGCGTCCGTGAAAGACCGTAGTCGACCAGATGCGCGGACCGGTTAATTCCGTGAGCCAGGAGAACCCAAATGCGGTATCCACCATCGGCAGCCTGCTGGTCGATCGTCACCGTCAACAAGCGAGCCCATTCCGGCAGAACACGGCGTGGAATCTTCGTCGCCAGTCGCTCGCCAACCTTCTCCGGAGTGCTCTTGGATTTCTTCGCCTCCCATGTCTCACCTTTGTCTTCGTTGATCCACTGCTGTAGGTCGCGAGGCTTTTTGCACTTGCCCAGGAAGTCGTCAACGATGTCGCCCCATCCGTGAAACAAGGCATAAAAGACACTGATCTGGCAGCCGTAATCAGAACCCCAGTTAAGCGGCTTTCCAATCAACCAGCTGTGATCGTCCGGCGCGAGGCTGCGGGCCTCCATTGCCTTCTCGTGGTTCACTTCGCATCCGGCCGGAACCCAGACGCCGCGATTGATCATCCACGGGCGATGAATATCGTTAATGCGTCCGTCGCAGTGCAGGCAGACGTAATGAGCCGTTCGACGTGCGAGCCCTCTGTCGGTTTGCCCGCTCGGTGTTTTTTCGTAATGAATCATTCCCGGCCCGGAACCGTCGCCAAATTCGAGCGTCTGGAATTTGAAGCAGTGCGGGCAGGGAACGTGATAGCGGTGATTCGTGGACTGCAGACGCCCCGTCTCGATGGCGCTGCGTCCCCGCACGCTCGGAGTGGATTCGAGGATGAACTTTCGGTCTGGGTATTCAGCTCCGCGTTTTCTAAATCGCTGAATTGGATCCCCTTCTGTCGATGTTGACTCGACCACCCATTTGTCAATTTCGTTCCCAACACCGACCCGAATTGACTTATCCGCCAGCCGGCTTTTTCCCCTGGGCCATGCGCCATGACAGACTGACCGCTGCAATTTGATCTGTGTTTTGCTTTGCCGGATTGCACGGGGTGCCTGATCTCGCAAGCGTGGGCAGTGCTCAATCATCTTCCAGAATCGGCCAAACACGCTTTTACAGTTCGTTTCGTCCGGAGTGGCAAACATTGTTTCCTCCGGCCGCTGATCCATCGACCGCTGCAACATCGCCAACGTGAAGTTGGTCTTGAACATTCTCGCAGCCCACTGCAGCCAGATCGTGCGGAACTGAATCGAGTCGTATGCCCAGCATGGCCCCTGCGGAGCTGTCACCCAGGGAGATTGCTGCTCTGAGAACGCTTCGCCTGTGTGCGAGTAGAAGTGCGTGCGGATCCAGTCGGCGGCGGATTCGTTCATCCGCGGCCTGAGCAGCTCCAGCATTGTGTCGAGAACGAAACTCACTTCTTTCGAATCCTCAAATCGTCGCATATCTCTTTCAGGGATGTTCTGACTGTGTCTTCGATGGCTTCTTTAATCGGTGCTTTAAGTTCCGATGGGCAGATATTGGCACACTTCAGCCCTAGCGAGTTGAGGCGATTCACTAGGCGGGATACGGCGATTGACAGATCCCGCTCAATGTCTTCCTTTCGGACCAATCGACCGCTAGCAAGATCGTTCTTCAACTGCCGAGTTCTTGCGTTTTCCCACCGCTCAGCCATCTCCGCCCGCTTCAGTTCAATTCCGATTTCCGAAACTTCAGCGTCTTCGGCGACCGCTTTGATATTTTCTGACCGCCACTTTTGGACCGCTTCGGCCGATGTCCGAGGGCAGCCTCGCGCGAAGTATTTCTTCAGCGTTGTGTCTGAGACTCCAACACCCTCAACAAGTTGTCTGATTGTCAGGTTGCGGGTCTTGACAGCTCGCTTTTTTGGCTTCCGCTTTGTTTTTGATTTGGCCTGCTGCATTCGTGGCTATTTAGGAAGGAAGGAACCCCCTGGGAATTTTTGTTAGTCGCGAACAGCCCGCAGTGCATTACC
>JBIKII010000143.1:0-8388 GCA_044361705.1 Caulobacter sp.
CAGCGACCTTATCGAGATCAACGTCAGCAACCTCGCGGGCGTGCCTTCCATTATCTACGGGCTGCTGGCGCTGGGCTTCTTTGTCTATGGCCTCGGCATGGGTCAGACGGTCCTGGTCGGCGGTATGGTGCTGGCCCTGCTGATCCTGCCGATCGTCATCGTCGCGACCCGGGAAGCGGTGCGGTCGGTCCCCTCGGGACTTCGCGAAAGCGCCTACGGCGTAGGCTGCAATCGCTGGCAGGTCGTCTGGAGCTATGTGCTGCCCTCGGCGCGCCCCGGCATCCTGACCGGCGCCATCGTCGGCCTTTCGCGCGCCATCGGCGAGACGGCGCCGATCATCACCATTGGCGCGCTGACCTTCATCGCCTTCCTGCCGCCCAGCCCGCTGCAGGCGTCGGCGCCGTTCGTGAACGCCGACTGGCTCAACTCGCCATTCACCGTCATGCCGATCCAGATGTTCAACTGGACCTCGCGGCCCCAGGCCGGCTTCCATGAGAACGCCGCGGCGACGGGCGTTCTGCTGCTCGGCATGACGCTGATCATGAACGGCTTTGCGATCTATCTCCGCTATCGTCTGCGCAAGGGGCTCAAGTCATGAGCGACTCCTCGCGCCCCACCACGCTCCTTCGCGACAACACCGGCGACCCGACCATGCCCCAGGCCTCTGCATCCGAGACCCCGGCCGCGATCCGCGCCGACGTTCGCGACCTCAAGTTCTGGTACGGCAAGTTCCAGGCCCTGAACGGCGTCACCATGCCGATCCATGATCGCAAGGTCACCGCGATCATCGGTCCGTCCGGCTGCGGCAAGAGCACGCTGCTGCGCTGCTTCAACCGCATCCACGACCTCTATCCGGGCAGCCGCTACGAGGGGCAGATCAACCTGGCGCCCGAGAACATCAACCTGGTCGAGAAGGGCATCGACCCGATCCTGGTCCGGCTGTTGGTCGGGATGGTGTTCCAGAAGCCGAACCCGTTCCCCAAGTCGATCTACGAGAACGTGGCGGCCGGCCTCTACGTCCGGGGCATCCGCAACAAGTCCGAGGTCGAGGGGCGCGTCGAGGAAGCGCTTCGGCAAGCTGCGATCTGGAACGAGGTGAAGGATCGCCTGAACAAGCCGGCCTACGAGCTGTCCGGCGGCCAGCAGCAGCGCCTCTGCATCGCCCGGGCCCTGGCGCCCAAGCCCAAGCTGCTGCTGCTCGACGAGCCGACCTCGGCGCTTGATCCGATCGCGACGGCGAAGATCGAGGAACTGATGGACAGCCTGGTGAAGGACGTGACGATCCTGATCGTTACCCACAACCTCGCCCAGGCCGCCCGCATCTCGAAGTTCACGGCCTTCATGCACATGGGCAACCTCGTCGAGTTCGGCGAAACCGAGACGCTTTTCACAAACCCGACTGTCACGCAGACACAGGACTACGTGACCGGCCGGTTCGGCTAGGGCGGTCGGGCGATGAAACAGGGCGCGTCCCTACGATCGGCCAGGCCCTCCCGGTCTGGGGAGGATTCCCAACGCCTGGCGCTTCTGGCCAAGGCGCTGGGACATCCGGCCAGGATCGGCATCGTGCGGCTGTTGCAGGCCAATGCCGGCTGCGCCGGCAGTGAGATCGTCGACCGCATCGGCCTTGCCCAATCCACGACCGCCGAGCACCTTAGGATCCTGCGGGCGGCCGGCATCGTCATCGGCGAGGTCGATTACCCGCGGACGGCCTATTCCCTCAATCCGGACATGCTGGCGCCGCTCGCGGAGTTTCTCGCCGGACTGGCTGGCCCGTCGGGCGGCGCGGCGCGCTCGCCGGCCGCCGCCACTGGCCCGCTCAGGTCTTGAGCGACGCCCAAGGCCCTGTCACCGCCAGGGTGATGCCGGGCCAGTAGATGTTGACGAACAGCGTCGAGCCGTCGGGCGAGAAGCAGACGCCGGCCAGCTCCGCATTCTCCCGGAACACGTTGCGCCCGATCGTGTAGACCTTGCCCTCCGGCGTGACGCCCTTGAGGTGGTTGCGCTTGTCCTGGGCATAGCGGTCCTCGCAGACGATAAGGTGGCCCCAGGGCGCGATGGCGATGTTGTCGGCGTAGTCGAGCACCGAGGCGTCGCCGGACTCGAGGAACAGCTGCGCCTTGCCCGGCGCGGTGGCTTCGTCCGACTGGCCCTCGCGGGCGCCGGGGACGTAGCGCATGATCTGCCCGAGCCCCTTGGCGCCGCCGGAGGTGCAGGTGAAGTACAGCTCGCCCTTGCCCCAGAAGATGCCTTCGCCGCGGGCGAAGACCGCCGCGCCGGCCTTTGCGCCGCGCAGGCGCAGGTCGTCATCGGGGCTTTCGGGGTCGGCAAGGTCGATCCAGCGGGCGTCGCGCCAGGCGCCCTGGACCATGCCGATCTCGCCCTTCCAGTTGCGGGTGTCGCAGCCTTCCAGAGCGTCGGCGAAGCCAAGAGCCTGAAGCCGTCCGCCCTTGATCAGTTCGCCCGGCGCCGCGGGGATGAAACGGTAGAGCAGGCTGTCGGCCGTATCCTCGGTCATATAGACGATGCCAGTGCGGGGATCGACGCAGGCGGCCTCGCGCTTGAAACGGCCCATGGCCTTGAGCGGCACAGGGTCGACCAGACCCTTCGCCGAGGCCGGAACCTCGAACGCCCAGCCGTGGTCCTTGCTTCCGCCCTTGCCGGCCTTGGCGGTGTTTTCCTCGCAGCTCAGCCACGACCCCCAGGGCGTGATTCCGCCGGCGCAGTTCACCGCCGTGCCGATCAGGCTGAGATGCTCCCGCTCCAGCTGCCGGGTGCGAAGGTTGTACACCAGCGTGGTCGTGCCGCCGGGCAGGGCGCGTCCGGCTCCGTCGACATCGAAGGCCTTGCTGATTTCGAGCTTGTCGGCGCGGCGGGCCTGGACGCCGGTCGGGCCGTGGTTCAGATCGCCGATCTTGAGCTCATGGTTGCGGATGAGGATGACTCGATCGTCGTCTAGCCTGAAGCTGCCCATGCCATCGAACTTGTAGGGAACCAGCAGGCCGTCGCTCATCTCGTCGCCGGCCTGGGAGACGATACGGTAGGAGAACCCCTCCGGCAGGTCGATCACGCCGAAAGGATCAAGCTTGAGCGGCCCGTAGCCCTCGACCTCGTTGCGGTAGGTTTCGGGCGAGACGCCCTGCGCGCGGGCCAAGCCGGCGAAGGCGAG
This sequence comes from Caulobacter sp., assembly GCA_044361705.1. Lineage (GTDB taxonomy): Bacteria > Pseudomonadota > Alphaproteobacteria > Caulobacterales > Caulobacteraceae > Caulobacter. The sequence goes on from JBIKII010000143.1 coordinate 3,170, forward strand.
GGCGACGGCGGACGTACCAATGAAACCGCGGCGGGACAGGGGCATGGGGGGAGGGCTCCAGCAACTGCGCTGCGGTATCGCACCTTTGTGACAGTGTCATCGCGATCCGGTGCGCGCCGAACCAAGGCGGGCTGTCTGGAGCCGACAGCCTTCCCGGGGAGCCGCCCCCCGGTCTGACGAACCGTCGTGTCGCCGCCGGCGGACGTCGCCTCGCCGGAGCGGGTGATCGCCCCGGCGCGATCGGGGGACTGGTCCGCCGTGGACGGACGGTCTTTCACAAAACCGCATGAATATGTTCACGCAAGCGCACCCGAACCGTCACGGTTCGGCGGCTGCACTGTCACATCCGGCTTCTAACCAGCGGGGAGGGCAGGTGGGACGCAAACGTCTTCGGGTCGGACCGGGAGTCTGAGCCGCCATCTGCCGTCTGTTCCTGGGATCAGCCACGGTGGAAACGATGACTGGCATTCGACTGACAACCCTGCTCGCGGTTTCCGCCAGCGTCCTGGCCCTCGCGGCTTGCGGTTCGGCCGAGGTCGCCTCGCCCGGCGAAGGCGCTTTCCCGCCGGGCGGCGGCGGCGGCGGTGGCGGCGGTGGCGGCGGAACGCCTCCCCCGGGCACGCCGGCGGCCGATTGCCCGACCGGCTTCGCCAACGTCGGCCTGATCGCCGCCGGCACCCTGCGGGTCTGCCAGCTGCCGACCCAGATCGACGGCAACCTGACGGTTCCGCTCCGGGCCGGCACCATCTACTCGATCACCGGCCGCACTTCGGTCGGCACCGACCGCGGCGTCGACGCTGCGTCCCCGACGCCGGGCAGCACCCAGGGCATTCTGACCATCGAAGCCGGCGTGCGCATCTTCGCCTCGAGCGGCGGTGACTACCTGCTGGTCAACCGCGGATCGCAACTCTACGCCGAGGGCACCGAGAGCCAGCCGATCGTCTTCACCAGCCGTCAGAACGTCGAAGGCACCACCAACGAAAGCTCGCAAGGCCAATGGGGCGGTATCGTCCTGGCCGGCCGCGCACCGCAGGCGAACTGCTCGCTCGTCGCCCCTGTCACCTGCACCGGCACCGTCGAGGGCACCAGCGCCTTCTACGGCGGCAACACCGCGACCGATAACTCGGGTCGCCTGCGCTACGTCCAGATCAAGTTCTCCGGCTTCGAGATCTCGCCGGGCAACGAACTTCAGGGCCTGACCATGGCCGGCGTCGGCAATGGAACCACGGTCGAGTTCATCCAGGTTCACAACAGCTCCGATGACGGCATCGAGATCTTCGGCGGCAACGTCAATCTGCGCCGCATCGTGATCACCGGCGCCGACGACGACGGCTTCGACGTCGACACCGGCTGGCGCGGCGGCGCCCAGTTCGGCATCGTCACCCAGCGTCCGCCCACGGCGACGAGCCGCAGCGCCGGATTCGAGTTCTCCTCGGCGCCCGCCTCTGTTCCGCTGGCCTCGCGCTACCTCACCCAGCCGAAGATCGCGAACTGGACTCTGGTCGGCCGCAACTCGCCGACCAACGCGCACACCGTCGCCCACTTCGACACCGGCGTTGACGCGACGATCATCAACTCGGTGTTCACCAGCGTCACCGGTTCGCTTGCCGGCTGTATGGCCATCAACGACGCCGACACGGCGACCAGCGGCGTGACCTTCAGCTCGGTCTTCATGTCCTGCCCGATCTCGTACCGCACGGGCAATGAAGTCCTGTCCGCCGCCGCCTTCACCGCCGGCGCCAACAACACCGCGGCCGGCACCTCCACCCTGACCGCCCCGGCCTCGGGCACCACCCTGAGCAACCAGACGCTGACCTTCATCAACGGCGCCAACGAAAACGCGGTGACGGTGGTCAACGCCAACAGCGTCTACAGCTACTTCGTGAACACCACCTACATCGGGGCCGTTCAGAACGCCTCCGACACCTGGTGGCGGGGCTGGACCTGCGGCCTGACGGCCGGCCAGACCTGCTGACGACGGACGCGGCGGCGGCTCTCGGGAGCCGCCGCCTGCTTTCGCCCAGTCCGTTGAACTCCTTCAAGGCGTAGATCATGAAGAGACTATCCCTGACCCTGACCGGGGTCCTGCTGGCCACCAGCGCGTTGGTCGCGCCGGGGCTGGCCTTTGCCCAGACCCCCGCCGCCCAGGCCGAGCCGGAGGTCGAGGAGCTCATCGTGCTGGGAGCCAATATTCCCGAGCCGAACCGCGAGAGCTCGGAGGTCGGGGCCTTCCTGACCGTCGAGGATCTGCAGCGCACAGGCGATCCCAGCGCCGCCGAGGCCCTGACCCGCGTTACCGGTCTCACCGTGGTTGAAGGGCGCTTCGTCTATGTCCGGGGCCTGGGCGAGCGCTATTCCTCCGCTCTGCTGAACGGCTCGCCCCTTCCGAGCCCCGAGCCGCTCCAGCGGGTCGTGCCGCTCGATCTGTTCCCGGCCAGCGTCCTGGAAAGCGTCACTGTCCAGAAAACCTACTCGACCAACTATCCCGGCGAGTTCGGCGGCGGCGTCATCGACCTGCGCACCATCGACGCGCCGAAGGACCCCTTCTTCAGCTTCTCGTCTTCTCTGGGCGGCAACAGTGAGACGACGGGCAAGGACGGATTGATCTACTACGGTTCGCGCACCGACTTCACCGGCTTCGACGACGGTACGCGTGACGTGCCCGGCCTTATCGACCAGGCCTTCGGCGCGGGTGAGCAGATCAACCGGGCCAACTTCACTACCGACGAGCTGTCGGCCATGGGTCGGGCGCTGGTCAACGCGCCCCTGCGCCTCCTGCAACAAGACACGATCCCGGTGAACTTCAGCTTCGAACTCGCCGGTGGCACGTCGAGCGACAGCTCGATCGGCACGCTCGGCCTGTTCGCCGTCGCCGGTTACGGGAACAGCTGGTCGACCCGCAAGGGCTTCCAGGAAGAGGGGCGCTTCTCGGGTGCCGTGCTCGTCGCGGAGACGAGCAAGGCGTTTGAATCGACCCAGAACGACGTCCAGCTGAACCTGCTGGCGGGCCTGTCGCTGTCCAACCCGGACCACGAGCTGAAGTGGACCAACTTCTACGTCCGCAACACCACGAAGGAAGCCCGCATCAGCTCCGGTCCGGACCTCGGCGCCGGCGGCGCGGTCATCCGTGACGACTACACGGAATGGTTCGTGCGGCAGCTGTTCTCGTCGCAGCTCGCGGGCGAGCACTTCTTCCTGGAAGGGGCGCTGGAGGTCAACTGGCGGGCCAGTTACGCCACGACATCGCGCGACGCTCCCTACGAGTCCCGGTTCCAGTACGGTGAGAACGCGACAGGCGACTTTATCCACAACCCGTTCAACCTCATCTCCTTCAGCGAGCTGGACGAGGATGTGATCTCGGGCGGCGCGGACGTGAGCTACACCCTGCCGCTGTCGAACCAGCGCGAAGCCATCTTCACCTTCGGCTTCTCCCGCACCGACAGCAGCCGCGAGGCGGTCCGCCACGACCTGCAGCTGGCGGCCGTCAGCGGCCTGACCGACAACCAGCGCCTGATGCGCGTCGACTTCCTGTTCTCGGATTTTAATCTCAACGAGGACACGATCGAGCTGCGCGAAGTGTCGGGCGCGAACGGGGCCGGCGCCTATGAGGCCGACCTGGTCGTCGACGCCTTCTACGCCCAGGTCGACGCCGAGATCTTTCCGCTGATCAGGACGACCGTCGGCGTTCGCTTTGAGGACGGCGCCCAGACGGTAACGCCGCGCGACCTGTTCGGCGGGGCGACGTTCCCGGTCACCACGTTGGAAGAGCAGTATTTCCTGCCCGCCTTCACTGCCACCTGGAACTTCGCCGAGGACCAACAGTTCCGCGTCGGCGCGTCCAAGACAATCGGCCGCCCGCAGTTCCGCGAGCTGGCGCCCCAGTCCTACATCGATCCGGAAAGCGACCGCGAGTTCACCGGCAACCCGTTCCTCGTCGATACCAAGATCCTGAACCTGGACGCCCGTTACGAGTGGTACTTCGCCCGTCAGCAGTATCTGACGGCCGGCGTCTTCTACAAGGATCTGGAGCGCCCCGTGGAATCGGTCGTGGTGCTCACCGGCGACCAGCGTCAGCAGTCGTTCCTGAACGCGCCCGCCGCCGTCATCTACGGCGCCGAGCTCGAAGCCAAGAAGTACTGGGAGTTCGCGGACTCCGGCTCGCCCTTCATCGCCAACAAGCGATGGCTGGTCCAGGCCAACTACACCTGGTCCACCTCCGAGGTTCAGGTCGGTGCCGGCGATACTGTCCGGACCCAGGGCGGCGGCGGCGCTGATGAACAAGCCTCGTTCTTCATCGCTGACGGCAGCCGGCTTCAGGGCCACTCCGAGCACGTCGCTAACCTGCAGCTGGGTTGGGAAGACGACTCCGCCCGGTCGCAGGCGACCTTCATCTTCAATTTCGTGAGTGAGCGGATCACCGCCCGTGGAGCCGGCGCGGCCGGCGCGCGGGAGCCTGACTACCTGCAGGATCCCGGCGTCTTCGTTGACTTCGTCTACCGCAAGGACCTCGACGTCTGGGGGCGTGACATTGGCTTCGCCCTCGAGCTGCGCAACCTGCTCGGCACCGAGTACGAAGAGTTCCAGGAGCTGGGCAACCGGATCCGGATCAACACCTACGACCTGGGCACCAGCGCTTCGGTGAGCCTGAGCGCCCGCTTCTAGAGAGCCGGCCTGCCATGCGGCGAATAAGTCGCATGGCAGGTTGTTGCGCTTGACCGACTGTCACGGTCGCGTCGCAAAACCTGCACGAACCTGCATCGTTCGCCGACTACTCCGAACACGGCCTATCACCAGACCGTAGGGGCGACCGTTTTGAGACTGCCGGATCTGTCGATCCTCGCCGCTGACCCGCAGCGTTCCCTGCGCGTGGCGATCGAGGTCCTGATCGTCGCCCTCCTCGGGGTTCAGGCCGCCCGTCTCGGCTGGATCCTGCTGTCGCCTCCCCCGGTGTCCGCGCCGAGGGCCGGTGCTGTCGGCGAGGATCGACTCGCCATCCTCAAGCGCTTCGATCCCTTCTTCCGCGCCGCGCCGGAGGCCCTGACCGCGGCCACCACCCAGGCCTTCCGGCTCCACGGCGTGCGCGTCGGCGGCGGCGGTTCGGGATCGGCGATCATCGGCACGCCCGACGGCCTTCAGCGGTCCTTCGCGGTCGGTGACGAGGTCGCGCCGAACGTGCGGCTGATCTCGGTCGCCGAAGATCATGTCGTCCTGGCGCGCGG
>JBIKII010000125.1:0-9970 GCA_044361705.1 Caulobacter sp.
AACCCTCGCAGGCGGACGGCCTTGACCTCGCCGGACAGGCCCGGCTGGCGGCCGTGCCCGGGGTCGCGGGGCTCACCTTCACCCGCGCCTTGCCGCTGCGCCTGAGTCCGGAGACTCCGCCGGTGGCCCTGGTGGCCCAGCCGATCAGCCGGGATGATCCCGGAGCCCGGCTGCCGATGATCGGCGCGCCGCGCTCCATTCCCGCCGGCGCCACGCCGGTCTGGCTGTCGGAGCCCGCCGCCTGGATCCATGACAAGCGGCCAGGGGACTGGATGACCCTGCCCATCGCCGGCGGCCAGCGGGTCTACGTCGCCGGCCTTTGGCGCGACTACGCCCGCCAGAACGGCGCCGTGGTCCTGACCAGCGAGGACTACAGCCGCCTGACCGGCGACGCGCTGCGCGCCGAGGCGTCCATCGCCCTGAAGCCTGGCGCCGACATTGCCGCCGTCACCGCCCGCCTGAAGGCCGCCCTGCCGCCGGATCTGGCGGCTCGCGCCCAGTTCGCCCGCCCCGGCGAGATCCGCGCCATCGCCCTTGGCCTCTTCGACCGCAGCTTCGCCATCACCTATGTGCTGGAGCTGGTGGCGATCCTGGTCGGTCTGGCCGGGGTGGCGGCCACCATCTCGGCCCAGACGCTGGCCCGGACCAAGGAGTTCGGCATGCTGCGCCATATCGGGGTTCGCCGCGGCCAGATCACCGCCATGCTGGCCCAGGAGGGCGCCCTGCTCGGCGCCGTGGGCGTCGCGGCGGGCCTTACCCTGGGCCTGGCGATGAGCCAGGTGCTGATCCATGTGATCAACCCGCAGTCGTTCCACTGGACCATGCAGACCCGCCTGCCCTGGGGACTGTTCGGCGTGGTGACGGCCGCCCTGATCAGCGCCTCGGCCGGGGCCGCCCTGCTGGCCGGTCGCCGGGCCCTGTCGATGGATGCGGTCCGGGCCGTGCGGGAGGACTGGTGATGCGAACCCTTTTGCGGACCGTCGGCCTGCTGCTGGCGGCCGTCATGATCAGCGCGGCGGCGGGCGACGGGCGGGTGGCGCCGGTCTATGCCCCGGTGAAGGCCGGCGCGCCCATCGCCTTTCCGCGCGACCACGGCGCCCATCCGGACTTCCGGACCGAGTGGTGGTACGTGACCGGCTGGGTCCAGGCCGGGGACGGTCCGCCCATGGGCTTCCAGGTCACCTTCTTCCGCACCCGGCCCGATGTCGACCAGGCCAACCCCAGCGCCTTCGCCGCGCGCCAGGTGCTGTTCGCCCACGCGGCGCTGGCCGATCCGGCGGTGGGCCGGCTGCTGCATGACCAGCGGGTCGCCCGGGCGGGCTTCGGCCTCGCCGAGGCCTCGACCACCGACGGCGCGGTGGTGATCGACGACTGGTCGCTGCGCCGCGGCGGCGACGACCGCTGGCGCACGCGGGCCGGCGGCGCGGACTTCGCGCTGGACCTGACCTTCGCCCCGACCCAGCCGCCGCTGCTGCAGGGGCAGGGCGGGTTCAGTCGCAAGGGCCCGGCGGCGGAACAGGCCAGCTACTACTACAGCCTGCCGCAGATGGCGGTGACCGGAAGCGTCACCCGCGCGGGCAAGACCCGGAAGATCACCGGCCGGGCGTGGCTGGACCGCGAATGGTCCTCGACCCTGCTGGACCCGGCCGCTGTCGGCTGGGACTGGGTCGGGATCAACCTGCCCGATGGCGCGGCCCTGACCGCGTTCCAGGTGCGCGACGCCGCCGGCAGGCCGGTCTGGGCCGGCGGATCCTGGCGGCGCGCCGATGGCCAGCTGACGACGCTCGGCCCCGGCGATGTCACCTTCAAGGCCCTGCGCCGCTGGCGATCACCCCGCACCAGGGCGCTCTATCCGGTGGAACAGGCGGTCACCGTGCGGCTGCCGGAGGGCGAGCGAACCCTGACCCTCAAGCCCCTGTTTGACGACCAGGAACTGGACAGCCGCGCCGGCGGCGGCCCGGTCTACTGGGAGGGCGCGGTCTCGGACGGCGCCGCCCGGGGCTACCTGGAGCTGACCGGCTATCACGAGAAGCTGACCCTGTAGGCCGCGGCGCGGGGCGCGAAGCAGGACGTTTCCCCCCGGCCGCTCCATGAATCCTGCACAGGCGCGACCTACAAGCGGCGCGGTGATCATCGCCCGGGAGGCCGCGTGTGCTGGGAAGGCTGCTGGACATTCGTCGCTACACCGCCGTCTTGCTGACCCTCGTCGCGGCGCTGCTCGCGCAGTCGGCGTCGAACGTGAAGTGGTGGAGCCCGGTCTGCGACGTGACCGCCGACGGCGGCGGCTTCTACGCGACGGGCTTCCCGTTCCCCGCCGCCCGGCCGACGGTGATGTCGCTGGAGTTCGTCTACATGCCGCACGTCCAGGCGCTGAACCTGATCGTGCTGGCGGCGGTGCTGTATCCGCTGATCGCCTTTCTGCACGGCAAGGCCACCGGCTGGCTGCCGTCGACGCGCTGGCCGCTGGCCTGGATCGCGCTGTCGCTGGCCATGATGGTCGGCGGCGTCACGGCCCTGATGACCGCCGAGCTGGGCCGCCCGACCCTGTCGATCGCCGACGAGGGCTACGACCACTACTGGGATCTGCGGCCGGCCGCGTTGGTGAAGGGGCGCTGCCGGGGCTGACGCCTCAGCCCGCGACCTCGACGAAGCCCTCGGTCAGGAGACGGCCGTCCGGGGCGTTGAGGCGGAAGGGCGTCGCGGCGCCGACCGCTTCGCCCGCCGCCAGCAGCATGTCCTCGCCGGCCCACGCCGGTGAGCGGAACCGGGCGGCGAGGCGGGTGATCCGCGATCCCGCCGGCGCGGTCCGCAATCCTGCGAGCGCCCAGAGCGCCGTGCCGTGGATGAGGATGTCGGGCAGGCCGGCGGCCAGGGCGACGGCGCGCTCGGTATGGATGGGGTTCCAGATCTCCGCGCACTCCGAATAGAGGTGCGGGAAGCCGCGCGGCGTGGCGATCAGGGTCGGTCCGGCGGTCGTCGGCGTGAACGCTGGCCAGGCCTCATCGTCGATCGCGCCGGCGTCGGCGCCCTCGACGGCGACGCCGCGCAACACGCTGACCGAGGTCGAGACCGCCACCACCTCGGCGCCGACGCGGCTCTCATAGACCGTCGTGGCGACGGCGCCGGCCCGGCTGCTCCGTACACTGACGAGCTCGGCCATCGCGGTCAGACTCTCGCCCGCCAGGACCGGCCTCAGGAACCGGGTGTCCTGAACGGCATGGACGCCGCGCCGCGCCTCGTCCGCCGACAGGGTCTGGGCCGGATCGGCGCGGGACTCCAGGGCCAGCACCCACTCCGGCGCCACCACCTGCATCGGCAGCATGGCCAGCGGCCCTGCGGCGTCGTCGAGGGCCTCGGCGTCGTCCGGGGCCAGCACGGCGCGGAAGGCCAGAGCCCGGCGCGGCGTCACCGTCCAGTCCAGCGGCCCCCAGCGGGTCCCGACGAGGGCGGCGTTGAAGGCCATCAGATCGCCCGGTCGCGGCCGGCCCAATAGGGCTCGCGCAGCCGGCGCTTGAAGATCTTGCCGGAGTCCTCGCGCGGCAGGTCGGCGACGATCCTGATGGTGCGGGGGACCTTGTACTTGCTCAGCCGCTCGGCCAGCGCCGCCTTCAGGCCCGCGTCGTCCAGCACCACCCCGTCCATCGGTTCGACATAGGCGCAGAGGGCCTCGCCGAACTCCTCGTCGGGAATGCCGAACACGGCGCAGTCACGCACGCCGTCGAGGGTGACCAGCACTGTCTCGATCTCGGCCGGATAGATGTTCACGCCGCCGGAGATGACCATGTCCCGCTTGCGGTCGCACAGGAACAGGAACCCTTCGTCGTCGAGGTAGCCGACATCGCCGACGGTGACGAACTCGCCTCGCCCGACCTCGCGTCGTTTGTCCTCGGCCCCGATGTAGGTGAAGTCCGGCAGGCCGGTGTTGCGGATATAGATCTCGCCGATCTCGCCGGGCGGCAGGATGGTCCCGTCGTCGGCGTAGACGCGGATCTCTGCGCCGGGCAGGGCGCGGCCCACGGTGCCCGGCTTGCGCAGCGCCTCATGCGCGTCGTGCCAGGCGGCCAGCCCCGTCTCGGACGAGCCGTAGTATTCGGTGATCACCGGCCCCCACCAGTCGATCATCGCCCGCTTGACGTCCGGCGGGCAGGGCGCGGCGCCGTGAACCACGAAGCGTAGGGACGACAGATCGTACTTCGCCCTCACGTCCTCCGGCAGCTTGAGCAGCCGCACGAACATGGTCGGGACGATATGCATGTGGGTGATGCGGTGGCGCTCGATGAGCTGCAGCATCTCCTGGGCGTCGAAGCGGGCCTGCAGCACCAGCGACGCGCCGACCAGCAGGGACATCGAGCCGTAGATGTTGGGCGCGGCGTGGTACATCGGGCCGTTCATCAGCACGACGATCGGTTGGGGCAGGTCGAGCCCGAAGGGGGACAGACCCACCGGCGGCGGCGCGCCCGGTGCGGCGGCCTGGCGGCGCACGCCCTTGGGCCGCCCTGTAGTGCCGGAGGTGTAGATGACCGCCGACCGGTTGGAGGCCGCCGGCGTGGTCAGCAGGTCGTGGCTCACGACCCAGCTGTCCCAGTCCAGCGTCGGGATCGTGGGCGCCGGCCAGCCGCCCAGGCCGTAGGCGGCGGCGATCTCCGGCGGGGTCGGCACGACCAGCACAGTCAGGCCCGCCGGCACGCCGGCCTCGATGCCGGGCAGCAGGTCTTCGTGCACGACCAGCGCCTTGGCCCCGCTGTCGCGCAGCACGTAGCCCGCCTCGTCGGCGGTGGAATGCCAGTTGATCGGCACCGGATAGGCCCCGCCCGCCGCCGCGCCGTTCGAGGCCTCCAGGAAGGCGAAGTCGTTGCGCAGGAACAGGGCGACCGTGTCGCCCTCCTGCACGCCCAGCGCCTTGAAGCCAGTGGCGGCCCGCGAGGCGCGGGTGCGAAGGTCCTCGGCGGTGCGCACCCGCTCGCCGGAGGTCACGGAGGGGACGTGGGGTGCGGACATGGCGGACCTTTCGGACTGTCGGAAGCGCCAGACAATACGCCGTAAATTTATCCTGTAAACAGGCAGGCGGACGTTACGTCAGCCGGCCCGCCGGATCTGTTCGATGACCTCGCCGACCCAGGCCTTGAGGTTGTCCTTCAGGTCGAGCGGCGTGGCGCCATGGCGGACCAGCACCAGGTCGAGGTCGGGGACCACCACCGTGTACTGGCCGTCATAGCCGTTGGCCGAGAAGCTGCCCGGCCCGCCGACGCCCAACCACCAGTGGGCGCCGTAGGGGGCGGCTGGATCGTCCTTCGACGATGTGCGGGTGCGGGCGTAGTCGACCCAGCCCTCCGGCAGCAGGCGCGCGCCGTCCCAGACGCCGTCGCGCAGGTACAGCAGCCCGAACCGCGCGAAATCCCGCGCCGAGCAGAAGCAGAAGGACGAGCCGATGAAGGTCCCGGCCGCGTCGAACTTGGGCAGAGGCGAGGTCATGCCGAGCGGGCCGAACAGCCGATCGCGCATGAAGGCCTCGAACCCGGCGGCGTCGGTCCCGAGCGCCCGGGACAGCGCGCGGGCGACGATGTTGGTCGTGCCGCTGGCGTAGCTCATGATCTCGCCGGGCGCATGCTCCAGCGGCTGGGCGGCGGCATAGGCGGCGGTGTCGTCCTTGCCGGCGCCGTAGAGCATCTCGATCACGTCCGAGACATGGCCCGGCACATAGTCCTCGACGAACTTGAGGCCGCTCGACATGCGCAGCAGCTGGTCGGTGGTGATGGCGGCGCGGGGGTCATCGGGGGTGGCGCGCCACTCCGGCACATCGGCCGGCGCGTGGATGTCCAGCTTGCCGTCGCCGACCAGGATGCCGGCCAGCGCCTGGGTCATGCTCTTGGCCTTGGACCAGGACGGGAAGGTGCTGTCGGCGGCGTGGCCGTCGCCGTAGCGCTCGTAGACGACCCGCCCGCCCTGCACGATCAGCACGACGTCAGTGCGGCCGAGTTGTGCCTGGGCGTCCGGCGAGAAGGCGGCGTCGAGTGTGGCGGCGATGTCGGCGGGCAGCGCTGGGCCCGAGGGCCAGTCGGCGGTGGGCCACGGGGTGTCGGAAGGCTGGGCGGGGAGGGGAGGCAGGGTCATGGGCGGGAGAGTGGAACGGCGGATCGAGATTGTCATCCTCCCCGGAGCGCAGCGAGGGGGAGGTGGCCTCGCGGAGCGAGGTCGGAGGGGGCGGCGCCGGGTTGTCAGGATCGGGCGCCGTGCACGGTGACGGATCGGCCGGCGCTGGTGCTGCCCCTCCACCATGCTCCGCATGGTCCCCCTCCCCACGATGTGGGGAGGACTGTACAGTCACACGAACCCCCAAGGAGCACCCCCATGGCCCATGCCCACATCGCCAGCAGCGGACCCGCCTGGGCGACCGCCGTCACCATGGGCTCCCATGGGCTGATGTCTGACGAGCCCGCGGCGCTGGGCGGAGCGGATGCCGGGCCGGCGCCCTATGACCTGCTGCTGTCCAGCCTCGGCTCCTGCACGGCGATCACCCTGCGCATGTACGCTGCGCGCAAGGACTGGCCGCTGGAGGAGGTGACGATGGACCTGTCGCACCACCAGGAGGACGGCCGCTCGAAGATCACGCGCAAGATCTGGCTGGAGGGAGACCTGGACGAGACGCAGCGGGCCCGGCTGGCCGATATCGCCGAGCGGACGCCGGTGACCTTGACCCTGAAGGCCGGCGCCGACATCACCACCGCGTTGCAGCCCTAGAGAGCCTCCCATGTCTGAACGGATTTTCGCGATCACCGGCGGCTTCGGCGTGCTGGGCCAGGCGGTGTGCGCCGCGGCGCTGGCGGCGGGGGCGAAGGTGGCGCTGATCGACGCGGCGGCGGCGCAGCAGGGCGCGCCGGAGGGGGCGATCGCGCTGGGCGGCGTCGACCTGACCGATGAATCGGCCACGGCCGAGGCCTTCGCCGAGATCGCAGACCGGCTGGGCGGGCTGGACGTGCTGGTCAACGTGGCCGGCGGCTTTGTCTGGCAGACCCTGGCCGACGGCGACCCCGACCAGTGGGAGCGGATGTTCCGCCTCAACACCGTCACCTGCGCCACCGCCTCGCGCATCGCCCTGCCGTATCTGCTCAAGTCGAAGGCCGGGCGGATCGTCAACGTCGGGGCGGGCGGCGCGGTGAAGGCTGCCGCCGGCATGGGCGCCTATGCGGCGTCCAAGGCCGGGGTGCACCGCCTGACCGAGAGTCTGGCCGAGGAACTGAAGGGGAAGATCACGGTCAACGCCGTCCTGCCCTCGATCATCGACACGACCGCCAACCGCGCCGACATGCCGGACGCCGATCCTTCGGCCTGGGTGACGCCGGACGAGGTGGCCCAGGCGATCCTGTGGCTGGGCTCGTCCCAGGCCAGTGGTGTGACCGGCGCGCTGCTGCCGGTGAGCGGTCGCGTCTGACCCCCCATTTTGGGATGACCGCACCCGCTGGAGGTTGTAAGCCCGCCCGACGATGTCGGACTCCAACCACGCCCCCCGAATCTCTGAAATCCTCGCCGGCATAGCCTCGGCGAAGCGCAAGACCGTGTCCCTGCGCGACGTGCTGGAGGCGTTCGGCGACCGGGCGTTCGGGGCGCTGATGTTCGTGTTCGCCGCGCCGGTGGCGCTGCCGATGCCGCCCGGCGTCTCGGCGATCCTGGGCGCGCCGCTGCTGTTCATCACCTCGCAGCTGATGATGGGCCGCCGCACCCTGTGGCTGCCCAAGGTGCTGGCCGACCGCACCATGACCCGCGGCGACTTCGCCGGCCTGGTCGAGAAGCTGGCGCCCTACCTGACCTGGGTCGAGCGGCGGCTGCGGCCCCGCTTCACCTTCCTCTACAACCGCTGGCTGGACGGGGTGACCGGTCTGGTCTGCCTGGTGCTGGCCGTGGTGGTCTTCCTGCCGATCCCGTTCGGCAACATGCTGCCGGCCCTGGCCATCGCCGCCTTCGGGCTGGGCATCGCCGAGCGCGACGGCCTGCTGGGCCTGTTCGGCGGCGTGGCCACGGCGATCAGCCTGGCCATGCTGGCCCTGCTGTCGGGCGCGATGATCGCCGCGGCGACGACCTTCGTGCGGGTGCTGGTGGCGACGGTGGACAAGGCGTGGCCGTTCTAGGCCCTGCGTCCTTCGACACGCCGCTTCGCGGCTGCTCAGGATGACTGAGCAGGAAGGTTACCCACCCCAGTCACGCTGTGCAGCACCCGCAGGGTGCCTGTCGAAGCCCGCAAGGCGGTCAGGCCACCTCGTAGTCCTCAAGCGCCGGCTGCTTCATCAGCTTGATGTAGGTCGCCGTGTCGCCCGACCAGTTGTTGGTGATCTTGCCGCTGTCGGTCTTGTACCAGCTGGAGCAGGACCCGGCCCAGGCGGTGCCGGCGAGGTCCTGCTGCAGCTGGGCGTTGAAGCGGACGTGGGCCTGCGGCTTGACCGCCAGCGCCCTGGCGCCCCGCGCCTTCAGGGCCTTCAGCGCCTCGACCATGTAGGCGACCTGCGCCTCGATCATCACGATGATCGAGTTGTGGCCGAGGTTGGTGTTGGGTCCGTAGAGCAGGAACAGGTTGGGGAAACCTGCGACCGTGACGCCCAGGTAGGCCTCTGCGCCGTCCTTCCAGGCCTCGTTGATGGTCAGGCCGTTCTGGCCGGTGATCCGCACCGGCGAGATGAAGTCGGTGGTGATGAAGCCGGTGCCGAAGATCAGCACGTCGCAGGCGTGCTCGGCCCCGTCGCCGGTGCGCACGCCGGCGGCGGTGACGGCCTTCACCGCCTCGGTGACGACCTCGACGTTCGGCTTGGCCAGCGTCTGGTAATAGTCGTCCGAGACCAGGATGCGCTTGCAGCCGATCGGATAGTCGGGCGTCAGCTTGGCCTTGAGCACCGGGTCGGTGATGGTGTCGTCCAGGTATTTCAGGGCCAGCGCCTTGAAGTTCTCCGCCGACTTCGTGCCGGTTTTGAAGGCCTCGAAGCGCAGGTCCATCATCTTCCAGGTGAACCAGCGCAGCGCACGGTCGGTGAAGGGCAGGGTGCGGAACAGCCACTTCGCGAACGGGCTGAACGGCTTGTCCAGGCGCGGCACGATGTAGTTGGGCGTGCGCTGGAAGATGACGACCTTGCCGGCGTCCTTGGCGATTTCCGGGATGTACTGGATGGCGCTGGCGCCGGCGCCGATGCAGCCGACGGTCTTGCCCGTCAGGTCGACGTCGTGGCGCCAGTGCGCCGAGTGCCAGCTGTCGCCCTTGAAGGTCTCCCGGCCGGGGATGCCGGCGTAGCCCGGCTTGTTCAGCTGGCCCAGGCCCGAGACCAGCACCGGCGCGCTCAGCACCTCGCCGCCCTTGACCGTGACTCGCCACAGGCCCGCCGCGGCGTCCCAGTCGGCGGCCTCGACCTCGGTGTTGAAGCGGAACAGGTTCTTGACGCCGAACTGGTCGGCGACCCGCTCCATGTAGTCGCGGATCTCCGGCTGCGGCGAATAGGCCCGGCTCCAGTCCGGATTGAGCGCGAAGGACAGGGAGTAGAGTCGCGAGGGCACGTCGCAGCAGGCGCCGGGATAGGTGTTCTCCCGCCAGGTGCCGCCGATGCGGTCGGCCTTCTCCAGCACCACCAGCCGGCCGAACCCGGCCTCCTTCAGCTTGATGGCGGCCGTCAGCCCGCCGAAGCCCGCGCCGATGACGATGGCGTCCAGATCGCCGCTCATGCCTGTCGCTTCCCTTATGTGTTCGGGGAAGTATTGCGCAGCGTCGGGATCGCGGGAAGCCTTACGCTGGGTCAGGCCCGCGTCTTGCCGAACGGGTCGGGCAGCAGGCGCTCATAGGTCCGGCGCACTGTGTCGTAGCACTCGCATGCCGTCGCCTCGAGGCCGGCCCGGTCGAGGATGTCGACCACGCCGCGGCGATAGCGGATCAAACCCTTGGCCTGGAGCACCCCGGCGACGGCCGTGACGGTCGTACGCTGGACGCCGAGCATGTCGG
>JBIKII010000283.1:0-2796 GCA_044361705.1 Caulobacter sp.
CTCTTCGACATGCTTTATCCCCGCGGGCTCACACGCAAGCGAGCCCTTATATGATCGCCTGTAATCTCCACCGCCAGTGGCGGCGAGTTAAGCTTTTTTCACGCGCCCTTTGCGGGCGTGTTTCAGCCTCGCCTCACTAGAAGGCGAAACCATGAACCGGTTCGAAACCCGCCAGCCAGGGCGGCGTGGCTTCGAAGATGGGGCGAACGCCGACGCCGTCCACCGAACGCACATAGATCACCGCCTTCCCGGCGGGCCCCGAGCGCTCGATCAGGCCCAACCGGCCACCCTGCGCCAGCGCCGCCGTCCAGATGTCCGGCGCCTTTGCGACCGCGCCCTCGACGATGATCAGGTCGTAGTCGCCGCCGGTCACGGCCGTGAGGTCGTCGCCATCGAGGCGGTCGACCGTCAGCCCCATGGTCTCCAGAACCAGGGCGGCGTAAGGGGCGGCGATGGCCAGGGCGCGGTCGCCGGCCGCCGGCCGAAGGGCCTGCAGCAGCTTGGACACGTCCCGCGGCCGCAGCAGCCAGCGACCGGGCGCGTACTCGACCTCGGTATCGGCGTAGGCGGCGAAGCCCTTGTCGGCCGGCGCCACTGATTCCCGCGGCGCGAGGCCGATGGCGTCCTGCAGGGCCCAGTCTGTCACATCGGCGGGGCGCACCTGGCTGTCGAGCATGTTGAGCCGGGCGGCGGCGAAGTCGGCGCTCATTCGATCCTCTGAGAATCCGGGGACGACGGGAGTTTGTCTGGCGGCTTATAGGTCCGGCGGCGACTTCAAGGCAATGCAACCGTGCGAGGCCATTGAAACGCGTGGGCCGCTCTGATAGCCATCCCGCCCTCCCGACGCGCCCGCCCGCGTCGACGAGCGTGAGGCCTGGTGGCGGAGTGGTTACGCAGAGGACTGCAAATCCTTGCACCCCGGTTCGATTCCGGGCCAGGCCTCCATCCTGCTTCGCGCTCCGCGCTTCGCAGGACAAGTCCCGATCAGAGATGCGAAGCAGGATGCCCTGCGAAGCTTCAGCGAAGCAGGGCGAACCGCCCCTGACTTGCGCTGCCTGGGGCCTCCCCCTTAGATTGTGCTTATGTTCTACGTCTACCTCATTGAGAGCGAGACGACTCCGGGGCAGCGGTATGTTGGCCTCACGGTGGACCTCCGCGCCCGCATTGACAGACACAATGCCGGGCGATCATCGCACACCACGAAATTCACCCCTTGGCGGCTGGTCGCCTACTTCGCGTTTCTGGAGCGCAACAAGGCGGCGGCCTTCGAGAGATACCTGAAATCCGGATCCGGGCACGCTTTCGCAAATCGCCGCCTCTGGTGAGCGCGCTACGCGCTTCGCAGGACAAGTCCCGTACAGAAGGGCGAAGCAGGATGCCCTGCGAAGCCTTGGCGTAGCAGGGCTGCAGCGCCCCTGACGCCGCCGTCTGCTCAAATCCCTTGCGTCTGTCGCGACGTAAGCGGTCATCCTCGCCGCAAACGAGGAAACGCCCCATGGACGCCACAGCACCGACCGTTCGCGACGTCGTCGCCGCCCACCGGTTCGACAACGACCGGCTGGAGGCCTGGCTGGCGCCGCGCATCGAGGGCTTCGGCGCGGCAATGCGGGTGCAGCAGTTCCAGGGCGGCGCCTCCAACCCGACCTTCCTGCTGACCACAGACGGGCCGGACGGGCCGCTGCGCTATGTGCTGCGCAAGAAGCCGCCGGGCGTGCTGCTGGCCAGCGCTCATCAGGTCGACCGCGAGTACCGGGTGATGAAGGCTCTGGAGGGCCATGTGCCCGTTCCGCGCATGCGCGTGCTGTGCGACGACGAGAGCATCATCGGCACCGGCTTCTACGTCATGGACTACCTGGAGGGCCGCATCTTCCGCGACGCCACCCTGCCCGGCCTGCAGCCCGCCGAGCGCGCCGCGATCTATGACGAACTGAACGCCGTGCTGGCCCGGCTGCATGCGGTCGACCACGAGGCCGTGGGATTGGGCGACTACGGTAAGGCCGGCGGCTACTTCGAGCGCCAGATCGGCCGCTGGACCAAGCAGTACCGGGGCGCCGAAAGCGAGCACATCCCGGAGATGGAAGCCCTGATCGAGAAGCTGCCGGCGCAGATCCCGCCCGACGACTCGGTCAGCATCGCCCATGGCGACTACCGGCTCGAGAACGTGATGTTCCACCCGACCGAGCCGAAACTGATCGCGGTGCTGGACTGGGAGCTGTCGACCATCGGCCACCCGCTGGCGGACCTGGCCTACAACGGCTTCCTGTGGCGCTCGCACTCCCCGTCGTGGGGCAGCCTGGACGGCGTCGACTTCGCCACCAGCGGCATCCCGACCGAGGCGGCTTACGTCGCGGCCTACGGCCGGCGCACCGGCCGGGGCGCGATCGAGGGCTGGCCCTTCTACATGGCCTTCTCGATCTTCCGCCTCGCCTCGATCTCGCAGGGCGTCTATCGCCGCGTGCTGGCCGGCAACGCCGCCAGCGACCGCCCGGCGGAGAACGGCACCCCGCATCTGGCCCGTCAGGCGCTGGAGATCCTTGAGGCCGGCTGAGGCAGCGCGGCCGGCCCGCTCATTTTGTGGTCATGCCCGCTTGCGCCCACCGGCGACCACGGCTATGACCCGCCCTCCTGAGAAACCTGATCCGCGGTAGCTCAGTGGTAGAGCAGCCGGCTGTTAACCGGCTGGTCGTAGGTTCGAATCCTACCCGCGGAGCCAGGTGTCCCCTTAGCGGGGGTCGGCGCAGCCGTTCGGCTCGCCGGGATCGCCTCCATCCATTCCCTGTGAACGCGCCGCGCCGG
>JBIKII010000322.1:0-2786 GCA_044361705.1 Caulobacter sp.
TTTCAATTCAGTTCCAAAAGAATGCATCAATATCGGTCCTGTGCCGCAGTTTCAACAATTGGTGAAAGCGGCCGCTAGGCTCCCCGCTGAAATGTTGGTCGAAACTGTGGCTTCGGGGGCAACCGAAGCTTTGTTACTCAGTGGAAAAAAAAAGCTGATTGATATGGCTTTGGCCGAAACATTGGGCCCGGAACAAGCAAAGCAATTGGAAATCATGAGCGATAATCCCAACGTTGCGGCTGCATTGGATAATGTTGAAAGAAAAATATCAGACGCTCTGGGAAATAGCATTAACAATGTAAGGGACCAAATAAAAAAACCGCTGGAAGACGCAGCCACAAAATTAACAACTGGCGTAATAACCGCGGGAACGACTACACTTGCGAGCGTCACTGGTCCCCTCATGCCTTGTAACAGACATTTCAGAAACCGTGGAAAGTGCAACCGGTGAGGTGAGGGATGCCATGGCACAAACAACTCAGCTAACTAACGCGCTGGATGAAGCACAAAAAAATGCTGCAGCCGCAGCGTCAAGCGTGAAAGTGCCTAACTTGGAGGTGCCCGAAGTGAAAGTGCCCGTGCCCGAAGTGAAAGTGCCTAACTTGGAGGTACCCGAAGTGACTGGTCGTATTGTCCCAGCGACAAGCGCAGCGGCAACAAGCGCAGCGGCAACAAGCGCAGCGGCAACAAGCGCGTCAGGTGCACCTCCTAGACGCAGTGACTATCCGAAAGGGGATGATGGATATGCTGCATACGAGGCAGCTCAAGAACAATTCATTGCAAATAAGAGATCACGCATAGGAGTTCAACCAGAGGTTCAACCACAGTCTATCAAAATGAAGACGGGCGTGGATGCACCAACTATACAACCGATTGAACGACAACCCGCTGCTGCTGCAGTTATGGGAGGCTCTCGCAAGCGCCGCCGCATTGCGAAGCTGTCCCGCCGCATTGAACGCACGCTGCGCCGCGTGCAGAAAAAGTACGGACTGCGCGACGACAAAAACAGCTTTTTGCGGCGCACCCTCAATGCCAAAAAAATGAAGTAAACCATAAAAAAGGTATTAAAAAAAATACCACCAAATCTAACCACAACCACCCAATGCAGATTTTCGTAAAGACGCTGACCGGAAAAACCATCACGCTGGAAGTAGAGTCCGGCGACACCATCGGCTCGCTGAAAGCCAAAATCCAGGACAAGGAGGGCATTCCGCCCGACCAACAGCGGCTCATTTATGCCGGCAAGCAGCTGGAGGATGAACGAACGCTGTCCGACTACAACATCCAAAAAGAATCCACGCTCCATCTTGTGTTGCGACTGCGTTGAATTAACTCAACCAACCCAACCAACCCAACCAACCCAACCAACTAAACCAACCCAACCAACCCAACCAACCCAACCAACTAAACCAACTCAACCCAAATTTTTTAGCCAGCGAATAAACCCGTTGCTGCGTGCCAAATCAAACGACGACCCCAGGTGGTCGCGCGCAATGTCGCACGTGCGCTGTTCAAACGGCGTGAGCTGCGCGTAATAGGCAGTAAGCCGTTCTTGTGAATCCATGTTTTCCAATTACACGTTGTTTTCTTTCTTGATATAAATCGCCATGAATTTAAATCAATTTTTTTGCCTTTTTGCATTTCATTTTTTGCATTTCATTTTTTGCATTTCATTTTTTGCCTTTTTGCATTTCATCGCGAAACGTTCCAAAAGAGGGTGCTGCGACTACTGCTATTGCTATTGCTATTGCTATTGCCGTTGCCGTTGCCATCGTGCTCCATGTCGCTGATGATCACCAGCCGCGCCTCGTCGTTGCGCGCAAGGTTCAACGCGGCGTCCAAATTGGCGTTCAGCCCGTTGACGGGCGCGCGCGCCGCTTCCGCCAAGTACCGCACGTTGGAGACGAAGTCGTGCGGGTCGGCCACGTGGTGCAGCTGCGCGTGCGACGAAAACGTGATCATGCGATTACTATTATTATAACTAAGAACGAGTAGCGCGACCCCAATCCCGGCGTGCAGGCAGTTGTTGTGCCCGGGCCCCATGCTGTGGGCCAGCGACAGCGCGGGCACCGCGCCCCGCATGGAGGGCCGTTTGTGCTGCATGAACTCGGCGTTAATCGCGGCGGTTGCAGTGGCATTGGTTTCCGTTAAAGCCCGCTTGACCAGCTGCGTCAGTCCAAGCGCTGGCGGCGACATCCGGGCGACGAGCTGGCGGTAGCGGCGCTTGGCATCGGGCGCGCCGGGGAACATGTCGGCCGCCAGCGCGTCGTAGTACCACTGCAGCAGGGGCGACTTGCGGCACTTGGGCTCGCGCGGCACCCATTTGGCGGCCCAGGAGTGCGCGCCGCGCGAACAGTCCAGCCGGATTTGCGCGTTGGTCATGCGCACGCAGCCGCTGATAAGCGCAGCCGCCCGGGGTTCGTCCCAGGCCTGGCCCTGGCTCAGGCCCTGTTCCAGTTGCAGAATGACGCCGCGCACGTCGCGCCAGCACCCGACGTGCGGGGTGGTCACCATTTGGTGCAGCGCGCGCAAGCAGTCCGGCACTTGGAGCGCGAGCAGCATGGCGTACGTGGTGTCGCGGTGGCCTTCGGCCCGGTTCTTCAAAATGGCGGCGGCGTCCATTACAGGGCGTGATTGTACTACACGGGAGGCATGCCTCTAAGCTGTTTTGCCGGAATCCCCCAACCCGTAATGATTAATGCGCAAAACCGAATTAAAATGATGGTGCGCAATAATAAGCAACCGCAACGCAACGCAACCGCAACGCAACGCAACGCAACCGCAAC
>JBIKII010000284.1:0-2785 GCA_044361705.1 Caulobacter sp.
ACGCTGAACGC
Source organism: Caulobacter sp. (assembly GCA_044361705.1). GTDB lineage: Bacteria > Pseudomonadota > Alphaproteobacteria > Caulobacterales > Caulobacteraceae > Caulobacter. The sequence continues at coordinate 12 of JBIKII010000284.1, forward strand.
AGTTCCTGCTCTGGTTTCAGTATTTTCTGGAGCACCAGTTGCGTCCAAGCGAACGCAGCCCGTGCTCTAAATCAGGATCAGATCGGTGGTCGCATTGAACGCGGCCCCCACGCCCGGCAGTTCGATCTGGCGGTCGACCGTCAGCACGGCATCGCTGTTGATCTGCAACCGAGACAGCCCAGCGTCCCACCGGATCTGGTTCGCCCCGGTGAAGGCGCCCGTCACGAAGGTCAGCCCCAACCCGGAAAAGCTGATTTGGTCGACGTCCGAAACGAAGTCGGTGATCACGTCGCGCACATCATTGCCGGTGTCGGTCAGGGCCAGGAACCGGAACACATCGGCTCCCGTACCGCCGGTCAAGGTGTCGATGTTCGCCCCGCCGATGAGCGTATCCGCCCCGCCGCCACCGGCCAGCAAGTCGTTCCCGATGCCGCCGACCAGGCTGTCGGCGCCGCTGCCGCCGTTCATGTCGTCACTGCCTCTGCCGCCATCGAGGGTGTCGCTGCCCTGATCGCCGGAGAGGATGTCATTGCCGTTCCAGCCGATCAGCGAATCGTTCTCGCTGCCGCCCTCGAGGGTATCGTTCCCGTCGCCGCCATTGAGCAAATCCTGGCCCGTCGCCCCGAGAAGCCAATCATCCTCGGTCCACCCGAACAGCGTGTCGGCGTCGTTGCCGCCGTCCAGCGTGTCGTTGCCGGCCTCGCCATTCAGCGTGTCGTTGCCGCCGTCGCCGAACATCTCGTCCCCGTCGGTGCCGCCGCGCATCGTGTCGTCGCCCTCGCCGCCGAGCACGATGTCGCCCCCCGCACCGGCGGTCACCGCGTCATTGCCCTCACCGCCCAGCAACGAATCGGCCCGGTCGCCGCCGCGCAGCGTGTCGTTGCCCTCGCCGCCGTCCAGGAAGTCACCTACGGCGAAGAAGCCGAAGTCGGTGCCGCCCTCGAGACTGTCGTTCCCATCGCCGCCGTACAGCGTATCGGCGCCATCGCCGCCGAACAGCCGGTCGTGTCCGGCATCCCCGAGCATGGTGTCGGCGTCCAGGCCCCCGAACAGGCTGTCATGGCCCGCCCCGCCCTGCAGGTGATCGCCCGCATCCCCGCCGGTCAGGCTGTCCGCCCCCGTGCCGCCCGCCAGCGTGCCCTGGCCGGCGCCCAGGATGCTGAGGATGTCGTTCCCGGCCCCGCCATCGGCAAAGCCCAGGTCATTGAAAGACAGCGTGTCGTCGCCCTCGCCCCCGATAAGCGTGTAGGCGCCCGTCCCGCCGGTCATCAGATCGTTGCCCGCCTCGCCATGGAGCGTGGCGAACCCGCCCGAGCCTTCCAGCGTGTCGTTGCCATCGCCCCCGTAAAGCAGGTCGTCGCCAGCGGTGCTGATCAGCAGATCGTCGCCCGCTTCCCCATACAGCGTGTCGTCCCCGTCCCCGTCCTCCAGCCTGTCGTTCTGCGCCCCGCCATATAGAAGGTCCGCCCCCTCGCTTCCCCGAAGGACGTCCTCGCCGCTGCCGCCATAGAGCGAATCATTGTCCGCATCGCCATCCAGCGTGTCGCGGCCGGCATTGCCCCGCAGGCTGTCGTTGCCGGTGCCGCCAAAGATTCCATCGTCATTCGGTCCCGCATCCTCGATGACGTCATCCCCACCGGCCAGGAAATAGTCGATGTACCCGATCTGCTGCAGCGATCGCCCATCGACCGAGGTCGTCGCTCCGACAATATGTGAATCGATGCCGTCGGTCCCGTAGACGATATGGTTCATGCGCTGGAACAGGTTCTCCAGCGCGCTGTTGTTGGTGCCCTCGGTATCCGCCCGCAGGGCCTTGCGCAGCGTGGCGCCCGACAGGTTGACCTGCTGCAACTCGTATTCCTGCGTGCCGACGAACACGCGGATGGTGTTGACCATCCCGCTGTTGATGTATTCGACCCCATTGATCACCGTGGTGGTCATCCCGGTCCCGCTTAGGACGTAGGTGACACCTGTGGTCGCCATGATGATCTGGGTCGGCTGAATCGAAAACACTCTAGTCTGGTCCATCGCCGACAGGGCGTGAAGGGCGCTGGCCACATTGGTCGAGAGGGGTTTCAGGTTGATGTCCGGCATCAAGATTCTCCTGTTCGGACATCGGGGACGCCCGGGCTGCGTTCATTTCGGACAGTCACGGCCGAATGGCCGTCGCGCAAGCGCAAAGATTCGGCCGGGATGGCGATAGGGAAGTGGGTGATGTCGATCGCCCGGATCTGGTTCGGCCGCGTCACCGGCAGCTTGTGCAGCAGACACGGAATCACTTTGTGGCCGGGCTCAGGCTATGAGGTTTTGGGGCGGCGGTTGCGGCCGAGATGGCGCAGCATCAGCCCGACGGTGGAGACCGCGAGGGCGAGCTGGCGGACCATGGCGGGGCCGGATCGCTGTTGGCGACCCAGCGGCTCGATCCGAGCGGTGGTCTCGTGTGGCAGGCCCCGGGGGTTGCAAATCGGCCTGGCGGATCGGTCGCGCAGACCGGCTCTTTTGCACAAATGGTCGGACGGTCAGGGCTCCCCTTTCCCCGGGCTGCCTCAGCCTACAGCTTCAGTGAGGGGAATTCCGAGCGTGGTGAAGCCGTTCGGGACGGCCACACGAAGCTGGAACGCGGCGACCTGACGGTCGAAGTGCCTTGCGGGTCGGGCGTTGGCCCAAGAGTTTGACGCAGCGCGTCTTGGTCTCTGCGCGGCTTCGGCGGTGATGGCCGCTGCATCGTCGCCAGATGGTCCGACCGAAGCGCCGCGATGCACGGAGAGCTTCAT
>JBIKII010000285.1:0-2773 GCA_044361705.1 Caulobacter sp.
ATGGTCAGCATCGTCGTGCTGGCGGTGCTGTCCAAGGCCCTGATCGCAGGCTTTACCGCGTTCGTGATCACGCTGATGCGGATGTTCTGATCACGTCACCGCATAGTCCGCGAGCACCGGCTGCTTCATCAGCCTGATGTAGGTCGCCGTGTTGCCGGACCAGTTGTTGGTGATCTTGCCGGACGCGGTCTTGTACCAGCTGGAGCAGGAGCCGGCCCAGGCCGTCTGGCCGAGGTCGCTCTGTAGTTCAACGTTGAACCGCTTGAACGCCTCGGGCGTCACCGACAGCGATTTCGCGCCGCGCCGCTTCAGTTCATTCATCGCCTCGACCATGTAACCGACCTGCGCCTCGATCATCACGATGATCGAGTTGTGCCCGAGGTTGGTGTTGGGGCCATACAGCATGAACAGGTTCGGGAAGCCCGCGACGGTCACGCCCAGATAGGCCTCCGCCCCGTCTTTCCAGGCTTCGGTCAGAGACTTGCCGCCTGCGCCGACGATCTCGACCGGCTGGATGAAGTCCGTGGTGATGAACCCGGTGCCGTAGACGAGAACGTCGCAGGCGTGTTCCACGCCGTCCCCGGTCTGCACGCCCTTGGCCGTGACGGTCTTCACGGCTTCGGTGACCAGTTCGACGTTCGGCCGCATCAGCGCCTGGTAGTAGTCGTCCGAGACGAGGATGCGCTTGCAGCCGATCGGATAGTCGGGCGTCAGCTTGGCCTTCAGCACCGGATCGGTGACGACCTGGTCGAGGTATTTCAGGGCCAGGGCCTTGAAGCTCTCGGCGGCCTTGGTGCCGGTTTTGAAGGCCTGGAAGCGCAGGTCCATCATCTGCCAGATGAACCAGCGATTGAGCCGGTCGATCGCCGGGAAGGTCCGGTACAGCCACTTCTCGAAAGCGCTGAACGGCTTGTCGAGGCGCGGCACGATGTAGTTCGGCGTGCGCTGGAAGATGACCACCTTGCCGGCCGTCTTGGCGATCTCGGGGATGTACTGGATGGCGCTGGCGCCGGCGCCGATGCAGCCTACGGTCTTGCCGGTCAGGTCGACGTCATGCCGCCACCGGGCGGAGTGCCAGTTGTCGCCCTTGAATTTGTCCACACCGGGAATGCCGGCATAGCCGGGCTTGTTCAGCTGGCCGAGGCCGGACACCAGCACAGGGGCCGACAGGGTCTCACCGCCCTTGATTGTCACCACCCAGCGGGCGGCGGCCTCGTCCCAGACGGCTTTCTCGACCTCGGCGTTGAAGCGGAACTTGCCGGTCACGCCGAACTGGTCCGCCACCCGGTCCATGTAGGCGCGGATCTCGTCGTGCGGCGAGAAGGCCCGGCTCCAGTCCGGGTTCAGGGCGAACGAATAGGAGTAGAGCCGCGAAGGCACGTCGCAGCAGGCGCCGGGATAGGTGTTTTCCCGCCAGGTGCCGCCGATCCGGTCGCCCTTTTCCAGCACCACGATCCGGCCGAACCCGGCTTCCTTCAGCTTGATCGCGGCGGCAAGGCCGCCAAAGCCTGCACCGATGATGATGGCGTCCAGATCGTCGGCCATGCCGCTGTTTCCTCCGTCTTTTCGCAAAGTATTGCCCACGGGTCACGCGGGGGGAAGGCTGTCGCAGGGTCAGCCGGCCAAGGTGACGCCAGGGGCTCGCCGGAACCCGGATCACCCTCTAGGCTTGTCCGCGCAATCGATAGCGAGGACCCCATGAAGTACAGGCAACTGGGCCGGACCGGCCTCTATGTTTCGGAAATCTGCCTTGGCGCGATGACCTTCGCCAGCGAGGCCACCGGCATGTGGGGCGCCATCGGCGCGGTCGACCAGAAGGGCGTCGACGACATGATCGGCCGGGCCATGGCCAGCGGGGTCAACTTCATCGACACCGCAGACGTCTATTCCGCCGGCCAGTCCGAACAGATGGTCGGCGCGGCGCTACGCAACCTCGGCGTCAAGCGCAGCGACGTGGTCATCGCCACCAAATGCTTCGGCGAGATGGGCCGTGGCCCGAACGACAAGGGCGCCTCGCGCGGGCACATCATGGATGCGGTCAAGGCCAGCCTCGACCGGATGCAGCTGGACCACATCGATCTCTACCAGATCCACGCCAACGACCCGGTGACGCCGGTCGAGGAAACCCTGCGGGCGCTCGACGACCTCGTGAGCCAGGGCCTCGTCCGCTACGTCGGCTGCTCCAACTGGCCGGCCTGGAAGATGATGAAGGCGCACGGCATCGCCGACGCCCGCGGCTACGCCCGGTTCGAGACGGTGCAGGCCTACTATTCCATCGCCGGCCGTGATCTGGAGCGCGAGGTCGTGCCGATGATGCAGGACCAGGGCATGGGGCTGATGGTCTGGTCACCGATGGCCGGCGGACTGTTGTCCGGCAAGTTCACCCGCGACGGGGCCGGGCCCAACGGGGCGCGGCGGGTCACTTTCGACTTCCCGCCGGTCAATCGCGACCGGGCCTGGGACTGCGTCGACGCGATGAAGCTGATCGCCGACGCTCGCGGCGTCTCGGTCGCCCGCATCGCCCTGGCCTACGTCCTGGCCAAGCCCTTCGTCACCACGGTGATCATCGGCGCCAGGACGAACGAACAGCTGGACGACAACCTCGCCGCCGCCGAAATCGAGCTGACGGCGGACGAGGTCGCGTCCCTCGACGCCGCCTCCGCCCTGCCACCCGAGTATCCCGGCTGGATGCTCGAACGCCAGGGCGGCCGGCGTGCGCCGGAGCCGTTCGTGAAGAAGTAACTCCAACTGTCATCCCGGACGGCCGTCAGGC
>JBIKII010000346.1:0-9861 GCA_044361705.1 Caulobacter sp.
AACTTATAGTTATCCACAGCCAGCAGACATAAAAGCTGGCTCAAGCCCCTGGTCAAAATTCAATCGGCACAGGTGGTCAATATTGGATCGGCGTCTACAGTCACCGATCTGCATCGATACTGGAATAGTCATTGTTTGTGTCATGTTGGTTGATCCCATGCGTTGACTGATTTGGTAAAGCAACTGCTGGGGCTGCTTACCTGCCCAACTATCCAGCGCGGCTTGGCCTCATTGCTCAGAAAGCCATACCGTCGGTGATACCCGCCGCGCGGATAACGACCCAGTTGGTCCAAAATCATGCGGTAAAACTTGACTGTTTCGAGATAGTCAAGCATTTTTACGGCTCGACAATCCGTTAGTTTCAGATTCTTTGAGATCTGCTGAAATGCTGGCCCGTGATTGTCTTGGCAATCATCAATGGCATGCACCAACTCATGCGCTAGCGTCACCAGCACGGTCATGGGGTCATCCAGCACAGGAGAAATGAAGATCTGGTTTAAGCCGTCTTTGTCCATCCTACGGGGATAGCAAGTTCCCCATATGAGCCTTGTGGTGCTGACGCGATAGCTAGCCAAGCTGAACCCCACAGACAGATGCACAGGCGGGATTTCGTAGCCCGCCTCAGCAAATTTTGGGCGCATGAGTTCCACTGCCTCATTGAGCCAGACTTCAACGTATTTGTGAATGACGGGCCGGTCCTCGTTTTTCAAGCGGGGGGCATTCATTGTTGCCATGCTTTTTCCAGAAGTGCTGCCACTTCTGTCCTCAATTGACGATCAAGGGGCTCATTCCTACGCCCTGCAACTAGTGGTCACGACGGTCATCCGGCGGCAGTGGCCATTCGCAAAAGCCTTCCGTGCCACTATTCGTGTGCGAGTTGTACGTGCCGTCGCCGACATGGTGTACACTATGTGTATGCAACCAAAATTTTATCCGTTCGACGTCCCCGTGCGGCCCGCGCGCCTGGCGCTCGATGTGCTCCACTTGAGCATCGGACCCGACATCGTGGCGGCGCGGCTGCAGGTAATGGGGAGTCTCGAGTGATCAAAGTCATGTGGCTCCTCAAGCGCGCCGACGGCATGAGCCTGGAGGCCTTTCGCGACTGGTGGCTGAGCCGTCATGCACACGACGTCGCCCGCCACCAGGAGCCCTACCTGCTGCGCTATGTGGTGAACGTACGCCGCGATGACAGTGGTCTCGGCGGCAAGCCCGCCGACGACCACGAGTGGGACGGGGTGGCCGAGCAGTGGTTCGCCGACGAGGCGGCCTACAACGCGGTCTACCACGGCGGACCGAGCCCGACGCGCGGGGACACCCTTGCCCACACCAGCCGATTCGCCCGCTTGGTGATCACTGAGCACGACTTCACACCTCATAAAGGAGCATCGCAATGAAGCACACCCTGAACCGCCGCCAAGCGGCACTTTCCATCGGCCTGCTGGCGGCAGGCGGCTTCGCGCAGGCCCAGGCGCAGCCTGCGGTGCGCATCCTGGTCGGCTTTGCGCCGGGGGGTTCCGCTGACGTCCTGGCGCGGATTCTGGCCGAGAGGTTACGCCCGGTGCTCGGACAGAACGTCATCGTCGAGAACAAGCCGGGTGCCGCCGGGCGGCTGGCATTGGGTGACCTCAAGCGCGCGGCGCCTGACGGTCTGACCCTGTGCCTAGTTGGCGGGGCTGCGCTGGTGGCATTGCCGTGGGTCTTCAAAAACGTCGGCTACGACCCGTTCAAGGACTTCACGCCGGTGGCGGGCGTGACCACTTTCGATTTCGCCCTGACAGCGGGGCCCGGCGCCCCGCCGGGTGATCTGAGGGCATTGCTGGCCTGGATGAGGGCCAACCCCGGCAAGGCCAGCTACGGTCATTCAGGTGCCGGGACCTTGCCGCACTTCACGGGCTTTCTCATCTCGCAGGCGACAGGAGTGGCGATGACTCACGTCCCGTACAAGGGCGCGGCTCCGGCCGTGCAGGACTTGCTTGCAGGCCAGATCCCGCTCGTCATCGACACCGCCGCCGAGACGTTGGAGCACCACCGCGCAGGTCGATTGCGCATCCTGGCCGTCACTGGCGAGAAGCGTTCGCGACTGCTGCCTGACGTTCCCACGATGAAGGAAGCCGGGGTCGACGTGGCCTCCGATGGATTCCTAGCGCTGTATGGCCCGGCGGGGATGGCGCCTGCTCTGGTGACGCGAGTGTCATCCGCGGTGGCCGAGGTCATGAAAATGCCCGATGTCCAGGAACGGATAGCAGCCCTGGGGCAACAGGCAAGCTACGCCCCTGCCGCCGATCTGGCGCGCATGCAAGCCGCGCATTACCGGCGCTGGGAGGCGCCGATCAAGGCCAGCGGGTTCACCGCCGACTGAAGCGATTGAAGACCCTTACACCATGCGCGTACTTTTCGTGATGTTCGACACCTTGAATCGCCGTTCGCTGCAGTGCTACGGCGGCCACACGGTCAAGACCCCCAACTTCGACCGTCTCGCCCAACGATCGGTGGTCTTCGACACGCACTACGTCGGCAGTCTGCCCTGCATGCCCGCGCGCCGCGAGATGATGACCGGCCGCTACAACTTCCTGCACCGCTCCTGGGGGCCGTTGGAGCCGTTCGACCACGCGTTGCCCGAGCTGCTCTACCAGGCCAAGGGTGTCTACAGCCACCTCAGCACGGATCACCTGCACTACTGGGACGATGGCGGCTCCACCTACCACAACCGCTTCGACAGCTACGACCTGATTCGCGGCAACCAGGGTGACCCCTGGAAGGCGGTCGTCGCACCTGACGAAGCAGCCTGGACGGAGAAGTACCACCCGGTGCAGCTGCGAACCGAACGCCGCAACGTCTTTCGGCGCGACATGATCAACCGCGAGTTCATCCAGACGCCTGAAGACTATCCCGCGGCCAAGACCTTCCAGGCGGGGCTGGAGTTCCTCGAGCGCAACAAGGATGCCGACAACTGGTTCCTCCAGCTCGAGACCTTCGATCCTCACGAGCCCTTCGATGTGCCAGCGATGTGGCGCGCCGACTACCCAACGCACTACCGTGGCCCCACGCTGGATTGGCCACCCTACGGCCCGGTGCACGAGACGCCCGACGAGGTGGCCGAGCTGCGCGCCAACTACGCCGCCACGCTGGCGCACTGCGACTACCAGCTCGGTCGCGTGCTCGATTTCCTGGATCGGCACGACATGTGGAAGGACACCGCCGTGCTGATGACCACCGACCACGGCTTCCTGCTCGGCGAGCAGGACCTCTGGGGCAAGTGCCTGATGCCGGTGTACAACGAGGTGGCCCACATCCCGCTGACCATCTGGCACCCGGCACACGCGGCTCAGGCCGGGCAGCGGCGCAGTGCTCTGACGCAGACCATCGATCTGGTGCCGACATTCCTCGACATGTTCGGCGTGCCTGCACCCGCCGAGGTACAGGGCCGTTCGATGCTGCCGCTCCTCGATGATCCGAACGCGTGCCTTCGCGAGTTTGGGCTCTACGGGCAGCACGGTTGCGCGATCAACGTCACCGACGGCCGCTACACGCTCTTCTACTACCCGCCCGACATCAACGGCGGCGATCTTTACAACTACACCCTGATGCCCACCCACCTGAAGCGCCGCTTTAGCGTGGCCGAACTACAAGGGGCCACGCTGGCACCACCCTTCGACTTCACGCAAGGCGTGCCCCTGCTGAAGGTTCCGTGCGACGAAAAGTCGCCGATCTACAACTTCCTGGGGTCCGGAGTGCAGATCGACTGCCGCACGCGGCTGTACGACCTTCAGGAGGACCCGGGACAGCTGAACCCCATTGAAGCACCGGAGATCCGTGACCGGCTGCTGGCGCAGATCGTGGCCCTCATGCATGCCAACGATGCTCCGGCCGAGGCCTATCGGCGCTTCGGGCTGACGGCCGGCACAACGGTCGGGGCACCCCCGACCAGTGGTTGCGCTGCCGACGGCGCACGATCCGCGTGATTGTCGGCTGACGACAAGCCACCCCAAATCAAGACCCTATTCTTCATATGCACAGTCCTTCCCCGACAAACGAAGCACCGCGGCGCGTGCTGATCTCCGGCGCCTGTGGCAGCCTCGGCCAAGCGTGCGCTGTCGCCTTCTGTGGCGACAGCGCCGACGTGATCGGACTCGACCACACGCCCGGCGACGCGACGGCCGCCGTCGCCGGCCCGCGGTTCCGCAGCGTGCTGGTCGACCTGGCAGATCCCGCCCAGTTCGACACGGCCTTCGAGCGCGTCGACGCCCTTTGGCAGGGCGAGGCGCCCGACCTGTTCGTCGCCTGCGCCTCGATGTCCCGGGCCGGGCACTTTCTGGACATGCCGCTGGCGGACATCGACGCACAACTCGCCGTCAACGTGCGCGGCATGATCCTGTGCGGGCAGCACGTCGGCCGCCGCATGAAGGCCGCCGGCGGCGGGCGCATTGTGCACGTCACCTCGGTGGCCGCCGCAACCGCCTGGGCTACCGAGCCGGTCTACTGCGTTACCAAAGGAGCGCAGGCCTCGTTGACGCAGGCCATGGCGATCGAGCTCGCGCCATTCAACATCCAGGTCAACGCCGTCGCGCCCGGGCCGCTTGAGGCCAACGGCGCGTCGATGGTCGGCACGCGCGCCGACCCGGAGGTGTTGCGGCACGACCTCGAGCGCACGCCAATGGGACGCTTCGGCCGCGCCGAAGACATCGTGCGCGCGGTGCGCTTTCTGGCGCAGGCTACCTGGATGACTGGTCAGACCGTCGTGGTCGACGGCGGCCTGCTGGCCACCGGGCTGGCCTACATCGGCGGCCTGCGCCGGCAGCTGGACGCCGTATGAGCGATACGGGCCCCGCAATCGACCGCCTGGCGTGCGACGTGGTGGTAGTGGGCAGCGGCGCGGCCGGGCTGACCGCCGCCCTCACTGCGGCGGCGGCCGGCCTATCGGTGATCGTGATCGAGAAGTCACCGTTTTGGGGCGGAACCACCGCACTCAGCGAGGGCATGGTCTGGATTCCTGGCAGTCGGCAGGCGACTGAAGCGGGTGTCTGGGACCGGGCTGATGACGCCCAGGCCTACATCGAGCATGCTGCCGGTCCCCTGTTCGAGCCCGAGCGCACGCGCGCCTTCCTGCAAGCTGCCCCGCAGATGCTCGCCTTTGTCGAGGAGGTTGGTGGCCCCCGTTTTACGCTAGCCACAGGCTCGATGGACTACCACCCCGACTGGCCCGGCGCTTCGTGCGGTGCCCGTTCGCTCATTCCCGGGATATTCAATGCCCAGCAGCTGGGTGAGCGGTTCGAGTTCCTGCGCCGTCCACTCCACAGCACGATGGTCTTCGGTGGTATGACCATTCCCAGCGGCGAATTGCCAATCATGCGCCGTGCTCATCGCGAGCCTGCGGCCGCGTGGCACGCAGCCCGCATGCTGGCTCGTCATGCCATGGATCGTGCCACAGGGCATTCGCGTGGCACACGGATCGCCAACGGTAACGGCTTGGTGGCCGCGCTGGCTGCGGCAGGCTGGGCGCGCGGAGTGCGCCTGATGACCGAGACGCGATTGACCGCAGTTCATACAGGCGGCGGGCGCATCCGAGGCGTGGCGGCCACAACGAAGCGAGGTGACCTGGAGATCGCCACGCGGCGCGGCGTGGTGCTGGCCGGTGGTGGGTTCAGCGGCAGTGCCGAGATGCGTCGGCGCTTTTTCCCGAACGGTGCGCAAGGCCCATCGCACGTTCGCATCGTGCCCGAGAGCATCGAAGGCGACAGTCTGCGGCTGGCCGAAGACATGGGTGCCCGGATTGTGGTCGGGTCAAGCGTGGCCGCCTGGGCGCCAGCCTCCCGTGTGCCGTTCTCAGGTGGCGAGGAGGGTTTCCCTCATTTCATGGAGCGGCAAAAGCCTGGGTTCATTGCGGTCAACGCCCAGGGTCGGCGCTTCGTCAACGAGGCGACGAGCTATTCGCATTTCGTCCGGGCGATGCTAGCCAACGCCCAATCCGGTGAGCCTGCCTGCTGGCTGATCGCCGACCGGCCTGCAGTGCGTCGGCACGGACTGGGCGCGGTGCCGCCGTTTCCTTTAGGCATAGGAGCCTTCCTGAGCTCAGGCTACCTTGTCGAGGCTCCCAATCTTGCAGGCCTTGCGGCGCGGACGGGCCTGGATGTGGGCACGCTGTCAGCCACGGTGACGACCTTCAACAGCCACGCGCGCGAGGGGCGAGACCCCGAGTTCGGCCGCGGGTCCAGCTCGATCGACCGGGCTTACGGAGACCCTGCGCATCCCGTGCATCCCAACCTGGGGCCCCTCGAGACGCCGCCCTTTTATGCCGTGCGCCTTCACACTGGCGACATCGGTTCGCTGGCCGGGTTGGCCACTGACGCTCAGGCGCGGGTACTTCGCGTCGACGGGCAGCCCCTCATCGGGCTTTGCGCGGCCGGAAACGACGTGGCCAGCCTCTTCGGTGGCACCTATCCGGCAGGGGGCATCACGCTCGGGCCAGCCATGACATTTGGGTGGATTGCTGCGCGCACGCTGGCGTTGCTGGAGCCTCTTGACTCTTGAGTTTTGCCTTCGGCGCTTGAAGGCGCTGCCGCCGACACGGAAGTCGCAACCTAACGCAATGTCTGACGCGGGATCCACCTGCGCATCGGCAAGGTGACGCCACTCTCAGCGGCGTGTGCCAAAGGGGGCGAGATTGAAGTCAAGCAGAGAGTTCCGGAACAAATGCTGGCGCAGCTGGGTGATCAGCAGTTCTGCGTCGGCACGCGCTGCATACTCGGCAGCGTCAGGGTTGCCTGCGGCGATTGCCTCGACCATAGCTGCGTGACCATCAAGCAGCGCATCCGAGCGTCGATCCTCCGCGTCGCGCAGGTACAGCCCCATCAGTCGCTGGCCCTGGTCCAGCACCGAGGACGTCCAGGCCGAGAAGAGGGAGTTGCCTCCAGCCTCCGCGATTGCTACGTGGAAGTCGCGGTTGTTCGCGATCACGGTGGCGCTGTCGTCTCGGACCATGGCTGCGCGGTGCGCTTCCAGCATGGCACGCAACCGCTCGACCTGGGCAGACGTCCGGTTAATGGCGGCCAGCCGCGCCGTCACACAGTACATCAGGTGCATGGCATTGAGGTGGCTGTGGATCGTGGTGACATCAAAGGGCGTTACGATTGAACTGCGGTTGCGAAGGGTCTGCACCAGACCCTCACCCGCCAGGCGGATCAGCGCCTCTCGCACCGGGGAACGCGAGACGTTGAAGCGGCTCGCCAGCTCGGTCTCGTCGAGTAGGGTTCCCGGTTGCAGCCGAAGCGAGAGGATTTCCCCGCGCAAGCCCTCGTAGACAAAGGCGGCGCCGAACCCTCGGCCACGCTTGGCCGCCATCCGCCCGGCCACCGTCTTGCGCGCCGGCGGGGCTTTGGAGACAGACGTCTTGCCCGAATTCTTTGTAGATGCCATGGAATCTTGTGAAGAGGGGAATCACCATGACCCCCTCGCGTCGTCATCATAGCGGGATGATCAGACGCCCCTCGAAAATTTGCTTTTGTATGTTGTAGTATTGTGTATACTACTATTACAAACTACACCCGGGATGCATCATGACCTCCACCACCACGCGAATTTTTGAGATTGCCGACGAGCTAGACGCCGCTGGCCACAACCCCACGCTCGCCAGTGTGCGCAAGGCGCTGGGTGGCGGCAGCTACACCACGATCAGCCAGGCCATGACCGAATGGCGCGCGCGCAAAGCCGCCAGAGAAACCCCGGTGCAAGAGGCCGCGCCGCAGGCCATCACCGATCTTTTAGAGCAGCTTGGCGCAGAGATTTGGGCGCAGGCGCTCCAGTTGTGCCACGCGCGTTTGTCGGCTGAGCGCGAGGCCTTAGAGAATGATCGTCAGGGGATTGAAGCGCAGCGCCAAGAAGCGGCAGACCTGGCCGACCAGCTGAGCAGCGAGCTGGAAGCGGCCCGCCAAGAAGCAACGGATTTGAGCAAGCAACTCGACGTTGCGCGATCGACCGTCAAGGGGCTGGGCGACCAGTTGCGTGACCGTGAGCGCGATTTGGCCGTTGCCGAGGTGCGTGCCGATGAAATCAAAACCCGCGCCGCCCAGCTCACCGATCAGCTGAAAGCTGCAACCGCACAGAATGCGCAGCTGCTACAGGCCGTCACGGACATGCAGCAAGCCAAGAACAAGTAAGGCCCTTACTTGTGGGTTGATGCACTCCGCCACCAACTCCCACGCCCCAGCTTCCAAGCCGCCCGGCTCAGGTACGCCATGCCGAGCGCGCCCATCGACAGCGTCAGACACCACAGCGCCCAAAGCACCACGCCCACCAGCTGGGTGTCGTTGTCGTTTGCGCCTTGGCCAAGGGCCTGCGGTACCTGGTCAAACAGCAGGCCACCGCCCGTGACGATGACGTGAAAAGCGAGAAAGGCCAGCAAGGCTTTGGCGTGGAAGTTCATCGGTGCCCCCGTTTTGTTTTTGTCCTAGCGGTTAGCCGCCGTTGTTTTGCGCCCGCTTGATCACGTCCCGGGCATCGAGCGCCGCACGCGCCGTGGCAGTGATCTGGTCGGCCCGATGCCCGAGCACCATGGCCAGCAGCTCCGCGTCGTTCACCGCGTCCACCGGATCGCGATCGAGCGCAGTGGTCAGCGCATTTTTCAACCAGGTCGAGGTGCCCGGCCCTCTTAGGATCTGCCTGATTTCGTCATCACTGGGCATTGCGCTTCTCCCTTCGGAATTCGGCCGCGCATTGCGGGTTGATGCCCGACCACATGCCAACCCGGCGCGCCTGGGCGTCATCGAGCGCCACCCGGGCTTGATCACGGTCCACAGGTTCCGCCTCGTTTTCAAAGCGGGGGTCGATGCAGCCGTAACCGGCACCGAGCATCAAGGGCGCGACGTTTGCACCCGCCAGCGTGCGCACGGTACAGACGCTGCGGCCGTAGCGGTCCGCCTTGTAGCAATCGCATTGCGCGCCGCCCAGCGTGAGCATGCGCAGGTGCCCGGTCGCCCGCCGACTGAATGGTTGGCCGACTTCGGGCGCGTCGTAACCGGCCAAGCGACTACGCACCTGCTCACCCGAACGCTTGAAGCTGAAGGTGTCGCCGTCCGCGTAGCGGATCGGCTTGCAAAGCTCAGCCGACATCGCTGTCGTCGGATTGAAAAGCACCAGAAAACAAGCCATCGACACCACTGCCAAAAACAGCTGCCGCCGCAAAGCGAAATAAACAGCCAAGACCAGCACAGCGGCCGTCGCAGCAAAAGTGATGATCACCGATGTCATCTGTATTTCCTGGATGCTGGACATTTTTTCCCCACGGTTGATCAAACGCACCCATGGATTGGGTATCGGCGCTCATAACCCACTGCATCGACCAGCGCCAGCATCGCACCACCGAAGCGCGCAAAGGGGGGCCACAAGCCCCGATCCCCCGAATCGCAGGCACAGGGTGCGGCTGCGCCGTTTCGCCGCTTCAAGGTCGTTTAAACGTGTCGAGTTTTCCCAAGGCCCCCAAGTTGCTCAAAACCCACCTAGGTGGCGCGCATCTTGGTCTGGCCACCGGTTGGGGGCGGTGTCGGCCGATTCGCGAAGACCCGTGCTTGCTCAAAACCCACCTAGGTAGCGCGCACCTTGGTCTGCCGATGGGGGATTCGCCGATGCGCAGGTACAAACACATGGGGTTTCGATTTGTACCCGGGCGAGCAGTTCGGCGTAGGGGGGTCGGATTGTTTGTTTCTCACGGCAGAATTTCCCGGCTTGAGACCGGGCCGACTTATCCATCGACCAGCGCCAGCAACCCACCGTTGGCTTGACCACCTGATAGCGCATCGCCGAATCACACATGCCCAGTTCTGTGGCCCATCCAAAACTGCAACTCCCACGGCAGTCAGATGCTCACGA
>JBIKII010000126.1:0-9856 GCA_044361705.1 Caulobacter sp.
CTGCAAGAAGGCGCTGACCGAGAACAACGGCGACTTCGAAGCGGCCACCGACTGGCTGCGCACCAAGGGTCTGAGCCAGGCCGGCAAGAAGGCCGACCGCGTCGCCGCCGAAGGCGTCGTGGCCGTCGCCCTGCGCAATGACGGCAAGGGCATGACCGGCGCCGTCATCGAGCTGAACGCAGAAACCGACTTCGTCGGTCGCAACGAGACCTTCCAGGGCGTCGCCCGCAAGGTCGCGGCCGTTGCGCTCGACAGCGGCGCCGACGTCGAGGCCGTTCGCGCGGCGAAGACCGCCGACGGTGAAGAGGTCCAGGCCCTGGTCACCAACCTCATCGCCACCATCGGCGAGAACATGGCCGTGCGCCGCACCGCGAAGCTGACCGTGTCCGAAGGCTCGATCTCCGCCTACGTGCACAACGCGGTCGCGCCGGAAGTCGGAAAGCTGGGCGTGCTCGTGGCCCTGCAAGGCGCCGCCGACCAGGCCGCGATGCAGGAACTCGGCCGCAAGATCGCCATGCACGTGGCGGCGACCAATCCGCTGTCGCTGTCGGCCGAGGATCTCGATCCGGCCGCCATCGAACGCGAGCGCGCCGTCCTGGTCGAAAAGGCCAAGGAACAGGGTCGCCCCGAGAACATGATCGACAAGATCGTCGACGGGCAGATCTCCAAGTTCCAGCGTGAAGTCGTGCTGCTCGAGCAGCCCTTCGTCATGAACCCGGACCAGACGATCAAGGCCCTGATCGTCGACAGCGGCAAGGAACTGGGCGCCGAGATCAAGATGACCGGCTTCGTGCGTCTCGCGCTCGGCGAAGGCGTCGAAAAGAAGGAAAGCGACTTCGCCGCCGAAGTCGCCTCGATGACCGGCGGGAACTAATACCGCCGTCTGACCGTCCAAATGGGGCGCGTCCGGTTCACGCCGGGCGCGCCCTTGGTCTATGTTCTTCCAGCTTTCCCGACTCGCGAGCACACGCCGACCGATGAGCGCCATGCCCTACAAGAGAATCCTGCTGAAGGTCTCCGGCGAGGTCCTGATGGGCGACACGCCCTTCGGCATCGACATGGGCACCGTCGCGGCGGTCGCCGAGGACGTCAAACAGATCGCCGAGGCCGGGGTCGAGCTGTGCCTGGTGATCGGCGGCGGCAACATTTTCCGCGGCCTGGCCGGCGCGGCCAAGGGCATGGACCGGGCCAACGCCGACTACATGGGCATGCTCGCCACCGTGATGAACGCCCTGGCCATGCAGGACGCGCTTGAGCACATCGGCGTTTCCACCCGCGTGCAGTCGGCCATTCCGATGCCGACCGTCTGCGAGCCGCTGATCCGTCGCCGGGCCGAGCGTCATCTCGAGAAGGGCCGGGTCGTGATCTTCGCCGCCGGCACCGGCAATCCGTTCTTCACCACCGACAGCGGCGCGGCCCTGCGCGCGGCGGAGATGAAGTGCGACGCCCTGTTCAAGGGCACCAGCGTCGACGGCGTCTACACCGCCGACCCCAAGAAGGACGCCTCGGCGACCCGCTACGACCGCCTGACCTACCACGACGTGCTGGCGAAGGACCTGAAGGTCATGGACGCCTCGGCCATCAGCCTGATGCGCGAGAACGGTATTCCGATCGTCGTGTTCTCCATTCGCGAACGCGGCAACCTGATGAAGGTGATCAAGGGCCAGGGCGTCCACACCGTCATCGCTGAAGACGAATAAGAAGAAGGAATCTGCACATGGCCTCGACCGAAAAGCCGGTGCTGGCGAACTACAAGGGGCGGATGGACAAGGCCGTCGCCGCCCTGAAGGAGGAATTCGCGTCGCTGCGCACCGGGCGCGCGTCGGCCAGCCTCCTCGACCAGATCATGGTCGACGCCTACGGCTCGACCACGCCCCTGACCCAGGTCGGCTCGGTCAGCGTCCCCGAGCCGCGCTCGATCAGCGTCAGCATCTGGGACCGCGCGCTGGTGGTCTCGGTGGAGAAGGCGATCCGCAACTCCGGCCTTGGCCTGAACCCGGTCGTCGAAGGCCAGAACCTGCGTATTCCGATCCCGCCGCTGACCGAGGAACGCCGCAAGGACCTGGTCAAGATCGCCGGCAAATACGCCGAGAGCCAGAAGATTGCTGTCCGCAACGTCCGCCGCGACGCCAACGACGACCTGAAGAAGGCCGAGAAGGACGCGGTCATCACGCAGGACGAGCTGAAGCGGATGGAAACCGAGATTCAGAAGTTCACGGACGAGGCCGTAAAGCGCATCGACGAGACCTTGAAAACAAAAGAACAAGAGATCATGCAGGTTTGATCCGGCCTTGGACGGGGTAGGTCCAGGCTGGACGAGGGGAGTGGCGATGACGCCGAAGGACGGGCCGCTGCATGTCGCCATCATCATGGATGGCAACGGGCGCTGGGCCAAAAAGCGCGGACTTCCCCGCACCTTCGGTCACCGCGAAGGCGTGAAGGCGCTTCGGCGCGTGGTCGAGAGCGCGCCCGACCAGGGCGTCGGCATCCTGACGGTGTTCGGGTTCTCCACGGAGAACTGGCGCCGGCCGGTGTCCGAAGTCTCCGAGCTGATGAATCTGCTCAAGACCTATGTCGAAAGCGACCTGGACCGGTTGTCCCGTGAGGGGGTTCGCGTGCGGATCCTCGGCCGTCGCACCGGCCTCAAGCCTGACATCCTCGAGATCATCGAGCGCGCCGAGCGTCGCACCGCCCACAATACGCGCTTCCTGCTGCAGGTCGCCTTCAACTACGGCGGCCAGAGCGACCTGGTCGACGCGGCGCGCAAATTCGCCGAGGCGGTGGAGCAGGGCAGGGCGACCGCCGCCGACCTCGACGAGAAGATGTTCGAGAGCCACCTCTCCACGACCGGCGCGCCGGCGCCCGATCTGATCGTCCGCACCAGCGGCGAACGTCGGCTCTCCAACTTCCTGCTGTGGGAATGCGCCTACGCCGAACTGGTCTTCCAGGACGTGCTGTGGCCGGACTACGGGCCCGAACATCTGAAATCCGCGATCGCAGAGTATGCGGCCCGAGAGCGGCGATACGGCGGAGCAGCGTCCGATGACGTCCTCGCCACCGGATAGGCGCTTCGACTGGACCAACCTGGCTGTCCGCGCCGCGTCCGCCACGCTGCTGATCCCGGCCGTGCTGGGCGCGATCTGGTACGGCGGCGGCCCCTTCCTGCTGATGATCGCCATCGCCATCGGGCTGATGGCCGTTGAGTGGGGCAAGATGAGCACGCCGGAGGCGCCGGCCGAGATCGCGGTGACCATCACCGTCGCGGTCCTTGCCGCCGTCTTCGCCGCCCAGGTCGGCTGGTATCGCAGCGCCTGGGCCCTGATGATCGGCGGTGCGCTGATCGCCGCCTTTATCACCCGCCACAAGGTCGAGCGCGCCGCGGACGCGGCCTATGGCGTGATCTACATCGCGCCGGCCTGTATCGCGCTGGTCTGGCTGCGCAATCCGTCGGGCGAGACCTTCAGCTGGTCGATGTCCCAGGGCGTGGCCTGGATGCTGCTGTTGTTCGTGGTCACCTGGGCCGCCGACATCTTCGCCTTCCTGGTCGGCAGCGTGCTGAAGGGGCCCAAGCTGTGGCCGCGGTTCTCGCCCAACAAGACCTGGTCGGGCTTCTTCGGGGGTCTGGTCGGGGCGGTGGCGGCGGCGGTCGCCTTCACGGCCCTGACCCCGCTGGACATCGAATGGTACGCTGCCGCCCTCGTCGGGCTGCTGGGCGGTCTGGCGACCATGGCCGGGGACCTCTGGGAATCGATGCTCAAGCGCCGGTTCGGGGTAAAGGACTCAGGGGACCTGATCCCGGGGCACGGCGGGCTGCTTGACCGGGTCGACGGTCTGCTGTTCGCCACCATCGTTATCGCCGCGGCCCGGGTGGTCGACCATTGGGGCTGGATTCGTTGACCACGCGTACCGTGACAGTCCTGGGATCCACCGGTTCAATCGGCGTTTCGACGCTCGATCTGTTCGCCAAGTCGGGCGCGCCGGTCGATATCCTGGCCCTGACCGCCGGCCGCAATGTCGAGCGCCTGGCGGAGCAGGCCCTGGCCTGGCGGCCCCGGATCGCGGTGATCCAGGACGAAAGCCTGCTCGCCGAACTGCGTGACCGACTCGCCGGATCAGGCATCGAGGCCGCCGCGGGCGACGAGGCGGTTCGCGAGGCGGCCGATATGGACGCCCAGTGGGTGATGTCGGCCATCGTCGGCGCGGCGGGCCTGGCCCCCACCATGGCTGCCGCCCGGCGGGGCGCGATCGTCGCCCTGGCCAACAAGGAAAGCCTCGTCTGCTGCGGCCCGGCGCTGCTGGAGACGGCGAAGGCGGCCGGCGGCAGTGTGATCCCGGTCGATTCCGAGCATTCGGCCATCTTCCAGGTGCTGCAGCCCGACTGCCTGCACCGGGTTGCGCGGCTGATCCTGACGGCATCGGGCGGGCCGTTCCGGACCTGGACCAGGGCGCAAATGGCGCACGCCACCCCGGAGCAGGCCATCGCCCATCCCAACTGGAGCATGGGCGCCAAGATTTCGGTCGATTCCGCGACGATGATGAACAAGGGCCTTGAGATGGTGGAGGCCTCGTACCTGTTCTCCACCCCGCCCGAGCGCATCGATGTCGTCATCCATCCCCAGTCGGTGATCCACAGCATGGTCGAGTACTCCGACGGCTCGACCCTGGCGCAGATGGGGCCGCCGGACATGAAGGCGCCGATCGCCTGCGCCTGGGCCTGGCCGGACCGGCTGCCCTGGCCCGCGGAGCCTCTCGACCTGCCCAGGATCGGGCAGCTGACCTTCGAGGAACCTGACCTTGAACGGTTCCCGGCCATCGAACTGGCGCGGACGGCCCTGCGGGCCGGCGGGACGGCGCCTGCGGCCATGAACGCCGCCAACGAGATCGCGGTCGCCGCCTTCCTTGACCGCAAGATCGGCTTTCTCGATATTGCTCTACTGGTTTCAGAAACCCTCGACCGCATGAATGGTGCGGGGGACCTGTCCGCCAGCACGGGGGGCGATGCTCTGGAAGTGGCGATGATGGTCGATGCGAGCGCGCGCCGTGTGGCGGTCGAAGCGCTTTCCCGGCGTCAGCGCGTCCAGTGATCGTTAGGGAGTAATCTGCGCCGATGCCGGACCTTGTGTCGTGGATCTTGCCGTTCCTGTTCGTCCTGACGCTGGTCGTCACGGTTCACGAGCTGGGACACTACTGGGCGGCGCGCGCCTTCGGCACCGTGATCGAGTGCTTTTCGATCGGCTTTGGCCGGGCGATCTTCAAATGGCGCGACAAGCGCGACGTCGAGTGGCGGATCGGCTGGATCCCGCTGGGCGGGTACGTCCGCTTCGCCGGTGACGACAATGCCGCCAGCACGGTGCCCGACGACGCCGACCTGGAGGCGATGAAGCAGAAGATCCTCGCCCATAACCATCCGTCGGCGGTCGAGAAGTTCTACCATTTCAAGCCGGTCTGGCAGCGGGCGATCATCACGGCCGCCGGGCCGGTCGCCAACTTCGTGCTGGCCGTGGTGCTGTTCGCGCTTCTGATCGGCATCTTCGGCGAGCGGATCGCCGTCCCGCGCGTGATGCAGATCGTCGAGGGCAGCCCGGCGGCGGCGGCCGGCTTCCGGGTCGGGGACGTGGTGCAGGCGGTCGATGGCCGCGAGATCCGCGATATGGCCGGCCTGAACCAGTATGTCGTCGTTCGCGCCCGGGTGCCCATCACCTTCACCGTCGACCGGGCCGGATCAGAGATCACCCTGGTCGCCACCCCGGCGCTGACCGAGATCGTCGACCCGACCGGCGCGCGCCAGAAGATCGGCCAGCTGGGGATCGAGGGCCTTCCGACCCGCGTCACGGCCGTGACCCCGGGCAGTCCCGCCGAGGCGGCGGGGTTCAAGGCCGGCGATGTCATCGTCAAGGCCGACGGCGACCTCGTGCGGGACTTCGGCCAGCTCAGCCAGTACGTCGCTTCGCGCGCCGGCCAGCCCGTGACCTTCACGATCGATCGCGGCGAACAGAGCCTGGACCTGGTCGGTGTTCCGGTCATGCGGGACGTGGTCGAGGGCGAGACCGTAACGCGAAAGGTGTCGCTGGGGCTGGAGAGCCGCTCCAGCTACGGGGCTGTCGAACGGGTTCGCTACGGCCCGATCGAGGCCATCGGCGCCGGCGCGGAGAGAACCTGGAGTGTTCTGACCACCACGCTCTACTACCTGGGTCGCCTGGTGACGGGGCAGGTGGCGCCTGACCAGATTGGCGGCGTGATCGGAATCGCCAAGGCCTCCGACACCGTCGCCAAGATGGGCGCCGAGGGTGCGCCCGATCTCGTCAGCGGTCTTCTGGGCAGCTTCGTCGCGCTTCTGGGCCTGTCGGCGATTCTCTCCGTCAGCATCGGCTTCCTGAATCTTCTGCCGATCCCGGTTCTGGATGGTGGACACCTGCTCTTTTACGCCTATGAAGCCGTTGCGCGACGGCCACTGGCAGCAAGCGTGCAGGCGGTCGGATACCGCCTTGGTCTTGCCTTGCTGTTGGGATTCATGCTGTTCGCGGTCTGGAACGACCTGCAGCGCTACAACGTGTTCAATTTCCTCGGCGGACTGTTCTCGTGAGCAGTCGCCGACCGCCGATGGCAGATATGATGAAGCATTCCCGCGCGCGTAGCGCCGCGATCGTCTCCGGTTTCGCTCTGTTGGCCGGGGTGGCGCCGTTCGCCGTTCCCACCAGCGCCGCGGCGCAGGTGCAATCGGGCGTCGTTCAACGCATTACCGTCCAGGGCAACGAGCGGATCGAGGCCGGGACGGTTCTATCCTATCTGCCGATCGCGCCCGGCGACACGGTCGATCCCTCGCGGATCGACGTGGCGCTGAAGACACTGTTCCGCACCGACCTGTTCTCGGACGTTAAGATCGACCTTCAGCCCAACGGGGACCTGCTGGTCCGCGTGGTTGAGAACCCGATCATCAACCGCGTGATCTTCGAGGGGAACCAGGGGCTCAAGGAAGACAAGCTCAAGGACGAGGTCACCATCCGTCCGCGCGGCATCTTCACCCGCGCCAAGGTCCAGGGCGACGTCCAGCGGATCATCGAACTCTACCGGCGTTCAGGCCGGATCGGCGTTACGGTGACGCCGCAGATCGTCGAGCTGCCGCAGAAGCGCATCGACCTGATCTTCAAGATCGATGAAGGCCCCAAGAGCGGCGTGCTGTCGCTCAACTTCCTGGGCAACAGCGAGTTCTCCGACGGCGACCTGGCGGACGTCATCGTCACCGAGGAGAGCCACTGGTACAAATTCCTGTCGAACAACGCCAACTACGACCCCGACCGGATCGAGTACGACAAGGAACAGCTGCGGAAGTTCTACCGCAACAAGGGCTACTACGACTTCCGGGTGGTCTCGGCGATCGCCGAGCTGGCCCCCAACAAGAACGGCTTTGTCATCACCTACACGGTGGACGAAGGCCCCCAGTACAAGTTCGGCAAGCTGTCGGTCGACACCGAGCTGAAGAAGCTCGACGGCACGGTCCTGGCCCAGCTGCTCCCCCTCCGCGAGGGTGAGCTCTACCAGGACGAGGCGATTGAACAGGCGACCGACGCCCTGACCTTCGCCGCCGGCGCGGCCGGCTTCGCGTTCGTGGACGTCCGTCCGCGCTACGTGGCCAACCGCGAGACCCGCACCGTCGACGTGTCCTTCCAGGTCCGCGAAGGGCCGCGCGTCTACATCGACCGCATCGACATCGTCGGCAACACCCGGACCCTGGACTACGTGATCCGGCGTGAGCTGAACCTGTCGGAGGGCGACGCCTACAACCGCGTGCTCGTCGACCGGTCGCGCTCCCAGATCCGCAATCTCGGCTTCTTCAAGGACGTCACGATCGAGGAAATCCCTAGCGGCCAGCCCGATCGCACCGCGCTGCGCGTGCAGGTCGAGGAGCAGCCCACCGGGGAACTGTCGTTCAGCGCCGGCTACAGCTCGATCGATCAGCTGGTCATCGATCTGGGCATCAGCGAGCGCAACTTCCGTGGTCGCGGCCAGAACGTCCGCGCCCGGGTGTCGGTGGGGTCGCTGCGTCAGCAGATCGACTTCTCGTTCACCGAGCCTCGCTTCCTGGGTCGCGACCTGCGCGCCGGCCTCGATCTCTACTCCTACCGCTACAACTTCAGCAGCCAGACTTCGTTCGACACCGCCTCGCTCGGCGGCGGCGTCCGCCTCGGCTTCCCGCTGACCCAGAATGCGTCCATGTCGCTGCGCTATACGCTGCGGTCGGACGAGGTCATCATCGACGACTACCTGTGTGATCCGGGCGCGCTGCTCCTGTCGCCGGCGCTCTGCTCGCAGCGCGGCGCCTATGTCACGTCGCTGGTCGGGTTCGGCGTCCGCATCGACCGTCGCAACGACGGCCAACGCCCGACCCGCGGATTCTTCGTGGACATGAGCCAGGACCTCGCCGGCATGGGCGGCGACGTGAACTACCTGCGGACCGAGTTTTCGGGCGGCTGGTATCACGGGTTCAACAAGGACTTCGTTCTCAGCGTCAGCGGCACCGCCGGCTACATCGACGGCTGGGGCGGCGACAGCGTCCGCATCAACGACCGGTTCTACAAGGGCGGCAACAGCTTCCGCGGCTTCGAGGTCGCCGGTATCGGTCCGCGCGAAACCGACCGTGAGGACGCCCTGGGCGGCAAGGCCTACGCCATCGGTTCGGTCGAACTGACGGTCCCGACCTTCCTGCCCGAGCAGTACGGCATCAAGGCCGCGCTGTTCACCGACTTCGGGACGGTGGGCATGCTCGATGACGTGGACAAGGTCGACGTCAACGGCGGGATCGCCTCCACCTGCGGAAACGGGACAGAGCTCTGCGTCCGCGACGACCTCAGTCTGCGCGCCTCGGCGGGTCTTTCGATCTTCTGGCGGTCCCCGATGGGGCCGATTCGTTTCGACTTCAGCCAAATTCTGGCCAAAGAAGACTACGACAAGACGGAAACGTTCCGCTTCTCAACCTCCACAAGGTTCTAGGACTCTCATGACTTTCAAGAAGACCACCGCGGTCGCGGGCGCATTCGCGACCGCCTTCGCCGTTTTCGCGTCCTCGGCCTCGGCCCAGCCGGCTCCCGCCGCCGCCGCCGCTCCCGCCCCCATCCGTCACGGCGCCGCCGTGCCGGGCGTCTGCTTCTACAGCTTCGACCGCGCCCTGGCGTCCTCCGACGTCGGCAAGGCCGTGGCGGCCCGGATCAACGTCATCGCCAAGGAAGTCGAGGTCGAACTCACGAACGAGGAGAAGACCCTGACGACCGACATCCAGGGCTTTGATCGTGCGCGCGCGACCATGACCCAGGACGCCGCCGAACAGCGCGCGTCGCAGCTGACGATCCGCCGCAACGCCCTGGCCCGCAAGCTGGACCTGCGCCAGCGCGAACTCCAGGCCACCCGCGGCAAGGCGCTCGACCGCATCGAACAGGAAATGAGCCCGGTGGTCATCGCGACCTATCAGGCGCGGGGCTGCTCGGTGCTGCTCACCGGCTCGGTGGTCACCGGCAATCCGCAGATGGACATCACCGACCAGGTGGTGACCGGCCTGAACGCCAAGATCAAGACGCTGACCTTCAACCGCGAGCGTCTCGACGCGCCGGCTCCGGCGGCTCCGGCGGCTCCGGCTCCGGCCGCCGCCGCGAAGCGCTAACCCGCGACTCGGGATATCGCGGGTTCGTGCGAGGACCACATGCCTGACCCGCGATTCTATCTGAACAGAGGCCCGCTTCCGCTGGCCGACCTCATCGCCGCCGTCGGTGGAGAGGTCGGGGCCGGGGAGCGGGCCGATCTGTCTGTGGCCGCCGCCGCGCCGCTCGACCGCGCCGGCCCGGACGACATCGCCTTTCTGGGCGGC
>JBIKII010000375.1:0-2753 GCA_044361705.1 Caulobacter sp.
GGCCTGTACGTCTCACTTACATCAAACTTTCCCAGCTAGGTGCCCTGACTTCTGCTATTCAGGTGATCATGTTGAAGAACGGTGCGCAGATAGATGTGTCCATGTACATCGCTGCTGGCGAGTTCACTTCAACATGGTTGGCTATGGATCACACCTTCCAGACTAACGATCAGTTGGCTTTTAGGCTGGTTGATAAGGGTGTTGGTGGCGGGCAGTTGAGTGTGCAGGTGTGGGCGGCGTTTGCTTCTGGCGAGGATGTGCAACCTGTTGGGCGTTTGTTGTGGGAATGATCTGAGATGGCTTATAAGGAGTTGCAGCGGGTTGCTGTTGGCAACCGCCCCGAAGGAACGCTGTATAACAGCGGGTCCATCTGGTGTGCAAACATTTTTGACACCACTGTTAGCCGTGTGAATCCTTCAACGGGTGCTGTGATCGCCACGATCACATTTGCTGAAAACCCAACCAGTATCACGCAAGACGGGTTTGGCAATGTTTGGGTTTCTTGCGCTGCATCATCCATCGGCACAAATTACGGTTTGCAACGCATCAACCCTGCGACAAACACTGTGGACCAACAGCTTGAATATAGAATCACTTACAACGGGGTGTCTTTCGCTGATGGCGACCTAATCGCTTCACGCTTTGCCGGTGGCGGTGTCACATCACGAGTCGATCCCACAACTTTTGCTTTCACGAACATTAGCAAGGCTGCGCCAGCTGGGTATTCTGATGGTCCGCAAACAGCAGCTTACGATGGCACGCTTCTTTGGCTGACGAACTACGGCAACGATGCTGTGTATGGCCTTGATTCTTCAAACGCCTATGTTTCGACAATCACAGCTGTAACAGACCCGCAGCAATGTGTTTACGCTTTTGGTTACTTGTGGGTCTGTTCCAGAGGCGGAGCAGGCATCGGTTTTTGGAGAGTCAATGTTTTAACAAACGCTACAACACGAGTCATCACAACGGGTATTTCAGGTGTGACGTTTGATGCCAACTATCTGTACGTTACTGGAAGCTCATCAGTTGTTCAACGTGTTGACCCATCAACGCTTGCAGTATCAGCGTTGTATACAGACACGATTGCAACCGCCATCTTCGATCCTGTGATGGACGGCAGCACAATCTGGTTTTCGGCAGTGAATACGGATGAGCTTGTGCAGATTGGTGAGCTTGCTGTGGGTTGGGTGCGTGGTCATGCGTGGGGGTGAAAGATGAGAGACACAGGGATTGCTGACAGACTTCGCAACGCTGGTCTTGTGGTTGAGGAACAACCAGGCTGGCAAACTCGTGGTTCAGCGTTGTTTGCGCCGAGGGCTGTGATGTGGCATCACACCGCATCAGCAATGGGGCGCAACCTACCATCACTCAACATTGTGGTGAACGGCAGACCAGACCTTCCCGGCCCGCTTTGCCATGTTCTTACCGGTCGTGATAACTGCAACGTGGTGATTGCTGCAGGTCGTGCCAACCACGCTGGTGCTGGCAGGTGGAACGGTAGCAGTGTCGGCAACACCGCCTACTGGGGTATCGAGGTAGAGAATGTTGGCACGGTGGCTGAACCGTGGCGACCAGACCAACTGCAAAACGTTGCAGAGGTAACAGCAGCACTCATCAGCTATAACGCTGCGCTGGTTGCTGATTGTTGTATGCATAAAGAGTGGGCGCCAAATAGAAAAGTTGATATGCACACGATCAGCGGTAATGAGATGCGTGCTCGAGTAATGCAGCTATGCATCGGCACACCATCACCGCCACCTATACCTGTTCACACCTATCGCAAGGATGCGCCCATGTTTATGATCTCCGAGGGCCTCGGCCTGTTCCTGTTGGTTAACGGCAACGTCTGCCAGTTCGCAACACCACAAGAGTTCAACAAAGCACGAGAGAGCGCACCCTCGATCCCGACGGTTGTGCTACCAATCCCACAAGCCAAAGCGCTAATCGGATGAGCCTCAAAGACGAAGCAACACGAGCTTGGATTTACCGTGTGCTCACCGCAGCAGTCCCACTCGTAACCGCCTACGGCATCATCGACCAACGCACCGCAGCACTCTGGTTGGGTGTCATCGGTGCACTACTCGGCATCGGTCTAGCATCAATGAACACAAGCACAAAGGGGCCCGACCTATGAGCGCACAAGTACAGCTCGACGACACCGGAGCACAAGTCAACTGGTCTGTTCGTGAGAACACCACATGGACCGATGACTTCACCGCAACCCTCACCGCAACAGGCGCTGCGATAGACATCACCAACATCACGATCACCGCAGAAGTTACCGCTGCACCGACCTCTGACACTGCGCTCAAAACGTTCACCGTGACAAAGACAAACGCTGCGCTCGGACAGTTCAACATACGCATCAGCGAAACCCTCACCACACTCGCCCCTGGCACCTACTGGTGGGCGATGCAATGGAACGACGGCACCGACGATGTTGCCCTCTGCGCAGGCTTGTTCGTTGTACAGGATTGGACGCTCTGACATGACCACAGTAACGATCCAATCATCTAAACCACCGATCACGCTTACCTCTGGCCGTGGCATCACGATCACCATCGACCGCTCAGTAACAACGTCGAGCGGTGGCGGGTCAGGCACCGTTACCAGTGTGACTGCTACTGCACCTGTGGTCATCACAGGCACACCAACCACAACACCAAACGTGACCCTCAGTGGCATCAACGCCACGCAGACCACAGCCGGGATCTTCTCACCCGCACGACTGGCATCAGGCACAGCAGACGCAA
>JBIKII010000288.1:0-2744 GCA_044361705.1 Caulobacter sp.
CATCGCCGAGCTCGGCGTGATCATGTTCCTGTTCATCATCGGGCTGGAGATGCGTCCCTCGCGGCTGTGGAGCATGCGGCGCGACATCTTCGGCCTGGGCGCCGTGCAGGTGGCCGGCTGCGGCGCGGCGATGACCCTGGCCCTGATCGCCTTCGGCCTGCCGCCCGCCGTCGCCTTCATCGGCGCCATGGGCTTCGTGCTCTCCTCCACCGCCGTGATCATGCAGATGCTGGAGGAGCGCGGCGAGACCACGACCCCGCTCGGCCAGCGGGCCATTTCCATCCTTCTGCTCGAGGACCTGGCCATCGTGCCGCTGCTGGGCGTGGTGGCGCTGTTGTCGCCCCGCCCGGAGGCCGGCGGATCCTGGGCCCTGGACGTGCTGATCGCGCTGGGAGCGCTGGTCGGGCTGTTCATCGCCGGGCGCTACCTGCTCAACCCGCTGTTCCGCCTGCTGTCAGCCGCCCGGGCGCGGGAGGTGATGACCGCCGCCGCCCTGGCCGTGGTGCTTGGCGCGGCCTGGATCATGGACCTGAGCGGCCTCTCCATGGCCATGGGCGCCTTCCTGGCCGGGGTGCTGCTGTCTGAGTCGGCCTATCGCCACCAGCTGGAGGCTGACGTCGAGCCGTTCCGGGGCCTGCTGCTGGGCCTGTTCTTCATCGCCGTCGGCATGTCGCTGGACCTTGCCGTCGTCGCCGCCGAGTGGCGGGTGCTGGTCATCGTCGTCATCGGCCTGATGGTGATCAAGGCCCTCGGCATCTTCGTGGTGGCGAAGCTGTTCAGGGCCCGGACCGGCGAGGCGATCAACCGCGCGGCGCTGTTCGCCCAGGGCGGGGAGTTCGCCTTCGTCCTCTACGCCGCCGCCGCGGCGGCCGGTGTGATCAACGCCCGCGACAACGCCATCTTCACAGCCGCCGTCATCCTGTCGATGATCCTGACACCGTTCGTGGTCATGGCCGTGCGGGCCATGGTCCGCCCCGAGGCGCAGGACACCAACGGCGTCGAGGAGCCGGACGGCCTGTCGGGCAGCGTGCTGGTTGTGGGCTTCGGCCGCTTCGGCCAGGTGGTCTGCCAGTCGCTGCTGGCCCGGGGGGTCGATGTCAGCATCCTGGACGTCAACGCCAACCGCATCCGCAACGCCGAGCCGTTCGGCTTCAAGGTCTACTACGGCGACGGGTCGCGGCCGGAGATCCTGCACGCGGCGGGGGCTCACAAGGCCCGGCTGATCGCGGTCTGCATCGAGGACGTAAAAGCGGCCAACCTGATCGTGGAGCTGGCGAAGAAGGAGTTCCCGCACGCGACGCTGATGGTGCGCGCCTTCGATCGCGGCCATGCGCTGGATCTGATCAGGGCCGGGGTCGACTATCAGATCCGCGAGACCTTCGAGTCGGCCATGACCTTTGGCGCCGAAGCGCTGGAAGCCCTGGGCCTCACGCCGGAAGAGGTCGCCGAAACGACCGCCGACATCCGCGAACGGGACCAGGAACGGTTCGCGCTGGAAATGACCGGCGGCATTTACGCCGGCGTCGGGCTGATCCATGGCAACGCCCCCGTCCCCGCGCCCCTGTTCAAGCCGAGGAAGGTCGAGGCCGTCGTCGCCGTCGATCAGGTTGCACCGGTGATCCCGCTGGAGACGGCCGCCCTGCCGGCCGAAGAGGGGGGCGTGCCGGTGGCCGAGGTGGTCAAACGGAAACGGGCGGCTCCGAAGAAGCCGCCTGCACCGAAATAGAGAAAGCTCTAGCCGCGGAACGGACGCAGGACGATCTCGACGCGACGGTTCTGGGCGCGGCCCTCGGCCGTGGCGTTGCTGGCGATCGGCTGGGTCTCGCCGCGGCCCTGGACGTAGAAGCGGTCGCGCAGCAGGCGGCTGTTGTTGATCAGGTAGGACGCCACCGAACTGGCGCGGCGCTCCGACAGCGACTGGTTGTACATGTCGTCGCCGGTGGAGTCGGCGTGGCCGGTCACGTCGACCATGGTCTGCGGGTAGCGGTTCAGCACCGTGCCGACGCTGTCCAGGACGCTGTAGAACTGCGGCTGGACGTCGGCGCGGTCGACGCCGAAGGTCACGTCGCTGGGCATGTTGAGGATCAGGTCGTCGCCCTGGCGGGTGACGCTGACGCCGGTGCCGGCCAGTTCGGCCCGCAGTTCGGCCTGCTGACGGTCCATGTAGTTGCCGACCGCCGCGCCGCCGAGCGCGCCGATGCCGGCGCCGAGCAGGGCGTTCTTGCGGCCCTGCTCACCGTCGCTGGTGTTGGTCAGGTAGCCGAGCAGCGCGCCGCCGACGGCCCCCGCGATCGCGCCGGTCCCGGTGTTGTTGCGGACCGTCTCGCCGGTGTTCGGGTCGATGGTCGTGCAGGCGCCCAGGGCGGTGGCGGCGAGCAGGCAGGCGGCAAGCGCCGAGGTCTTCAGCATGGGTAGCTCCGGTATGATTGTGCCGCCGAAACGGATCGCGTCCGAGAAGGTTCCACTTTCGGGCGCCCGACCTTGATCCAGGTCAGGTGCGCAGGCCGCCCGGCGGGTGTAAAAGGGCCGTCATGACCGACACCATCCTGACCCGATCCGCGATCGAGCCCGTCTCGTTCTCGCTCTACGACACCGACTTCGAAGCCTTCTCCCAGGCCCTCGGCGACAGCTTCCGGCGCTACGGCTTCGCGGTGATCTCCGACTACGACATGGCCCAGTCGCGCATCGACGCGGCCATCGACGCGGCCAAGCGCTTCTTCGCCCTGCCCGAGGCGGTGAAGACG
>JBIKII010000345.1:0-2735 GCA_044361705.1 Caulobacter sp.
TCCAGCCGAACCACCTCCTTGTGGCACAACATTACTTGATGCAGAAATTACGGTAAACAATTGATAATTTTGAAACGTTAATTCACGACCAGTATTTGTACTGGCGTTGGGCAAAGTTACAGTCAAACTTGCCGCAGCTTTGTTGTTAATAATCCATGTGTCTGTCGAAGCAATTGAATAATTGCTTGTTGCCGTAACAGGCGCACTACTAAATGAACCGCCACTTCTAGCAACTGTGATTGAACCTGACGCATTGGTTATGGTAATTCCAGCACCAGCAGTTAGTGTCCCCAGCGTATATCCTGACCCATTGCCAATTGGCAACTGTCCATTTGTTGGGGTTGCAGTTAGCCCTGTGCCGCCAGCGGATACAGGAACTGTTTTCCAACCAATTACTTGCACCGCATTGGCATTGTCTTTATAGAACAATTTGCCATCGGTAATGTTGATCGCCAGTTCACCATTGGCAAGATTTGCCGCCAACGGCGCATTAGTGGTTGTACTTGAAAAGTACAGTTGAATGGGGGTAAAACCTGTTTGTGCCATTAGATGCTCGGTGTAAAGACCTGGGGCAACCAAGGGGCGACAACCACCCGTTGGGTTGCCGCAGCTTGCGCGTCTAATCGGGCCTCAACCTGTGCGCCAATGTCGGCGGTCACCCAGCCGATCACAATATCCTCGGTCACATCAGCAAATGGCACGGTCAATTTTGGCTCGGCAAACTTCCACCAACCCTCGGTTTCTACCCCGTTTTTAGCGCAGAAATACCGTGCGCTTGTAATCAGATCGCCATCAGCTTGGATTTCCAAGATTTTCCACATCAGAATGTGCCCCCTGTGACCCCGCCCGTGGCGGTTAAAACGCCCGTGGATGGATTAAATTTGAGTTTAGTGGATGATACCTTGATTGGCAAATTTCCTGTGGTTGTAGTCACCCAGGATAGATACATTTCTGCCGCTGTGGTGGTGTCATCTGTAATTGCCACGTTCGTTGCGTTTGTTGCGGTTCCCGCTGTGGTTGCAGACCCTGCCGAACCGTCAATATTTACGCCTGTTAGAGATTGGGCGCTACTTGCCCGATTGAGTGCAATGGCAGTTGTGCCAACGTACAGGCTTGAATTACCCAATACACCGCTGGAAATCGTGCCAGACAACTGACCCGCTGGGAGACTTGTCAGGCTCGCCCCCGAACCGCTGAACGCTGTGGCGGTCAACAATCCAGAACTAGGGTTAAAGTTTAGTTTTGTGGAACTGACAAAGTTTGTGGTCAGGTTGCCCGTAGTCTGGTCTGCAAACAAGGGGTAACGCACCGCATTGGTGGTTACATCATCTGTGACCGTGGCGTAGGCTACGGGGGTTACCCAGCTTGGGGCGCTTGTGCCGTTGGATTGCAGAACCTTATTGGCATCCCCCGCGCTAGAGGCCAGGAATGCCGTTGTGCCGCTTGCGGATTGGTAGGGTATGGATGCCGCCGCCCCACCCGCCAAGTTGGTTGCCGTGCCCACAGACACGGTTGAGGTGGCAACGTTTGTCCAATAGCCCAAGGATGTGCTGTATTGGATTAAATTCTTGTCAGCAAGTGTGCCAAATTGCACGTTTGAATCAGTACCGCCAAGTGTCGAACCTCGGACAATGCCAACTTGGAAAGACCCAGAACCGCCTGACCCTGCTTTGATTACAAGGCCCACTTGCACCTTGATGTAGGGTGCAACAGGTTCAACTTTGGTGGGGTTTCCTGTTATCGGGTTGTACCAAATAACATCATCATCAGCCCAAACCTCACCAAAAGCCGTGCCGTTGGTTGTGATTCCACGAACTACGCCAAACGATGTGACACGCCCAAAACCATTAAGCGCCAAATCTTCAGTGGCAATGCCGACAATTGCATTGGCATCTGTAATCCCCACAATCGTGGGCGCAAACGTAATAACGCCACTGGCCCCCACAGTGCCCGTGTGGTAAACAATTTGAAGGGGCGAATCTGTAATGGCAGCAGACGCTTTGCCATAAACAAAAATTTCTTCACCAATTTGCTGGGTAATGTTGCCGTTACCCATGCCCAAATTCCACGAACCCGTAGAACCGTCATACCACATTCTTCCTGCGGCAAGAGTTACAGCAGAACCATTGCTAAACTGCTGAGACAAAATGCCGCTGGTGTTGCCTGTGTCATCAATCGTTACAACACTGTTTTGAATCAGCTTGCCCGTGGTCAGGTTAAATCGGGCAATTGCGTTATCTGTTGCACTTGCTGGCCCAACTACATCCCCTGCGCCATAGTCTGCCCAGGTTGGCGTTCCAGCACCGCCAGAGATCAGAACCTGTCCAGCAGTACCCGCAAGGGAAAACGCATAAGCCGTGCCCGTGCCGTAGGCCACAGCGCCAGCCGTTGCCGTTGCCGTGCCGTTTGTGCCGCCATTTGCAATTGGCAAAGTGCCAGACACATGGGTGGTAAGGCCAATCTTTCCCCAACTTGGCGCGGTGGTGACCCCGCCAGAAATCAACGCATTGCCCGTGGCAACGTCTGACAGCTTGCTGAGTGCGGATGTACCAGACGCATAAATAATGTCGCCAATAGCGTAACTGGTGATGCCTGTGCCACCATGATCAGCGGCAATTGCTGTCCCCGCCCAAGTGCCTGTGGCAATTGTTCCCAACGTGACGATGCTTGTTTGGCCTGGGTAAGTGTCGGAAATCTTTAGCCCACTTGCAGATGCATCTAAGGTTGTACCGTTT
>JBIKII010000127.1:0-9750 GCA_044361705.1 Caulobacter sp.
GAGGGGATCGGGTTCATGGTCTTCATGGCTTCGACGATCAGCAGGGTCTGGCCCTCGGCGACCGACTGTCCGACCTTCACGAAGGTGTCGGCGCCCGGTTGCGACGACAGATAGACGGTGCCGACCATCGGCGACTTGACCTTGTCGCCGGCGGCGACGGCCGGGGCGGCTTCGGCGACGAATGCAGCGGGCGCGGGCGCGGCGGCGTGCGCGGCCGGAGCCGGGGCGGCGGCCACCGGCTGATAGACGGCGGCGGGCGCGGCGGCGGTCAGCTCGCGGGCGACGCGGATTTTCAGGCCGCCGGTCTCGACCTCGATTTCGGTCAGGCCGGTGTCTTTCAGGATGTCGGCCAGCTTGCGCACCACCTTGGTGTCGATGGTCTGAGCGGCGTCGCCGGACTCGGGAGCGGCCTTGGGCGTGGTCATGAAGCGTCTACCTTAGGGTTTTCGGGTCAGGCCGAGGCGCGTGAAGCGCCGATCAGGCCGGAGGCGGCTTCCACCGCCAGCTCGTAGCTTGCGGCCCCGAAGCCAGAGACGACCCCGGTGGCGGCGAGTGAAACAAAGGTCTCCCGGCGAAACGCCTCGCGCGCGGCCGGGTTCGACAGGTGGCATTCGATGATCGGTATAGCGAGAGTCTTGAGCGCGTCGAGCAGGGCCACGGAGGTGTGACCATAGCCCGCAGGATTGATGATCAGCGCGCCGGCCTCGGTGCGGGCCTCCTGCACCCAGTCGATCAGCTGCCCCTCGTGGTTGGACTGCCGGAACACGATCGTGTGGCCCAGCGCCGCGGCGCGGGCTTCGCACCGCGCCTGCACGTCGGCCAGCGTCTCGCGTCCGTAGATTTCCGGCTCGCGGGTCCCCAACAGGTTGAGGTTCGGCCCGCTCAGCACATGGATGGGTTTGCCCATTAGGCCCCGCCGTCGTTTCGCGGCCCTTGTATCTTTGCTTTGCCGGGGTCACAAGCGCAGGACCATGCGCATCTTCGTCAATGGCGAACAGCGGGACGTCGAGAACGCCCCCACCGTGGCCGACCTGGTCGCGGCCCTCGGGCTTGAAACCCGCAAGGTGGCCGTCGAACGCAACCTCGAGATCGTGCCGCGCAGCCTGCATGCGGCGACGCCGGTGCTCGAGAACGACCGCTTTGAAATCGTGACCTTCATCGGCGGAGGCTGAATGTCGGGACTGTATGGCGCGCTGCGTCGTAGCCTGATCGCCGGGACCGGGCTGCTGACCCTGATCGCCTCGCCCGCCTTCGCCGACGACGACTACACCATCTTCATAGCGGGGCAGGAGCGTGGCGAAATGACCGTGCGGACCGACCGCACGGGCCTGCGCGAGAGCAGGTTCCGCTTCGTCGACCGTGGTCGCGGGCCGGAGACGACGTCCCGGCTGCGGGTTGATGCCGACGGCCTGCCGATCCTGCTCTCGGTCGAGGGGGTCAGCTACTACAAGACGACGGTCGCCGAGACCGCCAGTCGCACAGGCGACGTCATCACCTGGAAGAGCGAGGCCGACGCGGGCAGCGGCCCGGCCGGGACCTTCTACCTCGCCAACCAGGCCGACGCTGAGATCAGCGCCGCCTTGGCGCGGGCGCTCATCAAGGCGCCCGGCGGCGAGCTGACGCTTCTGCCGGGCGGCAATGCCCGCATCGAGGCGGCCGGCGAACGCACTCTCCAGAGCGCCGATGGCCCGGTGCTGGCCAGGCTCTATTTCGTGTCCGGCCTCGGCTACGACGCCCAGCCGATCTGGCTCGACAGCGATGGCGAACTGCTCGCCGAGGCCAGCAGCTGGCTCTCGGTCGTCCGCAAGGATCTGGTGGCCATTGTCCCCGAGCTGATCAAGGCGCAGGACGAGGTCATCCGCGCCCGCGCCGTGGCCCAGGCGGCGACGCTGGGCCGCAAGCCGGCTGCTCCGGTCGCCTTCAAGGGCGTGCGCCTCTACGACGCGAAGGGCCGCGTGTTCCGGCCCGACATGACGGTCATCGTCCGCGGCGACCGTATCGAGGCGGTCGGCCGCGCCCGGTCCACGAAGATTCCGGCTGACGCCGAGGTGATCGAGGGCCGGGGCAAGACGCTGCTGCCCGGCCTGTTCGACATGCACGTCCACCTGTCGCGCGACTCGGGCGGATTGATCGACATCGCCACCGGCGTGACCAGCGTGCGCGATCTGGCCAACGACCCCGATGATCTGGCTGCGCGCAAGGCGTCGTTCGACTCCGGCGAGCTCATCGGCCCGCGCGTGTTCATGGCCGGCATCATCGACGGCAAGGGGCCGCTGGCCGGACCGACCAAGGCGCTGGTCGACACCCCCGAGGATGCTCGCCGCGTCGTCGCCGACTGGGCCGACCGGGGGTATCCGCAGGTGAAGCTCTACAGCTCGATCAAGCCCGAGCTGATGCCGGTGCTGATCGACGAAGCGAAGAGGCGCGGCCTGCGTATCAGCGGCCACGTGCCGGCGGGCCTGACGATGGAAGAGGTCGTCCTGGCCGGCTACGACGAGGTGCAGCACGCCAACTTCTGGATCCTGAACTTCCTGGGGCCGGAGGTCGCGGCGAAGACCAACAGCCCGGTGCGGTTCACTGCGGTGGGCGAGCAGGGCGCGGCGCTGGACCTGGCCTCGCCGGAGGTCAGGGCCTTCGTCGAGCTGCTCCGCACGCGCGGCATCGTCCTGGATCCGACCATGGCGGCCATGGAGGACGCCCTGACCGGGCGGCGCGGCGTCCCCGCGCCGAGTCTGGCCAGCGTCGCTGATCGCCTGCCGCCGGTCGTGCGGCGGGGAATCACCGGGTCCGGCTACGCCAAGGGCGACGAGGAGCGCGCGCGGTTCGTGCAGGCGTTCGCACGGCTGGGCCAGTTCCTGAAGCTGCTGCATGACCAGGGCGTGCCCATCGTCGCCGGCACCGACGGCGGCGCGGCGAGCCTGACGCTGGTGCATGAGCTGGAGCTCTACGTCGCCTCCGGCCTAAGCCCCGCCGACGCGCTCTACACCGCCACGCTCGGCGCCGCGAAGGTGGTCAAGGCCGACGACCGCCTGGGCTCCATCGAGCCGGGCAAGGCCGCCGACCTGCTGCTGGTCCAGGGCGATCCGTCCCGGGACATGGACGATCTGCGCAAGGGCGTTCTGGTGCTCAAGGACGGCGTCGTCTTCGAACCGGCTGCGCTCTACCGCGCCGTCGGCATCGCGCCGTCCAGGCGCTAGCGACGCGTCCAGATTGAACAGGTCCGCGGCCATGCGATGGTCGTCGTCAATAAACTCCTTGCGCGCCAATGTAATTGATGACCCTTTGGCGCAGTCAAAATTGTTCTGGCTCGACCAGTTTCGCGAGCGGCCTCGAATGCGCGGCTCGCAAATCTCTCTTCTCACAAGAGTTTTGATCGTGCGGCCGCATATCGCGGGCCGTGATACCGACTATCTGCAAGGCAATATTACAATGGCTACCGGCACTGTTAAGTGGTTCAACGCCACCAAGGGCTTCGGCTTCATCCAACCTGACGCCGGCGGCGGCGACGTGTTCGTGCACGTGTCGGCCGTGGAGCGCTCGTCGCTCGGTTCGATCTATGAAGGCCAGAAACTCAGCTTCGAGCTCGAGCGCGACCAGCGCAGCGGCAAGATGTCCGCCGGTCAACTGGGTTCGGCCGAGTAACCCTCGCCCCCTGTTGAACGACGATGACGGGTCGGCTCACGCCGGCCCGTTTTTCGTTTGTGTGCGGCGCATGACGCCCGGTCGTGCTACAAAGGTCCCACGCTCTCCGGAGCCCTGCACGGCGACTCGCCAGACCGCCGTCCTGCCCGACACTCGACCCGCGTCGCGGGGCGTCGGGGGAGAAAGGCGACCTGCATGAACCAGACAACCCCGGCCCTGAGCCGATACACGCCGCCCGCGCGCAAGCGCGACGCCGTCTCCGAACTTCGCACCGCCATCGCCGAAGCCGAAGGCCGCGGCGTCAAGCGCAAGGCGATGCTGCTGCACCTGACCCACAGCGACGCGTCCCTGCTCAAGCGCAGCAACGAAGTCGCCCAGAACGAGATCAGCTTCGACGGCGGCATGACCTTCCTCGGTGTGAAGGTCGAGATCGGTGAAGTCACGGTCAGCGCGCTCACCGCCCCCAAGCCCACCGCCAAGGCCGCCGCCAAGGCCGCCGCCGACGCCGCCTCCTCCTAACC
The DNA here is from genome assembly GCA_044361705.1 of Caulobacter sp. Taxonomy (GTDB): domain Bacteria; phylum Pseudomonadota; class Alphaproteobacteria; order Caulobacterales; family Caulobacteraceae; genus Caulobacter. Next base: position 4,164 of record JBIKII010000127.1, read on the forward strand.
CTCCGCCGCCACTGGCAGCGAGATCACGAAGCGTGCGCCCTCGGGCGCGGGTTCGCAGCGGATCTCGCCCTGGCTGGCGGCCAGCAGAGATCGGGCGATGGCCAGGCCCAGGCCTGTGCCGCCCTCGGCCCGGCGGCTGGTGAAGAAGGGCTCGAACAAACGCTCGCGGTCGCCCTCCGCGACCCCCGGTCCGTTGTCCGTCACCGCCAGCATGACCCGGCCGTCCCGCGCGACGGCGCTCACCGTCACGGCGGAGGCGCCGGCCTGGCGGCTGTTCTCCACCAGCACGGTCAGCACCGTCTCCAGCGTCGCCTCCGGCGCCGCCACGCGCGGCAGATCCGCGGGCAGGTCCAGGGTGACCGCCACGCCGCGTCCGCCCAGCGCGTCGGCCACGCGCAGCGCCGAGGGCGCGGCCTCCACCGCCACGCCGGCTTCCGGGCGCGCCATGTCGGCCCGCGCCAGGTCGAGCAGGCGGGTGAGCAGCTGGTTCAGCCGGCCGCTGTCGGCGGCGATGTTGCCCAGGAACCGCTGACGATCCTCCGGCTTCATGGTCGCGCCATGGTCCTGCAGCAGCTCGACCGCCCCGGTGATCCCGGCGAGCGGCGTCTTGAACTCGTGGCTGACGGCGGCGGCGAAGTCGCGCAGGTAGCGCGATCGCCGCGCGATGGCGGCGGCCATGAACGCGAAGTCCTCGTAAAGCTGCCGGATCTCCACGGCCGCCGTACGCGGCGTATCCGGCACCTCGCCGGCCCCGGAGGCGACATCGCGAGAGGCCCTGCTCAGCGCCTCGATCGGCCGGGTGATGCCGCGCGAGACAAGACCTGACAGCACCACCAGGATGGCGATGATCCCCGCCAGGCCAAGAACGAACTTGCCGCGATCCTCGTACAGCCCCCGGAACAGCGCCCGGGGCGAGCGCGACAGCAGCAGCACGCCCTCGACCCGGCCGTTCACGACAATCGGCCGGGCGTGGTGCAGGCGGATGCCGGAGGCGCGGCTCAGCCACTCGAAGTCGTAGCGTTTGCGATAGTCGGACAGTCGCCGCATCACGGTCAGCGGCTTGCCCGCCAGCGCCGACTTCACCTCCTTGAGGCCCGCCAGGCTGCGGCCTTCTCCCAGGCCCAGCACGACGCGACCGTTGCGGTCCATGACCACGACGGAGGCGAGGGTGGTGCGGGTGGTCTCGTCTAGGATCGGCCCCAATGCCGGCAGCACGGCCAGTGCGTCCGGATCAGGGGGGCGAGCCGTGAACGTCGCCGGCGGCCGCGACGGCAACACCGGCGATCCCGACAGGTCGATGCCGGTGCTTTCGGGGCGGTAGTAGCCGGGCGCTTCCTTGTCCGGCGCCCGGGAGGGCGGCGCGGCGCCGGGCCACAGGGCCTGGGCCGTCGCCGACAGGGCCGCGCCCTGGCTGACCAGCTCGACCTCGGTCGGGCGCACCAGGGTGTTCTCGTAGACCCGCAGCAGCACCATGCCGGCCACCGGCATCGCCGCCACCACCAGCAGCACGATCAGCAGGATGGTCCGCAGCCGCAGCCGCGGCCAGTGACGCTTGATGAACTCCTTCAGCCGCGCGATCACGCCCGCGCGCCGGTGCAGGCGCCCAGCCGGTAGCCGACCCCGGCCCGGGTCTCGATCACGTCATGGCCGCCCAGGGCCGTGAACTTGCCGCGCAGATTGCGGACGTGGCTGTCGATGGTGCGGTCGGTGATGGCGAAGCCTGGGCCGTGCAGCCGGTCGATGATGGCGTCGCGGGTGAAGACCTTGGCCGGCGCGGCGGCCAGCGTCTTGAGGATGCCGAACTCGGTGACGGTCAGCGCCGCCTCCTGCTCGTCCCACAGGGCGCTCCAGCCGTCGAGGTTCAGGGTCAGCCGCCCGCGCACCACCGGGGCGGCTGGCGCCTCGGCATCGGCGGCCTTGCTCCCGCCGGCCCGGCGCAGGATGGCCTGGACGCGGGCGGTGACCTCGCGTGGGCTGAACGGCTTGACCACATAGTCGTCGGCGCCCAGTTCGATGCCCAGCACCCGGTCGATTTCGTCGTCGCGCGAGCTGAGGAACAGGATCGGCAGGTCGCCCTGGGCCCGCAGCCGGCGGCAGACCTCCAGCCCGTCGAGCCTCGGCATGTTGATGTCCAGCACCACAAGGTCCGGCCGCTGCTGCGCCACGGCGGCCAGCGCCGCCTCGCCGTCCTCGGCCTCGCGCGTGGCGAGCCCGGCCTTGGCGAGAGCAAAGGCCAGAAGCTGGCGGATGTGGGGGTCGTCGTCGACGATCAGGATCGAGCGCTGCATGGGGAGCATCATCGGCCGCTGGGGCGCAGCGTCAACGGGGGAGGGGTGCAGGGGGCGAACCGCTGTCGTGCAGATTCGGTGCAGAGCACGGAGGCGGCCTTCCCCCGTTTCGAGTCCCGGCGTAAACCGCTCCCCATGACCGCCTCCCTCGACACCACCTCCGCCGCCGACAGCTGGACCGTCGCCGGTCGCACCTTCACCTCGCGCCTGATCGTCGGCACTGGGAAGTACAAGGACTACGCCACCAACGCCGCCGCGGCCGAAGCCGCCGGGGCCGAGATCGTCACCGTGGCGGTGCGGCGGGTGAACATCTCCGATCCCAGCCAGCCGCTGCTGATGGACTTCGTGAAGCCTGACCGCTTCACCTACCTGCCCAACACCGCCGGCTGCTTCACCGGCGAGGAGGCGGTGCGGACGCTGCGGCTGGCCCGCGAGGCCGGCGGCTGGTCGCTGGTCAAGCTGGAGGTGCTGAGCGACCCGAAGACCCTCTACCCCGACATGGAGGAGACCCTGCGGGCGCTGAAGCTGCTCGTGGCCGAGGGCTTCGACGTCATGGTCTACTGCACCGACGACATCGTCTATTGCCGCAAGCTGGAGGAGGCAGGCGCCGCCGCCATCATGCCGCTGGGCGCGCCGATCGGCTCGGGCCTGGGCATCCAGAACAAGGTCAACCTGCGCCTCATCGTCGAACAGGCGAAGGTGCCGGTGCTGGTCGACGCCGGCGTCGGCACCGCCTCGGACGCGACCATCGGCATGGAACTGGGCTGCGACGGCATCCTGATGAACACCGCCATCGCCGAGGCGAAGGATCCGATCCGCATGGCCGTGGCCATGAAGCACGCCGTCATCGCCGGCCGCGAAGCCTACCTCGCCGGCCGCATGCCGCGCCGCATGTACGCCGATCCGAGCTCGCCGCTGGCGGGCCTGATCTAGGCGGACGGGGCCAGCGCCCGGGCGACGGCCTCGGGCTCGCGGGCGATGACAATGAGGTAGGCCCGCGTCGCCGCGTCAGGGACCTTGCGGCCCTGTTCCCAGTCGCGAAGCGTGCCGATCGGAATCTTGAACCGCTCGGCGAAGGCCTCCTGGGATAGCTTAAGCGCGCGACGGATGATGCGAACACGCGGTGTCGAGCGCATCCTCCGTGCATCGTCTTCGGTCAGTGGCTGTGCATCCGGATCGGCGAGGGCAGCCGCCTCGATAGCGTCGTCCGGCCAGTCGGCGGGATGGAGCCGATCGTCCGCAGCACCGCTAGATGCCTTCGTCATGGTACAGCCGCCTTTCTTGAGCGGTCGCGAAACGCGCGGAGATGATCCGGATCGTTCCTTCCCGCAGCGTCCAGCTGACCGACAGCAACCTGCCGTCAACGAGGGCCGTGGTCGCAAATCGATCCTCCGGGTAGCTCATGCGGTCGTCCAGTATTTCGAATGCAAACGGGTCATCGAAAACCCGGCGCGCGGTGAAGAACGAAACGCCGTGCCGCGCCAGGTTGGCGGCGGCCTTTGCATCATCCCATTCGAACTCATCATCGCGCATTAATGCGGCTTAGCCGTAGTATTTGCAACCCGGTAATACACGTTAAGGGGGATTTTGACCTCTGTCACGCCTGGACGTCGGCGGTTGTGAACAGCGCTCCGCATCGCTAGCGTCCCTCACAGCAATGAGGGTCGTCATGCGTCGCAGGTTGTTGTTCGGATCGTCCCTGGCGGCGGTAGCGGTCCTGTTGGCCGGGCCCTCCTGGACGCGAGACGAGACGGCTTTCGATCCGCTGGCCATCTCCACCGTCTGCAGCAGCGAAGCGGCCAGCGCCAGGCCCCGCGCCGCGGAGGGGGTTAAGGCCGAGCCGCCGAAGATGCTGCCGGGCTACGGAAATGCGACCATGGCCATCACCACGACGGTCCCCGAGGCCCAGCGCTGGTTCGACTACGGCCTGCAGCTGGCCAACGCCTTCCAGCACGACCCGGCCAAGGCGGCGTTCGCGCAGGCCGCGCGGCTCGACCCCGCCTGCGCCATGTGCGCCTGGGGCCAGGCCTGGGCCGACGGGCCGACGATCAACTACGACATCAGCGGCGCGGAGAAGAAGGCGGCCCTGAAGCATGCGCTGCGGGCGCAGGCGCTGGCCGCCGGCGCGACCGAGAAGGAGCGGCTGCTCATCGCCGCCGTCGTGCGCCGTTACGCGTCCGGCGAGAAGGCCTGGGCGAAGGCCATGGCGGACCTTGTGAAGCGCTACCCGACCGACGATGTCATCGGCGTGCTGGCCGCCGACTCCCAGATGACCGGCTTCAGCGACGCCGGCGCAAAACGGGCCGTGGGGCTGCTGGAGACGGTGCTGGCCCGCAATCCGGACCATACCGGCGCGATCCACTTCTACATCCACGCCACCGAGTGGGCGGCGGTTCCGGCAAAGGCCGTTCCCTACGCTGACCGCCTGAGAGGCCTGGCCCCGGCCGCCAGCCATCTGGTCCACATGCCGTCGCACACCTGGTACCGCGTCGGCCGCTACCGCGACGCCGCCTTCGCCAACCTGGCGGCCATCGAGGTGGACAAGGTCTGGGTCGGCCAGACCGGCTGGAAGAAGCCGGACTGGGAGATTCCCTACTTCGGCCACAACGTCCACTTCGCGCTGGGCGGGGCGATGATGGCCGGTGAGGCGCAGGCCGCGCTGACCATCGCCGATCGCTTCGCCGGTCTGCCGGCCGAGCGGCTGGACTCGCCGTGGGTGCAGTTGACGGCGGGCTCGGCCTGGTTCGCCCGGGGACGCTACGATGATCCTGACAAGGTCCTGGCCATGGCCGCGCCGGATGCGAAGCACGCCTTCCTGCGCGCCATGCGCCACTACGGCCGGGGCGAGGCCCTGGCCCGCAAGGGCGACGCCGCCGGAGTCCGCGCCGAGGCGCTGGCCATCAAGCCGGCCGGAAACAAGGTTCTGGCGACCCAGATGGAGATCGCCCGTGAGGTCCTGCTGGGGCGGGCGGCCATGATCGAGACGGACTACGCCGCGGCCGGCAAGCACTTCCGAAAGGCGGCCGAGCGGCAGGAGAAGGTGTTCGGCGACGGCGGCGATCCGCCGATCTGGTGGTACCCGGTCCGCCGCAGCCTGGCCGCCGCCCTGCTGGCCCAGGGCCAGGTCGTGCCGGCGCTGGGGCAGGCGAGGGCGGTGCTCGCCAAATGGCCCGACGACCCCATGAGCCTGGTCGTGGCGGCGCAGGCCGAAGAAGCGCTGGGCCGCGCCGACTTCGCCGCGCGCGACCGGGCGGCGGCGCGGGCCGGCTGGGGCTCGGGCGACCCGGCGAAGGTGTCCC
>JBIKII010000289.1:0-2733 GCA_044361705.1 Caulobacter sp.
GCGGGCGAAGATAGCGTAGCCCCAGTCACTCTCCTCAAGCAGGGCGCGTCGGAAGTAGTTCGCCGTATCAGGCCAGGTGTCCTGGTGCCGCGAGATCCACTCGTCGACCGTGGCCGCATAGTCCTCCGGGGTCACCCTTCCAGGCTCCTGAGACCGCGGCTCCCAGGACAGGGCCTCCTCGAACTGCCGGATGAACTGGTCGTCAACGGCGGTTCGGAGGCCCTCCTTGGAGCCAAAATGATGGTTTATCAGCCCAACCGAGACGTCGGACGCCGTTGCAATGTCACGCACCGTGACGCCGTCGAAGCCCTTCTCCGCGAACAGCCGCAAGGCTGTCGAAATCAGCCGCGTACGACCATCACCTGCTTCATTGACTGGTTTTTTCGCCAACTCGATCCTCGCATTTCAAGTCGGGTCCCAACGCCGCGGAGGCGCCGCAGGGTTCGGGCAGACCCATTCCGACCAGCTCCCACGACCAGACAAAGCCTTCGCCTGTTCAGTCGGAGTCCTCTCGTCATTTCTAACATCGAGTCGCGCCAGCCTTTACGGAAAAAGGGCCTCCGCATCCCTGACAATGGGTTGCACAGCGTGATGCGACTGAACTATTGTTCAGTCAACATTCTCTGTCGCAGTCGAAGGAGCCTCGCCGTGCGCGAAGTTGTCATCGTTTCCACGGCCCGAACGGGCATGGCCAAGTCCGTTCGCGGAAGCTTCAACGCTACTCATCCGATCACCTACGCAGGACACGTTCTGGCGAGCGCCATGAGCCGCGCGGGGGTGGATCCCGCCGAAATCGAGGACGTCGTTCTGGGATCCGGGCATCCTGAAGGCGCCACGGGCTACGACATCGCGCGAACCGCCGCGCTTCGCGCAGGATGCCCGGTCACCACCTCCGGGCTCGCCGTGAACCGCTTCTGTTCATCTGGCCTCCAGGCCATCGCCGTCGCGGCCGGCCGCATCCGAAACGAGGACGTGCCGATCATGGCGGCCGGCGGCGTCGAGTCGATTTCCCTGGTGCAGATGGGCGGCCACATGAATCGCTTTCACCTTACCGAAGACTACCTGCTTGCCCACAAGCCGGCGCTCTGGATGTCGATGATCGAGACCGCCGAGATCGTGGCCGAACGCTACGGCGTCTCGCGCAAAGCGCAGGACGAGTATGCACTCAGCTCACAACAGCGCACCGCCCGCGCCCAGGCCCAGGGACTGTTCAGTGACGAGATTGTCCCGCTCGCCGTGAAGATGGCTCAGGTGGACAAGGCCACGGGTGAAACCACAATGGTCGACAAGGTGGTCGATCGTGATGAATGCAATCGCCCTGAAACCACGCTCGAGACACTCGCCGCCCTCAAGCCTGTCCACCGCGACGGTCAGGTGATCAAGGAAGGCAAGACCGTGACGGCCGGCAACGCGAGCCAGCAGTCTGACGGCGCCAGCGCCTGTATCCTCATGGAAGCCAAGGAGGCGGCCCGCCGTGGCCTTGAGCCGCTCGGCGCGTTCCGTGGCTTCACCGTCGCCGGCTGCGAGCCGGATGAAATGGGCATCGGGCCGGTCTTTGCCGTGCCCCGCCTGCTGGAGCGCCACGGCCTGTCGGTCGACGACATCGACCTCTGGGAACTGAACGAGGCCTTCGCGAGCCAGTGCCTCTACTCGCGGGACCGCCTCGGGATCGACCCCGAAAAGTACAACGTCAACGGCGGCGCGATCTCCATCGGACATCCCTACGGCATGACCGGAGCTCGCTCGGTTGGCCACGTCCTGCTTGAGGGTCGACGTCGCAATGCGAAGTATGGCGTGGTGACGATGTGTGTCGGCGCCGGCATGGGCGCTGCCGGCCTGGTGGAGATCTATTCCTGATGAGTGATGCGCTGCTCGACCGAAACTGGAAGCACCTGCTCGTCTCCCGCAACGGACCGATCGTCGAAGTCACGCTGAATCGCCCCGATGCGCGCAATGCGCTGAACGGCCTCATGATGCGCGAACTGACCGAGGTTGCCGTGCTCTTGCGGCGGCGATCGGATGTCCTGGCCGTCGTCCTGGCCGGTGGCGAGAAGTCCTTCTCCGCTGGCGCGGATCTTGGCGGGATTCAGGACAGGGTGACAGCGCCGACGGTCCTGGAAACCCGGGAGGCAATTATGGCTGGGCCGGATATGTGTCGCGCATGGGAGGAGATCGAAGCTGTCACGATCGCCGCTATCGAAGGCTACTGCGTCGGGGGAGCCTGCGCCCTCGTCGTCGCCTGCGACTTCAGGATCATGGGCGAAGGCAGCTTTGTACGACTCCCGGAAGTTCCGCTCGGGATCAACATGAGCTGGAACAGCATTCCGCGGATCACCACGATCGCCGGTCCGTCGCGGGCCAAACGTTTCGTCATGTTCGGCGAGCCTGCGACGGCCGAGGTCTGCTTGTCATGGGGCATGGCTGACGAAGTCACGGAAAAGGGCAAGGCCCTCGACGCCGCCCGGGCCTGGGCGGCAAAGGTCGCGGCCCTTCCGCCCCTGCCGATCCGGATGACCAAGGAAGCGGTCAACGCCCAGGCGAACGCCAATCACTACGCGACGAGCTTCATGGATCGCGACCAGTACCTGCTGACGGTCAAGACCCAGGACTTCCAGGAGGGAGTGAAATCCTTCTTCGAGAAGCGGCCGGGCGAGTTCAAGGGTGACTGAGACCCCTTTCGCCAGCACGACCGATGGTGTCGTGTCGGGAGTGCGGGCAAACGGTGTCGACAGC
>JBIKII010000033.1:0-20139 GCA_044361705.1 Caulobacter sp.
CCGCCAGGACATGTTCATGGAAGCCTTCCTCGTCTCCACCGGCCTCGTGGCCATCGCCGAGATCGGCGACAAGACCATGCTGCTGGCCATCGTGCTGGCGGCCCGGTTCCGAAAGCCGTGGCCGATCCTCGCCGGGATCCTGGTCGCCACCCTGGCCAACCACGGCCTGGCCGCCACGGCCGGCGCCCTGGCCGGCGACTTCCTCGACGGGCCGTGGATGAAGTGGGTGCTGGGCCTGCTGTTCATCGGCTTTGCGGCCTGGGCGCTGATCCCCGACAAGTTCGAGGATGACGAGGCGCCGTCGGCCGTGAAGGCCGGCTCGGTGTTCCTGACCACCGCCGTGGCCTTCTTCCTGGTCGAGATGGGCGACAAGACCCAGATCGCCACCGTCGCCCTGGCGGCGCGGTTCCAGGACATCCTGCTGGTCTCCGCCGGCACGACCCTGGGCATGATGATCGCCAACGCCCCCGCCGTGTGGATCGGGGAGGCGGCCGCCGCGCGGCTGCCCCTGCGCTACATCCGGTGGGCGGCGGCGGCCAGTTTCGCGGCCATCGGGGTCTGGATCCTGATCGCGGGCTGACGGCGTGGCGCACGGCGGGCTATGGAAGGCCGACCCCGAGAAGGAGCCCTCCATGCCCGCCTATGTGATCCTGATCCGCGACAAGATGCTCGACCAGGCCGAGTTCGACCGCTACGCCCCCGCCGCCCGCGAGGCGCGCGCCGATCACAAGATCACGCCGCTGGCCTTCTACGGCCGCCACGAGGTGCTGGAAGGCGCCGACGTCGAAGGCGCGGTGATCCTGCAGTTCCCGACCTTCGCCGAAGCCCAGGCCTGGTACCGCAGCCCCGCCTACCAGGCGGCGCTGGCGCACCGGCTCAAGGGCGCGCAGTACCGGGTGATGATCGTCGAGGGCGTCTAGCCGTCGATCCATAACGGCAGGCGCGGCGGCAGCAGGGCCTCGACCAGGGTGTCGACCAGCCGCTCCACCGGCGCCCAGCCATAGCCGCTGACCGTGATCAGGGTGTGGGCGACGCCCTGCAGGCTGCAGAGCAGCGCCTGGGTGCGGACACTCACGTCGGTTGCATCGGCCTTCGGGGCCCAGGCCTGGCGCATGGCGTCGAAGAACAAGGCGTACCGGCCGGCGGCCCTGTCCACGAAGACGCCGACTTCGGGCTGGGTGACGCCCTCGGTCATGAAGACGACGCGATAGGTTTCCGGATGGTCCACCCAGAAGCTGACGTAGGCGCGCGAGACGGCGGCCAGGCGCTCACGCGGGGAGTCGATCCCTTCAGCCAGCCTGTCCAGGTCGTGAAACAGGCCCTCGAACACCTCCGCCCAGATGTGTCGCAGGATCTCGGTCTTGCTGGCGAAGTAGGCGTAGAGGGTCGCCGGCGTGCAGCCCGCCTCCTGCGCCAGGCGTCGCATGGAGACCGAGGCGTAGCCCTCCTCCCGGAACAGGCCGATCGCGACCCTGGCGATACGCGACCGCGTGGCGTCGACCGCATCGGCGGTGCGGGGCGGGCGCCCCCTCGGGCGCGCGGTCGTTGACTCGCTGGACATCGCTAATTAATTCGCACGTGTTCTAAATAAATGGAACGCACCGCCGGACAAGCCGGGGAGCCTGGATGGGACAGCGCATGGCCTTCAGTGAGACAGCCTTCCGGGCCGTGCTTTTCGTGGTCGGGCTGGTGATCGTCTGGACCGGGATCAACGTCGGCCTGGGCGGAATCGCCACCCTCGGCCTGCAGGGCCCGACCGACTTCATGGCCATCACCGACCCACAGGCCTTCGCGGCGCAGGACAGTCATGTGCGGTTCCTGGGCGGTCTGTGGCTGGGGGTGGGCCTGCTGCTTACGGCGGCGGCCTGGCGTCTGCGGGCGCTGAAGCCCGCCGTCCAGGTCGTGCTGGCGCTGATCGTCGTCGGCGGGCTGGCGCGATTCAGCGCCCTGCGGCCGGACGTGCTGTTCGGACCGCAGATCGTCGGCTCGTTCCTCGCCGAGGTGGCGCTGATGCCGCTGCTGCTGCTCTGGAGCACGAGGGTGGCCCGGCGGGTTGCCTAACCGCCGAGCCCCTTGGCCAACAGGATGACGGCGGTCGAGCCGGCGTGGCGATCCGAGGCGATCGCCTGATAGGCGGGCGAGTCGAACCAGTCATGAAAGGCCGCTTTATCCGGGAAGCTCATCAGCACAAGCCGGGTCGCGCTCCATTCCCCTTCGATGGCCTCGGGCGATTCGTCGACGGCCAGCAGGGAGCCGCTGAACTGGCTGAAGACCGCCATGAACGCCGCCGAATAGCGGTCATAGGCTGCCCGGTCGGTGATGGTGATGTGCGCAACTCCGTAGACGGCCATGGGCGGTCAGGCCGCCGTCTCGCGCGTCGTGGCCGGGCTGGCCGCGTTCAGGGCCGTCATCGCGGCGATCGAGGCGTGGGCCTCGGCCATGATGCGGCGGACGATGTCGCCGGCCGGCAGGACGTCGTGCACGCCGCCGGCGCTCTGGCCCATGGCGAAGCAGGACTTGTCCGGGTCCAGACCTTCGATCTGCCCGCCGATGCCGCCCATGGCGTTGTTGCGGATGCTGATGCCCGCCTGGATCGGGAAGGGCTGGATGTCGGCCGGACGGCTTTCCCAGTCCTCGACGTAGGGGTTCTTCTTCACCCGCATCGGCTTGCCGCTGTAGCAACGGGTGCGGACGGTGTCGTCGTCGGCCGCCTCCAGGATGGTCTGGCGGTACAGGTCGCCGGCGTGCGCCTCCTCGCTGGCGATGAAGCGGGTGCCCATCCAGACGCCCTGGGCGCCCAGGGCCAGGCTGGCGGCCAGGCCGCGGCCGTCATAGAGGCCCCCGGCCCCCACCACGGGGATCTTCACCGCATCGACCGCCTGGGCGATCAGCGGCAGGGTCCCGACCAGGCCCGTATGCCCGCCGCCTTCGCCGCCCTGGCAGATGACCGCGTCGCAGCCGGCCTGCTCGGCCTTCACCGCGTGCTTCACCGCGCCGCAGACGACCATGACCTTCAGGCCGGCCTTCTTGAGTTTCTCCATGATCGGCATGGGCACGCCCAGGCCCGCGATGAATGAGCTGGCGCCTTCCTCGATGATGATCTCGACGGCGGCGGTCAGGCTTTCCGGGCTGGCGGCCAGCAGGTCGACGCCGAACGGCCGATCGGTCAGCGAGCGGACCTTGCGCATCTGTTCCCGGATGAATTCCGGCTGGGTGCCGGCCATGCCCAGCACGCCATAGCCGCCGGCGTTGCTCACCGCCGCCGCCAGCTCGGCGTAGGAGACCCCGCCCATGCCGGCCAACAGGATCGGGTGCTCGATGTCGAGCATGTCGCAGAGGGGGGTGCGCAGGGACATGAGGGCGTTTCCTTTTTTCATTGTCCTCCCCGGAGCGAAGCGAGGGGGAGGGGGACCATGCGGAGCATGGTGGAGGGGTCGGCGAGGGCGGTGGAAGACAAGCCGGAAGCACGGTGTTCGGGATCTGATGGCCGACGTCGGCGCGGGCCCGCCCCCCCCCCCCCCCCCCGCCCCCCCCCCCACCACCGCCGTCCCGGCGGTCCCCCTCCCCGCGAGCGGGGAGGACTGACGCCCGGCTAGAACACCGCGTAGCCGCCGTCGATCACGAAGGTGTCGCCGGAGTGGTAGCTGCTGGCGTCGGAGGCCAGGTAGACGGCCACGCCGCCGAAGTCGGCCGGCTCGCCCCAGCGGCGGGCGGGTACGCGGCTGATGACCTTGGTGGTGAAGGTGTCGTTGCCCTGGGCGCCGGCGGTCATGTCGGTGGCGATCCAGCCGGGCAGTATGGCGTTGGCGCGGACGCCGTAGCGGGCGTGCTCGACGGCGATCGACTTCATCATCGAGATCACGCCGCCCTTGGTCGCGGCATAGGCTTCGTTGCGGGCCGCGCCCTCGATGGCGGCCAGCGAGGCGATGCCGATCAGCGAGCCGCCGGGATCGCCGGCCTTGGCCCGCTCGACCATGTGCCTGGCCGCCTCGCGCAGGGTCCAGAACACGCCGTCGAGGTTGAGGGCCATGTTGTAGCGCCAGGCCTCTGTGGTCATCTCGGAGAAGGAGGCGGCGCCCCGGCCGCGGCCGGCGTTGGCGATCACCGTGTCGAGGCGACCCATTGCCGTGGCGGCCTCGGCCATGCCCGCGACCACCTGGGCCTCGTCGGCGCAGTCGACGATCTGGGCCTTCACCCGAACGCCGTGCGCCAGAAGCTTGCCCTCGGCCGCCTGGGTCTTCTCGGGGTTGGAGCCCCAGATCACGATGTCGGAGCCCGAGGCGGCCAGCGCCTCGGCCATGCCAAGGCCGATGCCGCCGTTGCCGCCGGTGATCAGCGAGACCTTTCCGGTCAGATCAAAGGGCTTGTAGGCCATGGTGCGTCGCTTCCCGTTTTGAACATCTGTTTTGATGCACAAAAGGCGTGTGACGCGGGGTTGGTCAAGCGGCGAAGCGCGCGTAGGCCGCTTCGATGACGCGCCGGGTCTCGTCCCATTCGACCGCGGCCATAGCGTCCTCGCGGGTGAAGAAGCGGGCGTCGGCGGCGTCGTCGCCGGCCACGGGTTCGCCGCCGGTCCAGCGGGCGGCATAGTCGATCATCACGAAATGGCGCGTGGTCTCGCCTGTCTCGCGGGAGGTGAACACCCCGTCGACCACGTCCAGCAGACCGGTCAGCTCCGCCTCGACGCCCGTCTCTTCCTTCAGCTCGCGTAGCGCGGCGGCGTCGACGGCCTCGCCCCACTCGATCCGCCCGCCGGGCAGGCTCCATTGGCCCAGCCGCGGCGGCGTGCCGCGCTTGATCAGCAGGACCAGGTCGCCCTTGAGGCAGACCACGCCGACGGTGGGAACGGGACGTTGCACGGGGGTGGTGGCGGTCACAGGAACTCGGCTTTCAGATCGACGGTCGACTCCACGCCGACCGAGGCCAGATGCTCGGCCAGCCAGGCGTCGGCGGCCTTGCGGCCGCGATCACGAAGCCCGGTCAGGAAGGTCCAGTCGGTGTTGAACTTGGAGGCCATCGACAGGTCGCGCAGATGACGGTCCGCCGTGATGGCATGCACGCGCAGCCGGCGATACCGGCCCCGGGCCGTCTCCTTCAACATGCCCTCGTCGAGCAGCTTCTGCACGAAGGCGACGGCGCGCAGTTCGGCCGAAAGGGCGGCGTTGAAGGTGATCTCGTTCAGCCGGTCCATGATCTCGCTGGGCGACTTGGGCGCCTCCTCGCGGACGAAGGGGTTCAGCGTGATGACCAGCACGTCGTCGGGGGTGTCGGCATAGACCAGCGGCCAGATCGGCGGATTGGCCAGATAGCCGCCGTCCCAGTAGGGCTCGCCGTCGATCTCGACCGCATGGAACAGCGTCGGCAGGCAGGCCGAGGCCAGCAGATGGTCGATGGTCAACTCCTCGCGCCGGAACATGCGGACCTTGCCGGTGCGCACCCCGGTGGCGGCGATGAACATCTCGATCGGGCAGTGGTCGCGGATGGCGGCGACATCGACCGTCTTCTGCAGGACGTCGCGCATCGGGTTCAGATTGAACGGGTTGAACTCGTAGGGGCTCATGCTGGCGCCCAGGCTCTCGGCCCAACGCCAGGCGGGGGTCGCCTTCAGCCAGTCGGGCTGCAGCATCGCCGACCAGACGTTCGAGTCGCCGAAGAGGGTCCCGTTACGGCCGTCGGCGTTGCTGACCGCGCGCCAGAACTTCGCCAGCGTGGCCTTGGCGCCCTCGCGGCCGCCGGTGGCCAGGCCGCTGGCCAGGGCGGCGGCGTTCATGGCCCCGGCCGAGGCGGCGGTGACCGCGCCGATCTCCAGGCCGTCCTCCTCGAGCAGCCGCTCGATCACGCCCCATTCGAAAGCGCCGTGCGACCCGCCGCCCTGCAGCGCCAGGCTGATGGTCCCGGGCCTGGCGGGGGAGGGCTTCACGCCGCCGTCCAGCCGCCGTCCACGGTCAGGGCCGCGCCGTTCACCGAGGCGCCGGCGTCGGAGACCAGGTAGAGCAGGAGCCCGCCCAGCTGCTCGACGGTGACGAACTGCTTGGTCGGCTGGGCGGCGAGGATGACGTCGCGCATGACCGCCTCCTCACTGATGCCGCGGGCCTTGGCCTGGTCGGTGATCTGGGCCTCGACCAGCGGGGTCTTCACATAGCCCGGGCAGATGGCGTTCACGGTGACGCCCTGCTGCGCCACTTCCAGCGCGGCGGACTTGGTGAAGCCGATCACGCCGTGCTTGGCGGCCACATAGGCGCTCTTGAACGGCGAGGCGACCAGGCCGTGGGCAGAGGCGATATTGACCACCCGGCCGCGGCCGGCGGCCTTCATCGGCGGCAGGGCGGCCTTGGTGGCGTGGAAGGTCGAGGTCAGGTTGATGGCGATGATCCGGTCCCACTGCTCGACGGGGAACTCGTCCACGGGCGCGACATGCTGAACGCCGGCGTTGTTGACCAGGATGTCCAGCCGGCCGAACGCGCTGCGGGTCGAGGACACCATGTCGGCGATGCGCAGAGGCTGGGTCATGTCGGCGTTGTGGTAGAGGACCTCAACGCCGTTGCGGGCCGACAGGCCGGCGCGCGTGGCCTCGATGGCGTCCGGATCACCCAGTCCGTTGAGGACGATGTTCACGCCCTGCTGGGCTAGCGCCTCGGCGAGGCCCAGTCCGATCCCGCTCGTCGAGCCGGTGATGATGGCGACCTGGCCCCTGAGCCCGTAGTCCATGGCGTGCGCTGCTTTCCTGTTTTATGCTGCAATGCAGCATAGGCGACCGGGCCGCCCGCTGCGAGCGCATATAATTCACCCCTTGGTGAATTTCTAGGCGGGCGAGGCGTAGGGGCGATGAAACACCCAGTCGGCGTCCGATGACAGGTCCTTGCGCCAGGCATAGCCGGCGACGTCGAACGCCTTGAGGTCGCCGGCCTTCTCGATGCGGTTGTCGATGGCGTAGCGGGCCATAAGGCCGCGCGCCCTCTTGGCGAAGAAGCTGACCTGGCGGGCCAGGCCGTCCTTCTCCTCGAAGAACCTGCAGGTGACGACCGGCAGGGTCAGGGCTTTTGCGTCGACGGCGCCGAAATACTCCTGGCTGGCCAGGTTGATCAGGGTCCTGTCCTTGTGCCCCTCGACGGCGGCGTTCAGCTCGCGCGAGATGCGGTCGCCCCAGAAGTCGTAGAGACTCTTGCCACGCCTGGTCTTCAGCCGCGTGCCCATCTCCAGCCGGTAGGGCTGGATGGCGTCGGCCGGCCGCAGCAGGCCGTAGAGGCCCGAGAGGATGCGCAGCCGCTCCTGGGCCCAGGCGAAGGCCCTGGCGTCCAGCGTCCGGGCCGACAGCCCGGCATAGACGTCGCCGTTGAAGGCGATGGCGGCCTGCAGACCCTCCTCGACCGACGGGTCGAAGGCCTGGAACCGCTCGTGGTTCAGCTTGGCCAGCGGCTCGGACAGGTCCATCAGCTTGCGCACCTCCGACACCCGCAGCTTGCGGGTCACGGCGTCCAGCGCGGCGATGTCGTCCTTCAGCGCGGGGGTGGTGAGCGGCAGGGTCCGGTCAGGCGGGGTGAAGTCCAGCGCCTTGGCAGGGGAGATGACGAAGAGCATGGCGGGGAAATAGGCGGTTGGTCCGCCGAAGGCCAGCCGTTCCGGTCAGACGCCGGTCGCCACCGCCGCGAAGCCGTAGAACGACGCGAAGCCTAGCCAGGCCAGCGACGGCAGCACCCAGCCCGCGGCGACCTTCGAGACCGTCCAGAGCCGCCGCGCGACGACAGCGGCCAGCGCGAGCGAAAAGACGTTCGCCGCGGCGCTGCCGGTCGTGTCCAGGAACAGAACCACGATCGGATAGGACAGGGACCAGGCGATCAGCGCCGCCGCCCACCAGGACTCGCGGCGACCGCTGGTTCCCGCCTGGAAGGCCCGCCAGCGGGCGTAGCCCCACATCGGGAAGATGACCATCCAGACCGCCCCGACCACCCAGCCCGGCGGCGCGAAGGCGACCGCGGCATAGGCCGGGTCCTCTTCGCCCCAGCCGGTCGCGTAAGCCAGCAGGTTGGCGAGGCCGACAAGCACCACAGGGATGATGATGCTCAGCGCGACGCCGACCCGGTCGGGCCGGTTCATGGGGTTGCGGACAGAGGACGGACGCGGCGTGGTCTGGGTCATGGTCCTGCAACGCTGACGACAGGTTGAGGTTGCTCCGGCGGAGTATGGCGAG
Organism: Caulobacter sp.; assembly: GCA_044361705.1. Taxonomy (GTDB): domain Bacteria; phylum Pseudomonadota; class Alphaproteobacteria; order Caulobacterales; family Caulobacteraceae; genus Caulobacter. The sequence goes on from JBIKII010000033.1 coordinate 8,189, forward strand.
CAGGATCGCCTCGCGACAGAGGGCTCCTCATGCATCGATTGTTTCCCGCCGCCGCGGTGGTCGCGGCCGCGACCCTGGGCGCCTGCAGCCTGCCGACGGCCGACAAGGAGGCCGACGCCAAGGCGCGCGCGCTCTACGAGCAGATCCGGACCGGGGCGGATCTGTCCGCCAACGCCGACCTGGCGCCCGACCTTCGCACGCCGGGGGCGCTGGCGCAGCTGGCGGCGGTGAAGGGCGCCTTGCCGGCGGGGACGCCGACGGCGGTCGCCAACCGCAGCTGGAGCCTGAGCGCCGGCACGGGCGGAACGAAGGCCACGCTGATCCACGCCTACAGCTATCCGGCGGCGACGGTGGTCGCCGAAACCGTGCTGGCCAAGGGCGACGACAAGCTTTGGAAGATTACCGGATTCCATATCCGCCTCGCCCCTCCGGGAGGGTCTGAGCCACGGAAAGCGCCGGCGGTGACGGTCGAGGACCAGCCGAAGGACGTCTGATGCGCGCGCTGGTCTTGCCGCTGGTCGCGACGGCGATGCTCGTCGCCGGCCCCGCCGACGCCGCGCTCAGGGAGCGCGACGGTCGGCTCTGCCACGACATGGTGGTGATCGGTGAGGTGAAGGCCTACGGCGCCTTCCTCGGCTACCATGAGATGGACCCCGAGCCGGACCCGGACGCCATCTACATCGGCGGTCGCTATGACCTCACCGTGCGCGTCGAAGAGGTGATCGACGGACGCCTCGGTCCCCGCGACATCACCGTCCGCGCCCTGATGGGCTCGGCCTACCGGCTGCCGAAAGCCATGCTGTTCTACCTCCAGAAGGAGGAGCGGGGCAGCTACTGGGCCGTTGACTGGACGCCTTTCGATGAGCGGGGCCGGGTCGAGACGCCGGACGATCCGTCCCCGCGCTGCCGGGCCTAGAACAGCACCCGCGGGTTCATGATCCGGCCCGGATCCAGCGCCGCGCGAACGGCGCGCATAGCCTCGACTTCGACAGTGGATTTGTAGCGCAGGGCGTCGGCGGTCTTGGCGGCCCCCAGGCCGTGTTCGGCGCTGATCGAGCCGTCCATGCTGGCCACGATGTCGTGGACGATGCGCGAGCCGGCGTCGCGGCGTTCGTTGTGCGCCTCGTCGTCGCCATCAGCCGCGCGCAGCACGTCGTAGTGGACGTTGCCGTCGCCGACGTGGCCGAAGGCGACGATGCGCAGGGTCGGGTCCAGCTTGAGCACGGCCGCCGTCGCCTTGTCGATGAAGTCGGCGATGCGGGAGACCGGGATGGAGACATCGTGCTTCCAGGCCGCGCCCTCGGCCTTCTGGCCGCCGGACTGGTTCTCGCGCACGGCCCAGAAGGCCTTCGCCTGCGCCTCGGTCTGCGCGATCGCCGCGTCCTGGATCAGGTCGTCCTCCAGCGCGCCGCCGAGCAGCCGCTCCATGGCGCCCTCGGCCGCGCCGGGCTCGCCGCTGGCCGTCTCTACCAGCACGTACCAGGGATGCTCGCCGGTCAGCGGATCGCGCACGCCCGGGATGTTCCTGACTGCGAAGGCCAGACCCGGCCGGCCCATCAGCTCGAAGGCCTCGATGGCGCCGCCGGTGGCGTCCTTGGCCCGGGCCAGCAGCGCCACTGCGTCCTGCGGCGTGCGCAGGCCGACGATAGCCGTCGCCCGCGAGGCCAGCACCGGGAACAGCTTCAGGCTGGCCGCCGTGACCACCCCCAGTGTGCCCTCGGCTCCGATCAGCAGCTGTTTGAGGTCGTAGCCGGTGTTGTCCTTGCGCAGCCGCTTGAGGCCGTTCCAGATCTCGCCGTTCGGCAGCACCGCCTCGACGCCCAGCACCAGGTTGCGGGTCGTGCCGTAGCGCAGCACCTGCGTCCCGCCGGCGTTGGTCGAGATCACCCCGCCCACGGTCGCCGAGCCCTCCGAGGCCAGGCCCAGCGGGAAGCGGCGGTTGATCGCCGCGGCGGCCTCGTGCACGGCGGCCAGGGTCACCCCGGCCTCGGCCACGATGACGTCGTCGAAGGCGTCGATGTCGCGCACCGCCCGCAGCCGCTCGGTCGACAGCAGGATCTCACCCTGCGGGATCTGGCCGCTGACCAGCCCGGTGTTGCCGCCCTGCGGCGTGATGGCTGTGCCGCTCTCGGCGCAGATGCCGACCACGGCGGCGACCTCGGCGGTGGTCTTGGGCAGCGCCAGCAGCGGCGTCGTCCCGGTCCAGCGGCCGCGCCACTCGACCAGCTTGGGCGCGATGCGCTCCGGGTCCTGGCTCCAGCCGCCCTCGCCGAGCACGGCCTTGAGGCGGGAAATCACGTCAGCGGGAACGGAGATGGTCATGGCCAGATCCTACGCTCTTCGGCGCGCGCCGTCAGCCGACGTAGCCGGCGGCGCGGCGCAGGCGGTCGTTGATCGCTTCGCCCAGGCCCTCGTCCGGGATCGCCGCCACCACGATGGCCGACGGATTCGTCCGGTCGGCCGCCCGCAGCATGGCGAACAGGTTGGCCGCCGCCTCGGCGAGGTCGCGGGTCGGGCTGAGGTTGAATGGGCTGTCGCCGGGTCCGTAGGCGAGGAAGGCTTCGCCCGGCTCGGCGCCCGTCGCGTTGATCCGCACCGGCGCGTCCGGCGCGTAGTGCAGGGCCAGCCGGCCGGGGGAACGTTTGGCGTCGCCCTGAGCCTCTGCCAGCGGGCCGATCACCGCCTCGATCTGCGCCCGCGTCACGGAACCGGGCCGCAACAACCGGGCCGGCTCGCCGGGCAGCAACGCGACGACCGTGGACTCCAGGCCTACGGCGCAGGCGCCGCCGTCGAGCGCCGCAGCGGCCTTGTCGCCCGTCTCCTCCATGGCGTCGGCGAAGGTCGTCGGGCTGGGGCGGCCGGAGCGGTTGGCCGAGGGGGCCACGACCGGCCCGCCGAACGCCGTCAGCAGGGCCCGTGACACCGGATGGCCGGGCACCCGCACGGCGACCGTGTCCAGTCCCGCCCGGGCGAGGTCGCAGACCGCCGCCGCGTCGGCCACCGGCGCCACGAGGGTCAGCGGGCCTGGCCAGAAGGCGGCGGCCAGCGCCAGCGCCCTGTCGTCCAGCACGGCGATCCGCCCTGCGGCCTCGACATCGGCGACATGGGCGATCAGGGGGTTGAAGCTCGGCCGGCCCTTGGCCGCGTAGACGGCGGCGACCGCCAGCGGATCGCCTGCATTGGCGGCCAGGCCATAGACCGTCTCGGTCGGCAGGATCACCAGGCGGCCGGCGCGCAAAGCGCCCGCCGCGCGCGCTACTTCGCCCGCTTCGCCGTCAGGCTGATGTTGACGGTCACCGTTCCCGGCACGACCTCTGTCGTCTTCCAATCGCCCTGTCCCACGCCGAAGGCCAGGCGGTTCAGCCCCACGCTGGAGGTCATCTTCGCCGTGTCGCCGGTGATGACGAGGCTGAAGGGCAGGGTCAACGGCTTCGTTGCGCCCCGGATCGTCAGGGTCCCGATCGCCTGGTACTTGCCGCCGCCCAACGCCTTGAAGCTGGAGGCCGTGAAGGTCGCCTTCGGAAAGGCCTTGGCGCCGAACCAGTCGGGCTCGAGCAGGGACTGGTCCCGCGTCGCCTCGCCGGTGATGGCCGAGGCCATGTCGAAGGTCGCGGTCACCGACGAGCCGGCGAGGTTGGCCGGGTCGAACCGGATGGACGCGTCCCAGCGCCGGAACGATCCGCTGAACGCCGCCCCGTCGAAGCTGGACGCAAAGGCGACCTTCGACGCGGCCTTGTCGACGGTCCAGCCCGGCGCGGGGGCGGCAAAGGCCGGGGCGGCCGTGACGGCGAAAGCCAGGGCGACGGCGGGAAACAGCGGCTTCATTGAGCGTCCTTGCGGGCCAGGAACGGGATCATCCGGGCCAGCTCGTTGTCCTTGTCGATGAACTGGTGCTTCAGCGCGCCCAGCACATGCAGCGGGGTGAGGACGTAGACGATGATCTTGGCGATCAGGTGGTGCGCCTCCGCCAGCAGGTCATGGGTCGACTTCATCTGGTCGGCGGGCAGGTTGGTCAGGAAGGACAGGGCCGGCCAGTCGAACAGGCCGAACATGTCGATCGGGAAGACGGTGATCAGCTTGCTGGCCGAGACCATGGCCCAGCCGCTCAGCGGCAACGCCAGCAGGATCACATAGAAGCCCCAGTGCACGACCCTCGCCAGACGGCGCTCCCACGGCTTCAGATGCGGGCTGATCGCCGGCGGCCGGTGCGTCAGCCGCCAGCCGAGGCGCGCCAGGGTCAGCAGCAGGACGGTGATCCCCAACGGCTTGTGAAGCTGCAACGGGGCGATCTTCGCCGAGCCTTGCAGGTCGCCGGCCTGCCAGCCGAGCAGCACGATCCAGACCAACAGCACCGCGATCAGCCAGTGCAGGATGATGGCGACGGTCGAGTAGCGGGCCTGGGTCATGATCGCTCCGGAAATGCCTGGGCTACTGTTTCACGAACTCGAGCTCGAGGATCAACTCCACCTCGTCGCCGACGAAACCCAGCGGCGGCCTGAGCAGATAGTCGATCGCGAAATCGGACCGCTTGATGACGCCTCGCGCCGAAAAGCCCGACCGACGCCCGAAGATGCCCGAGTCGTAGCCGTTCCATGTGACATCGAAGGTCACCGGGCGCGTCACGCCGTGCAGGGTCAGGTCGCCGGTCATCGCGCCCTTGCCGCCCTCGCCCGGCTGGATCGAGGTTGAGACGAACCGGGCTTCGGAGAAGCGCTTCACCTTCAGGAAGCTCTCGGCCAGCGCGGCGTCGGCCTTGCCCAGGCCGGAGTCGAACGAGGCCGGATCGACCGTCGCCTCGACCTGGGCCGTCTGCGGCGAGGCGGGGTCCCAGCTGTAGCGGGCCTCGGTGATGCGGAATCGGATCGTGTAGCGGGAGAAGCCGCCGTGGCTGACCCGCGCGATCAGGCTAGCGTGCTGCGGGTCCAGGACATAGGTCCCGGCCGGCATCTTCGAGACGTCGGTGGACGGGGCCGCCGAGGCGATCGGCGCGCACAGCAGAAGGAGGCTGAGGGCGACGGCGGTCGATCGAAGCATCGGCTCTGCAATCCTGGCTGTTACGGAGCAGATAGGCTTTTCCGCACGCGACGGAAGGGCGCAGCCTTCACGAGCCGGTGACCCGTGGCCTAGGGTGGCTCATCAGGGTCGGAGAGGAAGACGCCGCCCTCGTCCCGCTCGTCCCGCTCGCCCCGGCGGACGCGGGGAGTCGGAGATAGGGGGATAACTCAATTCTATCCCCCAACCGTAGTCATCCTGCGGAGCGCCCGCAGGGCGCGTCGCGAAGGTCGCACAGCAAAAGGGCCGGCGTTTCCGCCGGCCCTTCCGCAACGCCTGATGCTCGAAATCTACAGCTGCGCCAGCATGTAGTCCGCCGAGCTCACCTTGAACTCGCCGCCGGCCTCGACGTTGAGCGTCTCGACGACGCCGTCCTTGACGATCATCGAGTAGCGCTGGCTGCGCGTGCCCATGCCGAACTTGCTGCCGTCCATCTCCAGGCCGAGGGCCTTGGTGAAGTCGCCGTTGCCGTCGGCAAGCATGACGATGTCCTCGCCCACGCCCTGGTCGGCGCCCCAGGCCTTCATCACGAACACGTCGTTGACCGAGACGCAGGCAATGGCGTCGACGCCCTTGGCCTTCAGTTCGGCGGCGTGCTCCTTGAAGCCGGGGAGGTGCTTGGCCGAGCAGGTCGGGGTGAAGGCGCCCGGGACGGCGAGCAGGGCGACGGTCTTGCCCTTGAACAGTTCCTCGCTGGTGATCGGGCGCGGGCCTTCCGAACCGCTGGTCATGAAGGTTGCGTCGGGCAGCGTGTCGCCGGCCTTGATGGTCATGTGATCTCTCCCTGCGGGAATGTCCCGTTCGTCGTCCGAAATAGAGGCAGCACGCGCTTCCGCCAAGTCGGCGACTTGAATTGGCCCACAACGGCGCCAATCATCAGGACATGAACCAGCCAGCGGATACCGAGTTCCTTTCCGGCCGCCTGCTGATCGCGATGCCCGGCATCGGCGATCCGCGCTTCGAGCGGTCGGTCGTCTTCCTGTGCGCCCATGACGAGGAGCATGCCATCGGCCTGGCGGTGAACCGGCCGCTGGACGGCCTGACCCTGGAGTCGCTGTTCGAGAAGATCGGCGTCGACCGCCCCATCCGCCGGGTCGCCGACGAGGCGGTGCTGATGGGCGGCCCCGTCGAGCGCGAGCGCGGCTTCGTGCTGCACACCGACGACTACCTCTGCGACGGGGTCAGCATGCCGGTGAAGGACGGTCTGGCCCTGACCACGACCAAGGACGTGCTGCAGGCCCTGACCGGCGAGGCGGCCCCGCGCCGGGCCTTCCTGGCGCTCGGCTACGCCGGCTGGGGCCCCGGGCAGCTGGAACGCGAGGTCCGCGAGAGCGCCTGGCTGGTCTGCGACGCCGACGAGACCCTGCTGTTCGGCGACGACCACGACCACAAATGGGCCCACGCGCTGGAGAAGCTGGGCATCAGTCCGGCCATGCTGTCGATGGAGGGCGGGCGGGCGTAACGCCCACAACCGCTCATCCCGGCGAATGCCGGGACCCAGATTCAGTCTCGGCACCCAGGATCCTGATCGAAGTCCGGCGCTCGCAACTGGGTCCCGGCATTCGCCGGGATGAGCGGAGCAGCGAGGGCGGGCCTAGCCCTGACGCCGAACCGGCGCGGCGCCGTCAACGTAGCTTTCGTTGAGGTAGACCTCGGCCTCCTGCGGCGACAGGGCGGGGGCGTAGCCGAATCCCTGGCCGTAGTCGCAGCCCAGCTCCATGAGCTGGCGGGCCATGATGGCGTTCTCGACGCCCTCGGCGACGACCTCGAGGTTGAGGTCCTGGCCCAGCTTGACCACCGAGCTGACGATCTTCACCGAGCCCTCGTTGGTCGCCATGGTCCGCACGAAGTAGCGGTCGATCTTCAGCGTGTCGAAGGGCAGGCGGGTCAGGTAGCTGAGCGAGGAGAAGCCGGTGCCGAAGTCGTCGAGCGCCAGGCCCGCGCCGCCGGCCCTCAGCGCCCGCAGCACGGTGGCGGCGCCCTCGGGGTCGCGCATGATGTCGCTCTCGGTGATCTCCAGCTTCAGCGAGCCATGCGGCAGCCGGTGCTTGGCGATCAGGCCGGTGACGTCATCGATCAGGCCGGGCCGGTGGATCTCGCCGGTCGACAGGTTGACGCTGACGGTCAGGTCGCCGACCGCCGCGTGGCTGGTCCGCCAGGCGGCCAGCTGGCGGGCCGAGGTGCGGATCATGTGGGCGCCGATCTCGTCCATCAGCCCCAGCTCCATGGCCAGCGGCAGGAACTCGTCGGGCGGTATCACGCCGCGGCGCGGGTGACGCCAGCGGCACAGGGCCTCGAAGCCGGTCAGCTTGCCGTCCGACAGCCGCACGATCGGCTGGTAGAAGGGCGTCATCTCGCCCCGTCCCACCGCGCCGCGCAGGTCGGCCTCCAGGGCCAGCTGCGACAGGCCGTCGCTCTCCATGGACCGGCCGTATGCGGCGCCGCCGCCCAGGCCGCCGGCCTTGGCCGACTCCACGGCCAGCTCGGCGCGGCGCAGCAGCTCGGCGGCCTCCGGCGCGTCCTGGCCGCCCTCGGCCTCCACGGCGCCGACCGCCAGGGTCGGCAGGATGTCGAAGCCGGCGATGCGCAGCGGCTGCTCCAGCGCCCGGCGCAGGCGGTCGACCGGATCGTGATCGCCCGAGACCATAACGGCGAATTCGTCCTCGCCGACGCGGGCCAGCAGGGCGTCGCCGCCGAAAGCCGCCGCCAGCCGCGAGCCGAGCGCGGCCAGCACCAGATCGGCGCGCTCGTGGCCGAGCGCCTCGTTGAGGCGGCGAAGGCGGTCCAGGTCTGCGACGACCAGGGTCTGGCGCAACGGCGCGGCCAGCCGCTCCCGCGCCCGGGCCACGAAGCTGCGGCGGTCGAGCAGGCCGGTGAGCTGGTCGAGTTCGGAGGCGGCGAATCCGGTTTCGGGCGCCACGACGCCGGAGGCGCGTACGCCCTCCTCCAGCCAGACGCCGCGCCACAGGCAGGTCTCGCCGCCGCGCATCTTCATGCGCAGCGCGACCTCGGTCCCGGGTTCATGGATGCGGAGCAGTTCCTCGGCGGTCGCCCGGTCGGCGGGCAGGGCCAGGGCGCGGAAGGCGGCGGAGGAGCATTCGGGCGCGAGGGGGCCGAGGCCCAGCTGACGCGCCGCGCCGAACAGGCGCAGGCGGTCCTCCTCCGGTTCCCAGACCCAGAGCGCCACCTGTGCGCCGCCGAGCGCCTCCAGCGTCGTGGCGGCGTCCCAGATGCGTCGATCCTGCCCCTGCGGACGCATACAGCCTAACCTGTCAGGCCCTCCCGGGGGCGGCCACGCGAGGGGTCCCGCGTCACCAGCCCGAACAGGCGATGGTCTCGCCAATCGCCGTTAATTTTCAGATAAGCCTTGGCGTAGCCTTCCTCGGTGAACCCGGCTTTCAGCAGCAGGTTGGCCGAGGCGTCGTTGTTCGGCAGGCAGGCCGCCTCCAGCCTGTGCAGGCCCAGCGGGCCGAAGGCATGGGGGATGACGGTGCGCAGCGCCGACAGGGTGTGGCCCTTGCGTGCATGGGCCTGAGCCGACCAGTAGCCAACCGTGCCGGTCTGGGCGACGCCGCGCCGCACATTGTTGATAGTGATGCCGCCGGTCAGGGCGTCGTCGGCTTCGAGGAACACGAAGAAGGCGTACATCTGGTCCAGCTCGCGCCCCCGCCGCCAGGCCGACAGCCGCCGGTGAAAGGCGCTGAGCGACAGCTCATCCGGCGACCAGGTCGGCTCCCACGGCTGCAGGAAGGACCGCGACGCCTGCCGAAGCGCCGCCCACTCGGCATAGTCCCGCCGCCGCGGCGGGCGCAGGGTGACGCCCTGGCCCTGCAGCGTCAGCGAAGGCTCCGCGGAGATCCATTCGAGCAGCGACATGGGGGGAGGGTGGCGTGGGTCGTGAATTGGGGCAAGGGCCGGAGGGAAGCCCCAGGGGCGCCCTGATGGGGACGACGGCCGACGGGCAGGATGCTCCCCTCTGGGGGAGCTGTCGGCCCGAAGGGCTGACTGAGGGGGTGCGTGCGGCCGCGAAAACACCCCTTCCGTCCCGGCTTCGCCGAGCCACCTCCCCCGGAGGGGAGGAACTTTGCGCCGACCGGCGCTCGCCTCGGGAATACCGATGGACCCTACCGAACCTTCTCGGTCTCCTTCGGCGCCGAGACGCGCTGGGGCTTGGACTGGGCCTTGGGTTTGGGCAGCAGCCGGAACCGGCTCTCGCACCAGGCGAAGTCGACGCCGATGTCCAGCAGGGCGTCGGACCGCCCGCACGGGCAGGCAAAGTCCATGACCATGTAGACCCGGTAGGTCTCCCCGGCCACCAGGGGCACGGGCTCGCCGGTCATGTGGTTCGGCGCGGCATTCACGCACAGAACCAGATCGCCGGGGCCAACTGCGTCGCTCATGGGGTCCATCCGCTAGGGTGAGTGGAGAATAGACCCTGAGCGGCGTTGGGGCAAAGCACTGCTGCCAGGGGCTGGACGCCATCGCTGGAGGTCCAGCGGGCGGCGAATGTCAGATGGGGGTGGGACGCAGTCTGAGACATCTACCCAATTCCGTTTCTCCGGCGAAGGCCGGGGTCCATGGGGCAAGGGCTCAGAGCGGGTTCAGGGATCCCGGCCTTCGGCGGGAAGACGGGGAGAGGAGGTCGGCCCCGGATCGAACTCGGCCAACTGCCGGGCGACGCCCGCTCACCCGAACAGCGCCGTCTCGAACGCTTCCGGCGCCGCCATGGCCGCCTTCGAGCCCAGCACCGAGACCACACACTTGCGGTCCGCGGTCAGCCGCTCGCCCAGCCGCGCGAAGTCAGCGGCGGTGACCGCGTCGATGGCCTCCGCGATCTCGGCGGCCGGGTAGAGGCGGCCGAACAGCAGGGTCTGGCCGGCCGCCTGTTCGGCGCGGGACAGCGGCTGCTCGCGACCCATGAACATCGAGGCCTTCAGCTGGGCCTTGGCCCGCGCCAGCTCGGCGACGCCGACCGAGGTTGCGAGGCCCTGGAGCTCGCCGGCGCAGATTCGCGCCAGCTCGGCGGCGTCGCCGGCCGCGCAACCGGCGTAGATGCCCAGCACCCCGACGTCCTCATAGGTGTCGGCATAGGCGTCGATGGCGTAGGCCAGGCCCCGGTTCTCGCGGGCTTCCTGGAACAGGCGCGAGGACATGCCCCCGCCGAGCGCCTCGGCGAAGACCCGCAGCACGAAGTAGTCGTCGTCGCTGGCCCCGACGGCCGGCAGCAGCAGCACCAGATGGGCCTGCTCCAGCTTTCGTCCCTTGGCCGCCACCCCGCCGGTGAAGACGGCCGGGGCCGGCGAGGGCTTGCCCGCCTGCGCCGGCAGATGGCCGAACGCCTGCTCGGCCAGGGCCAGCAGATGGTCCTCGTCCACCGCCCCGGCGGCGCTGACCACAAGCCGGTCGGGGGCGTAGAGCGCCGCGCGCCAGACCGACAGCGAGTCCGGCGTCGCGGGCTTCAGCGACTTGACGGTGCCCAGGATCGGCCGGCCCAGCGACTGGCCGTCGAAGGCCTTTTCCTGCGCCAGCTCGAACACCAGGTCGTCGGGGGTGTCGGCCGCCTCGGCGATCTCCTGGCCGACGACCTGCTTTTCGCGGACCAGGTCGCCCGCCTGCATGGTCGGGCGCAGCAACAGGTCGGCGGTGATCTCCATGGCCAGCGGCAGGCCGCCCTTCAGGGCGCGGGTCTGGAAGCTGGTCCGTTCATAGCCGGTGGCGGCGTTGAGCTGGCCGCCCTCGGTCTCGATGGCCTCGACGATCTCGCGGGCCGACCGCTCGCCGGCCCCCTTGAACACCATGTGCTCGAGCAGGTGCGACCAGCCGGACCGGGCGACGTCCTCATACCGCGCGCCGCGGCCGGCGACGACCGACAGGGCCAGGGTCTCGAGGCCGGGCATGGGGTCGCAGATGACCCTGACGCCGTTGGCCAGTGTGTGAAGGCGGGCGGTCACCGGCGCGCGAAATCGCGGATGTAGGTCTTGATCGTCTCGGCATCGGCCGGCAGCCGGTCGAAGCGCTCGGCCTTGCCGTCCAGCCGCCGGGCGGAGGCGGGCGTCGGGGGCGCGGCGCCGGTCGCGGCCTGCACGGCCTCCGGGAACTTGGCCGGGTGGGCGGTCGACAGGATCACCAGCGGCATGTCGTCGGGCAGGGTCGCGCGGTTGGCGGCGGCGACGGCTACGGCGGTGTGCGGGTCGATGACCTCGCCGGTCTCGTTGAGCGTCGCCAGGATGGTGCGGGCGGTGTCGTCCTCGGTGACCGAGGCGCCGGAGAACAGCGCCTTCATGGTGGCCAGCGCCGCCGGCGGCAGGTCCAGCACACCGGTCTCGGTGAAGGCGCGGAAGGCGCGGCTGGTCTCGACGCCGTCGCGGCGGGTGGTCTCGTAGTAGAGCCGCTCGAAGTTCGAGGCGATCTGGATGTCCATGGCCGGAGACTGGGTGGCGGCGACCACGCCCCGGGCGTAGCGGCCGTCCTCGAAGGCGCGGGCCATGATGTCGTTGCTGTTGGTAGCCACGATGATCCGACCGATCGGCAGGCCCATCTGTTTGGCCACCCAGCCGGCGAAGGCGTCGCCGAAGTTGCCGGTCGGAACGCAGAAGGCGACCTCGCGGCCCGGCGCGCCCAGCGCCGCGGCGGCGGTGAAGTAGTAGACGGCCTGGGCGACGATGCGGGCGAAGTTGATCGAGTTGACGCCCGTCAGGTCCACCGCCCGGCGGAACTGTTCGTCGCCGAACAGACCCTTCACGATGGTCTGGCAGTCGTCGAAGGTGCCCTCGACCGACAGGCAGGCGACGTTGGCGTCGGCGGCCGTGGTCATGAAGCGGCGCTGGACTTCGCTGATCCGGCCTTCGGGGAACAGCGCGACGATGCGGGTGTTGGCCCGGCCGCGGAAGGCCTCGACC
>JBIKII010000086.1:0-12262 GCA_044361705.1 Caulobacter sp.
GCCGCGCCGCCGGTGTCGCCCGAAGTCGCGCAGACCACGGTCATCACCCGGCCCTGCCGCGACAGGGCATGGTCGTACAGCCGGCCCAGCAGCTGCATCGCCACGTCCTTGAAGGCCAGGGACGGGCCGTGGAACAGCTCCAGCAGGAACTGTCCGGGACGCAGCTGCTTGATCGGGCAGGTGGCGGCGTGGGTGAAGGTCCCGTAGGCTTCGCTGCACATCTCCAGCAGCACGTCGTAGGGGATCTCATGGCCGGCGAAGCGCGACAGGATGTCGGCGGCGACCTCGGCGTACGGCTTGCCGGCGAAGCCCGCGATCTCTTCGGTCGTCAGGGTCGGCCAGGTCTCGGGAACATACAGTCCACCGTCGGGCGCCAGGCCGGCCAGCACTGCGTCGAGAAAGCCGATCGATGCAGTCTCGCCGGTCGAGCCGGCCCGGGTGGAGACGTACTTCATGCGCCCTTCAACTTGCGGCGGAGGAGGGCGACGTAGACTGCCACAAGGGCGCCAGCAAGGCCGTACCAGGTCAGGGCGTACTCGAGATGTCGGTTGGTGATTTCGGCCGGTAGTGGCGAGGGGACCAGCGCCTTCCACTCCGGATTGGACGAGGTCTCGGCGGTCACCATGATGTCGGGATGGCGGTCGGAGCCCAGCGCCCGGGCCATGGCCGGCAGGTCGGCGCTGTAGAAGAGGCCGTCCCGGGCCGGCGGCGTGAAGGCGCCGGGCGGCGTACCCTCGCGCAGCACCCCGGTCAGGCGCACGACGTCTGCCGACGGGCCGACGGGCGGGCGGGCGGAGATGGTGTCGGCCACGAAGCCGCGGTCGACGAGGATCGGCGGCCGGCCCTCGGCATAGGCGCAGAGCGAGACGAGGCGGGCGCCGGCGTCGCCGTCCTGCAGGCCGTAGAGCTCGACGAACTTCGCTGTCGCCAGACCCGGGCAGTCCAGGGTGACGCGAGTGAAGCGGTAGGCCGGCGTCAGCGGAACCTCGGTGATCGGCCGGGGAGGCGCGTCACGGGTCGCGGCGATGCGGTCGACCAGCTCGGTCTTCCAGGCCAGCCGCTGCAGCTGCCAGGTTCCCAGCGCCAGCAGGATCAGCAGCGCCACGACGGTGCTGATCGTCAGCCCGATGGGGAAACGCGCACGGGTCTCAGACATCGTCACGTCCGGCCTCGCGGGCCTTGTTAGCGAACTGGGCGGCGATCAGCAGCCCCTTGAACGGGCGCAGCAGCCCGCCGCAGACGATGACGGTCAGCGGCAGCCAGACGACCAGCTGCAGCCAGGCCGGCGGGCTGTAGGCGATTTCGGTGAACACCGCGCCGAACGCGACCAGGAAACCGCCGATCAGAATGACGAAGACGGCCGGACCGTCTCCGGTGTCGGCCGCCTCCAGATCAAAGCCGCAGGCTTCGCAGGTCGGGGCCACCTTGAGGAAGCCCTCGAAGAGGTGGCCCTTGCCGCAATCGGGGCAGCGTCCGGCCGCCCCGGCTGCGTATGGGTTGACCATGCTACGGCGTGCCGAAGATCACGTAGATGAAGGCGAACAGGAACAGCCAGACCACGTCGACGAAGTGCCAGTACCAGGCGGCGGCCTCGAAGCCGAAATGCTGCTTGGGCGTAAAGGCGCCCTTGAGCAGGCGAATGAGGCAGACCGCCAGGAAGATGGTGCCGACCAGCACGTGGAAGCCGTGGAAGCCCGTCGCCATCATGAAGGCCGAACCGTAGAGCCCGGCGTTGGCCGCGTCCTCCGAGAAGAACAGTTTCTCGTGCAGGATGTGGTCGTACTCGTAGACCTGGACAGCCGTGAACAGGGCGCCGAGCAGGATGGTCAGAGCCAGGCCGATTTTGGCGGCCTTGCGGTCGCCGACCTGCAGGGCGTGGTGAGCCCAGGTCACGGTCGTGCCCGACAGCAGCAGGATCAGGGTGTTGATCAGCGGCAGGTGGAAGGCGGGAACCAGTTCCACGCCCTTGGGCGGCCACTGGGCCCAGGCCTCGGCCACGCCTTCGAAGTTACCGATGGCGGGGGTCAGGGTGCGATGTTCCTGGAACAGGGCCATCTCGAAGAAGATCCAGAACCAGGCCACGAAGAACATCACTTCCGAAGCGATGAACATGATCATGCCGTAGCGCAGGTGGAGCGACACGACCGGCGTGTGGTCGCCGGCGTTGGCTTCCTTGATCACATCGCTCCACCAGCCGAAGAAGGTGTAGAGCACCAGCGCCAGGCCGATGAAGAAAGTGATCGGGTGGCCCTTGCCCAGCAGGTAGGACACCAGGGGCGACGTGTCGTCGGTGACGTTGACGAGGCCCTTCATCCAGACCACCGCGCCGAACATCATGATCGTCGCGCCGATCGATCCGATCAGCGGCCAGGGGCTGGGGTTAACCAGGTGATAGTCGTGTTTGACGGCGCCGTGGGCCATGATCGTGCCTGAACCTCTAATTCCCCCGGAGCGGCGCGCCGCCCCAAAATCCCGTGTGCTATAGCCTCGCCTCGCCCGTTCCGCCAAGGGGCGCCTGCGCGCTTCCTTCGATGGACGGGAAGAAGGTGTAGGAAAGCGTCACCTCGGGCATGTCCTTCGTCTCGAAATCCTCGGCGAACTTGGGATCCACGAAGTAGACGACCGGGAACTCCTTCGTCTCGCCCGGCTGGATGGTCTGGTCTGTGAAACAGAAGCATTCGAGCTTCTGGAAGTAGAGACCGGCTGATTCGGGCACCACGTTGTAGGTGGCCTGTGCGGTGAGCGGCGTCTTGCCGTTGTTGGTCACCTTGTAGAAGGCCAGACCCGTATCGCCGATCTTCACCTCCTGGCTCACCTGCTCGGGGGCGAAGCTCCAGGGCAGGTTGCGGACGTTGGCGTCGAACCGGATGGTCAGGCTCTTGTTGAGCACCTTGTCGGGTGCGGCGTCGGCCTTGCGGACCGTGCCGTCGAAACCGGTCAGCTGACAGAAGGCGCGGTACAGCGGCACGGAGGCGAACGAGACGCCGACCATGCCGAAGAACACGGCGCCGCAAATCAGGCCGAGGCGGAGGTTGCGGCCGGCCGACGGGCGGGGCGCGTCAGAGGGGGCGATTGGCGACATGGCCTCCCATCCTTACAAGGGTTACGCCGTAGACGAGGACAATGAACATCACCAGGCCGAGGGCAAGGGCGATGTTTCGGCCGCGCCGCGCCTTGTCCAGCGCGGCCTTGTCGACCGGAACCGCCGGGACGGGCGGTGTGTCGTTTTGCGGAGAGGTCACTTACAGGAGCTCCAGCGGTGCGATCTTGGCCAGGTGCTCGGCGAGCAGGGCCGCGAACAGCAATGTAAGGTACAGGATCGAGAAGGCGAATAGATTGCGGGCGTCCTTCGAGCCGGCCCGGACAGCGTAGAGCCGGTCCTCGCCCTCGATTCGCTCGTCGGGCGCATCGCCGGCCCGCGAGCGGAACACGCGCCAGGCCAGCAGCACGAACACCGCTCCGCCCAGGGCCGCCACGGCCAGGTAGACCGGGCCGCCCAGGCCGGTGAAGGCCGGAACCTGACAGATCGGCGCGAACAGCAGCGAATAGATCAGGATCTGCTTGCGGGTCGAGGCCGCGCCCTTGGCCACCGGCATCATCGGCACCCCGACCTTGGCGTAGTCCTCGGACGTGTAGAGGGCCAGCGCCCAGGCGTGGGGTGGTGTCCACATGAAGATGATCAGCACCATCAGCCAGGCGTTCAGCGGCGTCTCGCCCGCTGCGGCCGCCCAGCCGATGGCCGGGGGCAGGGCGCCCGCCAGACCGCCGATGACGATGTTCTGCGGCGTCCAGCGCTTGAGCCACATCGTGTAGACCACGACGTAGAAGTAGATGGTGAAGGCCAGCAGACCGGCGGCCAGCCAGTTGGTCGTCATACCCAGCAGCATCACCGAGAACAGCGACAGGACGATGCCCATGGTCGCGGCCTCGACGCCCTTGACCTTGCCGGTCGGCACGGGCCGGGCGCGGGTGCGGCGCATACGACCGTCGATGTCGGCGTCAAACCACATGTTGAGCGCGCCGGACGCGCCCGCGCCGACGGCGATGCAGAAGATCGCCACCGCGCCCAGCAGGGGGTTGATCGGCTGATTGGCGCAGACCAGCCCGGTCGCGGCGGTGAACACCACCAGCGACATGACGCGCGGCTTCAGCAGCTGAAGATAGTCGGACCAGAGCGCCGGCTGTGACGCGGCGCGGCCTTCGATGGCGACGGGCTTGCTCATGTTCGGGGCTTCATAAGCGAAGGGCGCGCCGGGGTCCAACCCCGACGCGCCCTTTTGGTGCGACCAATGTGTCTTGCGGGACCTAGTGGTGGTCCGGCTTGATCACCGGCAGTTCGTTGAACTGGTGGAACGGCGGCGGCGAGGACAGGGTCCACTCCAGCGTCGTGGCGCCTTCGCCCCAGGGATTGGCCTCGGCCTTGCGGCGACGGATGGCGGCTTCCAGCAGGATCACAAGGAACACGCCCACGCCGGCGGCCGTCACCACATAGCCCCAGGACGAGACCTGGTTCCAGAGCGTGAAGGCTTCCGGGTAGTCGACGTAGCGACGCGGCATGCCCTGCAGGCCGAGGAAGTGCTGCGGGAAGAACACGAGGTTCACGCCGACGAACATGACCCAGAACTGCAGCGCGCCGAGGAACTCGTTGTACTTCACGCCGAAGATCTTCTCGAACCAGTAGAAGAAGCCGGCGAAGATCGCGAACACGGCGCCCAGCGACAGCACGTAGTGGAAGTGGGCGACCACGTAGTAGGTGTCGTGCAGGCTGTAGTCGATGCCGGCGTTGGCCAGCACCACGCCCGTCACGCCGCCGACGGTGAACAGGAAGATGAAGCCCATCGCCCACAGCATCGGCGTCTTGAAGCTGATGGAGCCGCCCCACATCGTGGCGATCCAGCTGAAGATCTTCACGCCGGTGGGCACCGCGATGACCATCGTGGCGGCCACGAAGTAGGCCCGCAGGTTGATGCCCATGCCCACGGTGTACATGTGGTGGGCCCAGACGATGAAGCCGACGAAGCCGATGGCGACCATCGCGTAGGCCATGGCGAGGTAGCCGAAGACGGGCTTGCGCGAGAAGGTCGAGACGATGTGGCTGATGATGCCGAAGCCCGGCAGGATCAGGATGTACACTTCCGGGTGACCGAAGAACCAGAACAGGTGCTGGAACATCACCGGATCGCCGCCGCCGGCCGGATCGAAGAAGGCGGTGCCGAAGTTACGGTCGGTCAGCAGCATGGTGATGGCGCCCGCCAGAACCGGCAGCGACAGCAGCAGCAGGAAGACGGTGACCAGGATCGACCACACGAACAGCGGCATGCGGTGCAGGGTCATGCCCGGCGCGCGCATGTTGAAGATGGTGGTGATGAAGTTGATCGCGCCCAGGATCGAGCTCGCGCCCGCAAGGTGGAGCGAGAAGATCGCCAGGTCCATAGACGGGCCGGTGTGGCCCGAGGTCGACAGCGGCGGATAGATCGTCCAGCCGCCGCCGAAACCCTTGCCCGGACCGCCGTCGACGAACATCGAGGCGATCAGCAGCACCCAGGCGGCGACCAGCAGCCAGAACGAGATGTTGTTCATCCGCGGGAAGGCCATGTCCGGCGCGCCGATCATCAGCGGCACGAACCAGTTGCCAAAGCCGCCGATCATCGCCGGCATGACCATGAAGAAGATCATGATCAGGGCGTGGGCGGTGACGACGGCGTTATAGCCGTGCTTGGACTGCTCGATCAGGCCCAGAAGGCTCACCGAAGAGTTGGCGGCGAAAATCTGGATGCCCGGTTCGGCCAGTTCCCAGCGGATCAGGCCGGACAGCGCGCCACCCACGATGCCCGCCATGATGGCGAACAGCAGGTACAGCGTGCCGATGTCCTTGTGGTTCGTGGAGAAGAACCAGCGGGTGAAGAACCCGGGCTTGTGGTCGGCGTCGTCGTGTGAGTCGTGAGCGGCGGCGTGAGCCATCGGTCTTACCTTGGAAATCAGAGCTTGGCGGCCGGCGCGACGCCGGCAGGGGCGGCGACCGGAGCGGCCGTCGGGGTCGGAGCGGGAGCAGCCGCGGCGTCGGGCGCCGCGACAGGCGTGGCGGCCGGAGCCTTGGTCGCCACCCAGGCGTCGAACTCGGCCTGCGTCACGACCTTGATCTCGATCGGCATGAAGGCGTGGTCGACGCCGCAGAGTTCAGAGCATTGCCCGTAGTAGGTGCCCACCTTCTCGGCCTTGAACCAGGTCTCGTTCAGGCGGCCCGGGATGGCGTCCGTCTTGAGACCAAAGGCCGGCAGGGCGAAGGCGTGGATGACGTCAGCGGCGGTGACCTGGACGCGGACGACCTTGTTCACCGGCACGACCATCGGTTCGGTCGCGGCCAGACGATAGACGTCCTTGGGCAGGCCACGCTTGGCGACCTCGTCCTCGGGCAGCATGTTGGAGATGAATTCCGGGATCTTCTGGTCCGGGTACTCGTAGCCCCAGTTCCACTGGTAGCCGACCGCCTTAACGGTCAGATCCGGCTTGGGCATGTTGTGGTAGTCGAACAGCAGCCGGAACGAGAACACGGCGATCACCATCAGGATCAGGACCGGGATCAGCGTCCAGGCCACCTCGATGGCGGTGTTGTGGCTCCAGGTCGCCGGGACCGGGTTGGCCTTGCGATTGTAGCGGACCACCACCCAGATCAGCAGGCCCAGCACGAAGAGGCTGATGACCGTGATGATCGGCAACAGAATGATGTCGTGGAAGAAGTGAGCGTCATGCTTAAGCGGCGATGCCGCTTGTTGCAGACCGATTCCCCCCGGCGTCGGCTGACCCAGACGCTCCTGAGCCAAGGCCAGTGAGCCCCACATCGCCGCACCGGCGCCCGCCATTAGCCCGGCGATACCCTGAAACTTCGACTTCATGACCCTCTCTGGCCTGCTTTGCCGACCCGTGGTCCGGCAGGACCAACGATACCCGGCATCTCTGATCTGGCTCAGGGAGCGACGGCTTCAAGTTCGCGTACGAACCTGCTGCGACGCCCCTCCACGCCTACCCGGGGCGTGAATACGCGCAACGCCCCCCCTTGCCAAGCGCCTCGCCGTCGCAGGCCCGATCAGGATTGGCCCCGACGCTGCGAGAGGGTCGCAACAGCGGCCGAGGGGGCTATGAGGCGTCGCAAGCTATCCGGCTTAAAAAGGTATCTTGCGTTAGTCAGTACCATGCGATAGAGAGGTCTGGAACCTGGAGGCGGACCACGTGCCGGAAACGATCGAAATCCAACTGAAGAAAGGCGTTCTCACGTTGTGCGTGCTGGCTCTGCTGCACCGCGCCGACAGCTACGCCTACGAGATCGCCAGCCAACTCGCGAAGGACATCGATATGGGGGAGGGGACCATCTACCCGCTGATGCGACGACTGCAGGCCGACGGCCTTGTCGATACCTATCTGGTCGAGTCGCAGAGCGGCCCGCCCCGGAAATACTACCGTCTGACCGAGGCGGGGCGCGCCAGCTTCATCTCGCAGAAGACCGACTGGATGGCCTTTACCCGGGCCGTCGACGCCATCCTGGGAGCCGAGGCATGACCCGCGCCGACTTCATCGTCCGGCTCAAGGCCGGCCTGGCCGGCATGCCGGCCAACCAGATCAGCGACATTGTCGCCGACTACGACACCCACTTCGCCGATGCGATCGCCGCCGGGCGGACCGAGGCCGAGGTGGCCGAGGCCCTGGGAGAGCCGGGGCGACTGGCCCGCGAACTGAAGGCCGAGGATGGCCTCAAGCGTTGGGAAGAGCAGAAGAACCCCTCGGCCGCTTTGGCCGCGGTCTTCGCCGTGCTCGGCCTGGGCGCCATCGACATCCTCATCCTGCTGCCCATTCTGATGGGTGTCGTGGGCGGCCTGTTCGGCTTCTTCATGGGCGCCATCGGGATATTCCTCGGCGGCGGCTTTGTCTTCGCGGCCGGCCCCTTCATGGGCCCTCCGGGTGGACCCGTTACGGCCATCCTCGCCGGCATCGGCCTGATGGCCGCCGCCACCGCCATCGCCGCGGTGACGACGATCGTCACCATCGGCCTCATCAACCTGCTCGTCTGGTACGGGCGGCTCCACTACCGGCTGCTGAAGCCGGCCATCGAACCGCAAGGCTGAGGGACAGACCCATGATCCGCACCCTGATCACCATCGCCTTCGCGAGCTTCATCCTCGCGGTCGCCTGCCTCGCCGGCGCCGCCGCGCTCGGCGGTCGCGACATCGCCGAGAACGGCTGGACCGTTCCCAGCGACTGGGTCTTCCGCATCCAGGACGACCCTGGCGGCGAGGGCGGAACCCGTATCCGCCGCGTCGCCGCCAGCGAGCGTATCACCCGGGACCTGCCCTGGACCGGAGGGGACAGTCTGACGCTCGAGCTTCCGGCCGATGTCACCTACGTGCAGTCGGCGGAGGCCAAGATCACCCTCTCCGGTCCCAAGGACGTCGTCGAGCGGGTCGTCGTCGAAGGCGGCCGGATCGCCTTCAGCGAGGCGGGCGAGGGCAGCGACATCACGATCGACCTGAACGGCGTCCGCATGGTCGATGATGCTGACCGCCTCAGGATCACGGTGTCGGGGCCCAAGGTCACCCGCTTCGCGGTCAACGGGTCCGGAGATCTCGATATCCGCGACTACGACCAGCCCGCGATGGACATCCAGGTCCAGGGCAGCGGCGATGTGAAGGCTGGCGGCCGCAGCGATTCGCTGACCCTGGCGATCATCGGCTCCGGCAGCATCGACGCCGCCGACCTCGCCACCCGTGACGCGCAGGTCAGCACGTCCGGAAGCGGGGACGCCACCATCGCTGCACGCGGCGCGGTCAAGGTTTCCGTCGCCGGCAGCGGCGGGGTCTCCCTGCGCGCCAAGCCGACCAGTCTGACGAGCGAAATCAGCGGTTCGGGCGACATAGACCAGGACTACTGATGACGAAGGCGGTCTGACGTCCTACCTGTAGCGTCATGACCGCCTCTCCTCTCGCTCCCTCGCTCCTCGACTCCGCTGGCGTCGATCCCGAACGCGCCCGCGCCATCCTCGGCGAGGCCCTTGCCGGCGCCGACGACGGCGAGCTGTTTCTGGAGCGATCTGAGAGCGAGGCCTTCGTTTTCGACGACGGGCGGCTGAAGACGGCCAGCTACGACACCGGCGAGGGCTTCGGCCTTCGCGTGGTGGCCGGCGAGACCGCCGGCTACGCCCACGCCGGCGAGATTTCGGAAGCGGCGATCCGCCGCGCCGGTGATTCGGCGAAACTGGCCCGCCGCGGCTACGCCGGTGTCGCCGCCGAAGCGCCGCGCGCGACCAACACCAAGCTCTACAATGAAGACGACCCCGTCGCCTCGCCCGGCTTCTCCGACAAGGTGGCGCTGATGCAGGAGATCGACGCCTTCGCCCGGGCTCGCGATCCGCGCGTCGTCCAGGTGATGGCCTCGATGGCCGGCGAGCGGCGCACGGTCGAGATTCTGCGCGCCGACGGCCGACTGATCCGCGACGTCAGGCCGCTGGTCCGGGTCAATGTCCAGGTCACCGTCGAACGCGACGGGCGCCGGGAGACCGGAACCTCCGGGGTCGGCGGCCGCGCCGGCTTTGAGGCCTGGATCTCCCCCGACAAGTGGCAGGCCCAGGTTGACGACGCCATCCGCCAGGCGACGGTGAACCTGGACGCCGTCGACTGCCCCGCCGGCGAGATGGACGTGGTACTCGGCCCGGGCTGGAACGGCGTGCTGCTGCACGAGGCCGTCGGACACGGGCTGGAAGGCGACTTCAACCGCAAGGGCCTGTCGGCCTTTTCCGGCCGGATAGGCGAGCGTGTGGCCGCGCCCGGCGTGACGGTCTTCGACGACGGGACGATTCCCGGCCGGCGCGGATCGCTGACCGTCGATGACGAGGGCACGCCGACCGAACGCACCATACTCATCGAGGATGGAATCCTGGTCGGCTACATGCACGACAGGATGAGCGCCCGCCTGATGGGCATGAGCGCGACCGGCAACGCCCGCCGTCAGTCCTACGCCCACATGCCGATGCCGAGGATGACCAACACCGGCATGCTCGGCGGTCACCACACCCAGGCCGAGATGATCGCCTCGACCAAGCGCGGCATCTTCTGCGCGCATCTCGGCGGCGGCCAGGTCGACATCACCAACGGCAAGTTCGTGTTCCAGTGCACCGAAGCCTGGCTGATCGAGGACGGCCGGCTGACCACCCCGGTCAAAGGCGCCAGCCTGATTGGCGACGGCCCCAGCGCGCTGACCCGGGTGACCATGATCGGCGACGACTTCGCCATGGATCCCGGTATCGGGGTCTGCGGCAAGGCCGGTCAGGGCGTCCCGGTCGGCGTCGCGCAGCCGTCGATGAAGATCACCGGCCTGACGGTGGGCGGCACGGCGGTCTGAGTGATCGCCGGAAACCTTTCGGCGATTTAATCCACATTTCAGAGTTGTAACGTGCCTGGCGGAGGGCGCGCGATCAGGTTCGCTGCCACCTGGGCCGGGGGGCTCATGGGGGAGCACTGGATGAAGTATCCGCTATTCGCGACCGCCGCCGTGGCGATCCTGGTCGCAGCCAGCGGCGCCAACGCAAAGTCCGAAGTCGCGCTTGAATCGGTCGTCGGCGCAACGGGACAGCAGGGGGTCACCCCCTACGTGGCTTCCTTCTTCACCGAGTTCCAGCCGACGACCGCCTTCGACATTCTGGCGCGGGTGCCGGGTTTCGCCTTTGACGGCGGCGACAGCGTCCGCGGCTACGGCGGCGCGGCCGGCAATGTGCTGATCGACGGCCAGCGCCCCGCATCCAAGAACGACCCGCTCGAAAACGTGCTGCGCCGGATCCAGGCCGGCCAGGTCGAGCGGGTCGACATCATCCAGGGCGGCGCACCCGGCATCGACATGCAGGGCAAGACCGTCATCGCCAACGTGATCCTGAAGAAGGGCTCCAGCGGCCAGTGGCTGCTGGCCGTGGCGTCATCGGTGTTCCAGGACGGGCGGACGACGCCCGCGGTGCGCTTCGAAGGCTCTCGCGGCTTGGGTGATGGAAAGTTCGAGTGGTCGATCCTGCCGTTCACCTTCGTGGACGACGGCGCGGGCGAAGGACCGCGCACAAGACGCGACGGCGCCGGGCTGCTTCTGGGCGAGAGCAACTCGGACGAGACGGGCGGCGGACGAGGCCTCGAGGCCAAGAGCGGCTGGAAGGCCCCGCTCGCGGACGGTCGTCTTTCACTGAACTCCAGCTACCGCTACGAGAACTACGAGTGGTCGCTCAACGAGGTTACGACCTTCCCCGCCGCGGGCCGACTGGTGGTGCTCGACGACTATCGCCAGACCGACGGCGAGATCGGCGGCGCCTGGGAGCGGTCGCTGGGCGCCAAGGCCAGGATCGAACTGACCGCCCTCGCCAACCGCCGCTACACCGAGTTCAGCTCGGCTTTCGACGACGGGACAGATGACGGCGTGTTCTCCGAATCCGCCGAGGGCGGGGAGAGCATCGCGCGGGGCGTGCTGCGCTACACGCTATCGCCGACCTTGAGCTTCGAAGGCGGCGGCGAGGTGGCCTTCAACTTCCTCGACAGCAGCACTGACTATATCCAGAACGGCGCCCCCGTCGTGCTGCCGGCCGCCAATGTGAGGGTGGAAGAGCAGCGCGGCGAGGTGTTCGGCTCGACCACCTGGCGGCCCCGACCTGAGCTCTCGCTCGAAGCGGGCTTGCGGGTCGAGGTGTCGACCATCTCGCAGAGCGGCGACACCAACCTCGAAAAGTCGTTCACCTACCCCAAGCCCCGGCTGTCGGCGACGTGGTCCCCCACGGCCTCGGACCAGGTCCGGCTTCGGGTGGAACGCGAGGTCGGCCAGCTCAACTTCGGTGACTTCGTGTCCTCGACGGCCTTTTCGACCGGTGTCGTAACGGCCGGCAACGCAGACCTCGAGCCGAGCAAGAATTGGACGATCGAGGCCGCCTACGAGCGCAAGTTCTGGAAGGACGGCGCGGTCGTCCTGACCCTGAAGCACCAGGAGATCACCGACGCCACGGACCGCGTACCGATCATCGGTCCCGGCTATGCGTTCGATGCGCCGGGGAATATCGGCGACGGGACAGCCGACAGCCTGGAGGTGTCGTTGAACCTCCCTCTGAGCCGGTTCGGCGTCTCAGGCGGCCTGCTGAAGGCCACGGGCGAGTGGTCCCGTTCGGAGGTCACCGACCCGACGACCGGCGAGACCCGCCGGATTAGCGGCCAGGAACCGTTCGAGGGCGAGATCAAGTTCTCGCAGGACCTGC
>JBIKII010000128.1:0-9744 GCA_044361705.1 Caulobacter sp.
GCGGTCGGTCAGGCCCCGGCGAGCGCAGGCGACCAGGGCGGCGCAGGCGCCGGTGCCACAGGCCTTGGTCAGGCCCGCGCCGCGCTCCCAGACCCGAAGCCGGATTCGGTCGCGCGCCTTCACGAAGGCGAAGCCGACGTTGACCCCCTCCGGGAACAGCGGGTGGTGCTCGATCAGGCTGCCCGAACCGCGCACCAGCGCGTCATCCGGCTCGCGGTCGACGAAGAACACGACGTGCGGGTTGCCCATGCTGACAGCGCCGGGCGTATGCAGGTGGGGGGCGTCGATAGGGCCGACCTGAAGCTCGATGCCGCGGGTGTCCATCTCCTCGGCCAGCGGGATCTGGTCCCAGTTGAGGCGCGGCGCGCCCATGTCGACGGTGACCACATGATCGCCGGCGCGCTTGCCGCTGAGGGGGCCGCCATCGGTGTCGAAGGTGACCGCGTCCTTGCCGCCGGCCTCCATCAGCAGCCAGGCCACCGCCCGCGTGCCGTTGCCGCAGGCGCCGACCTCCTCGCCGCTGGAATTCCAGAACCGGACATAGGCCGCCGTGTCCGGCGACCGCGCCGGCTCGATGGAGATCAGCTGGTCGTGCGGATGGCGCGCGGCGATGGCCCGCACCTCGTCCGGCGACGGGTCGAAGGGCTGGTCACGCGCCTCGACAACGACGAATTCGTTGCCCAGGCCGTTCATCTTGAGGAACGGACGGCTCATGGACTCCATATAGGCGAACCGGTCGCCTTCGTCAGAAACAGAGTTTAGGAAGGGCTGATGAACGACGACGCCCTCCCGCCGAACGGCCAGGATCGGTTCAGGCGCCTGCGCGCCGTCCTGCGCAGTCTCTACCACGGCTCCTCTCCGACGGCCGTCCGCTTCCGGCTCGGCGTCATCGTCGTCGACCTGAGCATCATCGCCTTTTTCATCGGCGCGCCGTTGATCAGGGACCAGGGTCCGATCTTTTACCTGATCGACTACTGCATCGCCGCGTTGATGATCGCCGACATCGCGGCGCGGGCGATGGCGTCCCCCGGCCTGAAGTCCTTCCTCAAACGGCCTATCGCCTGGGTCGACCTGTTCATCCTGGCGACCCTGCTGTTTCCCGCCTGGCTGGCCAATCTCGGGTTCCTGCGCGTGCTGCGGCTGTGGACCCTGGTCGAAAGCCAGTTCTTCTGGCGCACGGTCGGGCGGCGATTCGACGACACCCGCTACGAGGAGCTGACCAAGGCGATAGTCCGGCTGGTGACCTTCGTCTTCGTCATCACCGGCTTTGTCTATTCCAGCTTCATGGGACGGGACGTGGGCATCGAGGGCTGGATTGACGCCCTCTACTTCACGGTGACCAGCCTCACGACCACGGGCTACGGCGACATAACCCTGCCTGGCGCCTGGGGCCGCCTGCTGTCGATCTTCGTCATGCTGGTCGGGGTGTCGCTGTTCATCCGGCTGATGCAACTGCTGGTGCGGCCTCACAAGGTCAAATTTCCCTGTCCGGATTGCGGACTGTCCCGCCACGACCCCGATGCGGTCCACTGCAAGGCGTGCGGCAAAATTCTCAACATCCCGAACGAGGAATAGCCGCCCGCCGCCTTGCTGTGGCCATCGCGCCGCCTATGCTTGACCCAGCGCAGCGTTCTTCGGGTCCGTTCTCATGAAAATGTCTGTTCTGGCTGCAATGACCTTGCTTGGCGCCACCCCAGTTCTGGCCGCGGCGACACCGTTCGAATGGCTGGAGGCCGTCGACGGCAAGGAGGCGATGGAGTGGGTCCGGGCCGAGAACGCCAGGACGCTGCCGGTCCTGACCGGTGATCCGCGCTACGCCGGACTGGAGGCCGAGGCGCTGAAAATCCTGTCGGCCAGCGACCGCATCCCGACCCCGGCCTTCCACGGCAAGGACATCTACAACTTCTGGCAGGACGCCACGAACACGCGCGGCGTCTGGCGGCGGACGACGCTGGACAGCTACCGCGCCGACGCCCCGGCCTGGGAGACGGTGCTCGACATCGACGCCCTGGCGAAGGCCGAGAACGCCAACTGGATCTGGAAGGGCGCCGACTGCCGGCCGACCACCCACGACCGGTGCCTGATTCAGCTCAGCAACGGCGGCAAGGACGCGGTCGAGCAGCGCGAGTTCGACCTGAAGACCCGGGCCTTCGTCGAGGGCGGCTTCCGGCTGCCGGAGAGCAAGCAGACCGTCGCGTGGCTGGACGCCGACACCCTGATCCTGACCCGTGACTGGGGGCCGGGCACGACCACCGAGTCCGGCTACGGCTTCGTGGTCAAGACCCTCAGGCGCGGCCAGCCGCTGACGGCGGCCAAGGAGGTCTTCCGGGGCGAGACGAAGGATGTCGATGCACGGCCGGTCGTCTATCGCGACGGGTCGGGCAAGCGGATCGTGCTGATCAACCGGAGTCTGGATTTCTTCAACAGCGCCTGGTTCGTGCTGCCCGAGGATGGCGGAGCGCCCGTGCGGCTGGCGCTGCCGACCCGGTCGTCGGTGCACGGCTACATCGACGGCCGCATGGTCGTCTCGCTCCAGCAGGACTGGACTGTTGACGGCAAGACCCACGCCGCCGGCTCGCTGCTGGCCGTCGCCGCGCCCGCCTCCGCCACCGTCGAAGTCCTCTACACGCCCAAAGACCGTCAGGCCCTCGACACCGACCAGATCTCCGTCACCGAAAGCCGGGTGGTCGCGGTGATGTATGACAATGTCCGGGGCAGCCTGGTCAGCTTCTCGCGGGGTGCGGCCGGCTGGGGCATGGACACCTATTCGGGTCTGGAAAACGCTGCCGTGACGCTGGTCGCGACCGCCGATGAGGGCGACGGCGTGTTCTTCAGCGAAGAGGGTTTCACCACCCCGACCCGACTGCGCTACGCGCCGCTGAAGTACGCCAAGGCGACGGTGGTGAAGACCCTGCCGGCCCGCTTCGACGCCTCGACCCATGTGGTGGAGCAGAAGGAAGCCGTCTCGAAGGACGGCACGAAGATCCCCTACTTCATCGTCCATCCCAAGGGCCACAAGCACGACGGGCAGGACCCGACGCTGCTGCATGCCTACGGCGGATTCCAGCTCAGCAAGACGCCGGTCTACGACCCGGTCATCGGCAAGCTGTGGCTCGAGCGCGGCGGCACCTATGTCGTGGCCAACATCCGCGGCGGCGGCGAGTTCGGCCCCGCCTGGCACGAGGCCGCCCTGAAGGGGAACCGCCAGCGGGCCTACGACGACTACTTCGCCGTCGCCGAGGACCTGATCCGTCGCAAGATCACCAGCCCGCGCCGGCTGGGCGCCTATGGCCGCTCCAACGGCGGTCTGCTGATGGGCGTGGCCCTGACCCAGCGGCCGGACCTCTGGAACGCGGTGGTGGTCGAGAGCCCGCTGCTGGACATGATGCGCTACCACCTGCTGCCGGCCGGCGCGTCCTGGATCGGCGAGTACGGCGATCCGACGAAGGCCGAGGATGCCGCATGGATCGCCGCCTGGTCCCCCTTCCAGGCGATCCGGCCCGGGGTGAAGTACCCGCTGGCCTACATCACCACCTCGACCAAGGACGATCGCGTCCATCCCGGCCACGCCCGCAAGTTCGCCGCGCGGCTCGGCGAGGTCGGGGCGCCCTACCTCTATTTCGAGAACACCGACGGCGGCCACGCCAACGCCGCCGACCCGACAGCCAACGCCCGCCGATGGGCGATGCACTACACCTACCTGTCCCGCCAGTTGATGGATTGAGAATGCGTTCGTACCTGCTTGCCGCCGCCATGAGTCTTACCGCCTTGACCGCTTTCGCCGCACCGCCTTCGCCCACCCCCGAGGACCCCTACACCTGGATGGAGGAGATCGAGGGCGACCGGGCCATGGCCTGGGCCCGCGCGGAAAACGCCGAGTCTCTGCCCAAACTGCAGTCCGACCCGCGCTACGCTGGCCTGCGCGGGGAGGCGCTGACCATCCTGCAGGCCAGGGACCGCATCCCCGGCGTCAGCTTCTCCGGCGACGGCAAGCTGAGCAACTTCTGGCAGGACGCGACCCATGTCCGGGGCATCTGGCGCAAGACCACGATGGACAGCTACCGCACCGCCGAGCCGGTGTGGGAGACGGTGCTGGACATCGACGCCCTGGCGAAGGCCGAAGGCAAGAACTGGGTCTACAAGGGCGCCAGCTGCCTGGCGCCCGACGACCGGTATTGCCTCGTCTCCCTGTCGGACGGCGGCAAGGACGCGGTCGTCTATCGCGAGTTCGACACGGTGACGAAGACCTTCGTCGCCGGTGGCTTCGAGGCGCCGGAAGGCAAGCAGAACGTCGGCTGGCTCGACAAGGACACCCTGCTCATCGCCCGCGACTGGGGCCCGGGCACGATGACCAAGTCCAGCTACCCGTTCGTGCTGAAGGCCTGGAAGCGCGGCACGCCGCTGGCCTCGGCCACCGAGCTGTTCCGCGGCACGGTCGATGACGTCTCGGTCTCCGGCTACGTGCTGCGGGACGCTGACGGCAAGGCCCAGGCCACGATGATCAATCGCGCGCTCAGCTTCTTCGAGAGCGAGACCTACCTCGTCACCGACAAGGGTCCGGTGAAGCTGCCCTTCCCGCTGAAGAGCTCGATCAGCGGCCTGGTGCAGGGCAAGCTGGTCTTCAGCCTGGAAGAGGACTGGGCCACGCACGGCCTGAAGCAGGGCGACCTGGCGGCCTTCGACCTGGCCGCGTTCAAGGCGGCGCCCGACGCGGCCCGCCCGGCCCTGATCCTGCGTCCGACCGCGCGTCAGGCGATCGAGGGCGTGACTATCTCCCGCAACCGTCTGATCGTCGCCCTGTTCGAGGACGTGAAGGGCAAGGCGCTGGTCTACACGCCCGGCGCCGACGGCTGGACCAGCAAGGCGCTGGATCTGCCCGCCAACGCCACGATCGGCCTCGGCTCGGCGTCCGACACCGATGACCGGCTCTTCGTCACCGTGACCAATTACCTGACGCCGACCACCTTCTGGCTGGCCGACGCGGCGAGCGGCAAGGTCGAGACAATCAAGGCCTCGCCGGCGCGGTTCAACGCCGACGGCCATGTGGTCGAGCAGTTCTTCGCGACGTCGAAGGACGGCACGAAGGTGCCCTACTTCGTGGTCCGGTCGAAGGACCTGAAGTACGACGGCCAGGCCCCGACGCTGATCTACGCCTACGGCGGCTTCCAGGTGTCGCAGAAGCCCGGCTACTCCGCCACCATGGGCAAGCTGTGGCTGGAGCGCGGCGGCGTCTACGTCGTGGCCAACATCCGCGGCGGCGGCGAGTACGGTCCGGCCTGGCACCAGGCTGGCCTGAAGGCCAACCGCCAGAAGGTCTATGACGACTTCTTCGCGGTCAGCCAGGATCTGATCGACCGCAAGATCACCAGCCCGCGCCGCATGGGCGCGATGGGCGGCTCCAACGGCGGTCTGCTGATGGGCGTCGCCCTGACCCAGCGGCCCGACCTCTACAACGCCATCGTCATCCAGGTGCCGCTGTTCGACATGCTGAACTACACCCGCATGGGCGCCGGCGCGTCCTGGGTCGGCGAATACGGCGACCCGGCCATCCCGGCCGAACGCGCGGTGATCGCCGCCTATGATCCCTATTCGAACATCAAGGCCGGGAAGACCTATCCGAAGGTCTTCCTGGAGACCTCGACCAAGGACGACCGGGTCCATCCGGCCCACGCCCGCAAGGCCGCCGCGCGGCTTAAGGAACTGGGCTACGACTATCTCTACTACGAGAACATCGACGGCGGTCACTCCGCCGCCGCCAACCTCGAGGAAAGCGCCACGCGCTACGCGCTGGAGTTCACCTATCTCAGCCAGCAGCTGATGGACTGATCGGCCCCGACCGAGGTCCCGTTACGAAGTCGGCCCCCGTCGCGAGACGGGGGCCTTTTTCATACCCGGTGGGCCGGCAACTGATGGACTGATCCGTAAGGGGTTCGACGGGCACGAAGAAGGGGCGCGGATCGCTCCGCGCCCCTTCCACAGTGTCGTCAGGTCTGGCCCGGACGAGCCGGGCCAGGACGGTGTCGTCCTAGAACGCCCAGCGGGCGGTCAGCTGGAACACCGGGCCGGCCTTCTCGGTCTCAAGTTCGTACTCGTCGTAGATGCGGGCAGCCTGGTCGGCGAGCGAGCCGAACTTGTCGAACACCTCGTCCTTGGAAGAGTCGAGCAGGTTCTGGCCGGTCAGGCGGACCACCAGGCTTTCGCCGAAGCGCTTCTCGATGAAGGCTTCGAGGTCAGCGCCGTAGTCGGTGTCGATCTCTTCCAGGGCAACACGGCCGAAAGCGTCGCCCTGCTTGCGGTAGGTGACGCCGAAGGCGGCGGCCCAGGTCGGAATGTCCTGGATGAAGCCGACGTTGTAGACGTAGCTCGACTGGTCATTGAACAGGCGCTTGCCGGCGAAGTCCTCGACCTCGCTGTCGAGCCAGCTGTAGTTGAAGAACACGCCGGTGTTGTCGAGACCGATGAAGCTCAGCGGCGTGGAGAGGTCGAACTCGAGGCCCATCACCGTGCCGTCGCCGACGTTGGCGACCGAGTAGATGAAGGTGCCCGGGCCGCCGTCCCCTTCAACGCCGGTGTTCACGTCCTCGATGAGGTCGGAAACATCGCGGTAGAAGAAGTTCACGCCAACAATGCCGCGCGAGCCGAGGCGACGCTCATAGCCGATGTCGAAGCCCCAGGCCGTTTCCGGCTGCAGGTCCGGATTGCCGATGAAGTCGTCGTCGCCGTATTCCTCGATCAGCAGGATCGGCTGCAGCCTGTCGAAGTTCGGGCGGCGCACGGTGCGACCGGCCGACAGATTGATCCGGCCGCCGTCGCCGACGTTGATGCGCAGGTTCGCGGACGGCAGCAGCACCGTGTAGTCGTTTTCGGTGATGCGGTCGGCCGGAGCGACGCCGAGGCTGTCGTCGGTGATCGTGGTTTCCGTCGTCTCGTAGCGCAGGCCGACTTCCCAGCGCAGGCCTTCGCTTTTGCCCGACAGCATGACGAACGGGTCGAGGCGGGTTTCCTCGATGTTGACGTCGATGTCGCTGCGCACGACGAACACGCCCGGGGCCGGGAAGGTCCCGCCGTTGGTGTTCGGGTTGGGGAGAACGTTGAAGCGCGAGCGCTCGTCCAGCAGGGCGAGATCGCGATCCTTGGCGTTGTACTGCAGACCGAAGGTCAGCTTGGCGCCGCCCAGGTCACGCTCGTGCTCGAACTCGGCGGACAGTTCAGTGTCCTCGAGGTCCGAGTCCGTGTTGTCGTGCGTGAAGCGGTCGGCGTCCGGGAACGGCGTCCCGTCGCGCAGGAACTCGAGTTCCTTTTCGAACTCGGACTGCTCGTCGGTCACGGCCGCGTAGCCGAGCTTGAACTTGCTTTCACCGCCCAGCATCTCGACGACGAACTTGCCGCGCAGCGACCAGCTGTCGGTGACGATGTCCAGGTCGTTGTCGTTGATGGTCAGCAGGTTGGCGTTGTTGCGCAGGCCGCTGCGGTACTCCAGCGAGTCCTCGTCCTGCAGGCGGTCGGTGCGGACGAAGTAGCCGTCGAGCGTCAGCTCGCCGCCGGCGAACGGCGTGACGTAGTTGGCGTTGAACGAGTAGTCCGTGCCGTCACGGGTGTCGGTCTGATCTTCGATGTTCTGCAGCGTGCCGCCCGGCGCGTCGTAGCGGAAGCTGGTCTTCAGCTTCGGCGCGCGACGGCCCTGGACGTTGGCGCCGATCAGCAGCCGGCCTTCACCCAGGGCGCCGCCCCAGTAGAAGCCGAAGTTCTCGGCGAATTCCTTGTCGTCATAGTAGGTCACGCCGCCACGGACGTAGCCGCCGTCGAGGCTGGCCGAGTCGCGCAGGACGATGTTCAGCGAGCCGGCCATGGCGTCGCCGCTGCGGTTGGCCGAGGGCGCGCGGATGATTTCGATACGCTCCAGCAGTTCGGCCGGGATCCGGTCGACGAAGAACGAGCGGTCGCCCGAGGCGCCGGGGACGCGTTCGCCGTTGATCAGGATCTGGGTGTAGCCGGGGTCGAGGCCGCGCAGGCGGGCGCCGTCCGATTCCAGCACGTCCGACAGGAAGGTCACGCTGGGAACCCGCTTCAGGGCGTCGCCGGCCGAGACCGGCTCGAAGCGCTGGAAGTAGCCCTGGTCGTAGGACAGGACCGGCGCGGCGTCGTCGGTGCGGTTGCGGTAGACGATCTGGCCGTTGACGATCAGCTCCTCGACGGTGGTCGGGGCCTCGGCGGCGGTGGCGATCGCCTCATCGGCGGCCAGGGCCTGGGTGGCCAGCGCGAGCGGCGCGAGCGCCGCCAGCGCGAACAGCGCGGACTTCTTCATCGGATAACCCCCTTGGCGCACCCGCCCGGTTCGGGTCTCGGCGCGCATTGCAAATCGTCGGTCGCTGTAACCAAAGGGTGAGACGCGCGGGTGATGGATTCATGACCCATTTGTGTCGGTCATGGGGTATGCGGACGACTGTACAGGACAGGGATCCGGCCGCGCGCCGCGGCGGACGAGATACTCGAATCCCTGTAAGAAGAGCCTTCTGCAGCGCGATCTGCTCGGCATTTCAGAAGAGCCCGGAAGGCAAGCGCCTGCTGCAGTATCAGGAGTACTCGTGGACCGGAAAGTTCGGCCTGAAGCTGCGCTTCTAGGAACCCTGGCGACGGCGCTGGCGGTCTTCACGCTGGCGCCGACCTGGGCCGCGACCCCGGGGGGCGGGCCGCCGGCCGTCGTTGTCGATGCGACGGGAGAGGCCGCGCCGTCCGCTCCCGGCCGCCCCTACGCGGCGACCGGCCGTCCGGACCGGATCGTGCTGTCGCCCGGCGCCGACGCGTCGCGCGGCATGGGCGTAGCCTGGCGCAGCGACGTCGGCCAGACCGTTGCGGCCGCCGAGATCGTCAAGGCGGTCGCGGCGCCCAACTTCTCCCTGTCCGCAAAGCCGGTCACCGGAACCTCGGTTCGGATGAAGTCGGAGAACGGCGAGGCGATCTATCACAGCGTGCGGTTCGAGAACCTCGAGCCGGACACCCGCTACTACTACCGCGTCAAGGGCGCCCAGGCCTGGAGCGAGTGGCTGCAGTTCCGCACCGCCGCCGAGACCTTCAAGCCGTTCCGCTTCATCTATCTGGGCGACACCCAGAACCGCATCCTGGAGATCGGGTCGCTGGCCTTCCGGCAGGCCGTGCTCAAGGCGGGCGACGCGGCCCTGATGCTGCACGCCGGCGACCTTGTGGCGTCGCGCGACGACATGATCCACGATGACGAATGGGGCCAGTGGACCGAGTCGGGCGGCTTCGCCCTGGCGATGATCCCGCAGGTCCCCGCCCCCGGCAATCACGAGTATGTCGACGACATCCTGCCGGACGGGTCCGAACGCCGTCGCCTCGGCGCCCACTGGCCGCTCAGCTTCACCCTGCCCGGCAACGGCGCGGCCGGGGCCAAGGGCACCAGCTACGTCACCGACTACCAGGGCCTGCGGGTCATCGTGCTGGACGGCACCGCCGCGCTCGACCTGGGCCAGCTGGACAGCCAGACGAAATGGCTCGACGCCCGGCTCGCCGAGAGCAAGGCCCGCTGGAACATCGTGCTGTTCCACCAGCCGATCTTCACCTGCGCCCGGCCCAGGGACACCAATGTGCTGAAGGCCGCCTGGAAGCCGGTGTTCGAGGCGCGTAACGTCGACCTGGTGCTGCAGGGCCACGACCACTGCTACGGCCGGCTGACCTCGGAACAGGGCAAGGCGGCGGGCGCCGAGGCGCGGGCGAAGGGTGGGG
>JBIKII010000367.1:0-2729 GCA_044361705.1 Caulobacter sp.
TAGTAGCAGAAGCTGTTCCGCAACTGTTGGTAACTGCATACGAAAGAGTAGTAGTGCCATCTGCTATTGCAGTAAAATCACCATCAGAATTGACAGTACCTGTAGCCGTATTACTACTATTCCAAGTTCCAATATCGCCCGTGGTACCATAGGTGATTAGCTCACCTTCGCATAATGTTGAAGGACCTGTTATGGTGCCTGCATCTGGTAAAGGACTTACAGCAACGTTAATGGTGGAAAAGCATATGCTTTTAGTGTAACTTATGGTTGTGTTTCCTTCTGAAATACCAGTAACTACACCTGTGCTAGCATTTACAGTGCCTATTGCATTGTTACTGCTGCTCCATGTGCCGCCTGAAACGCTGTTTGATAGAGTTATACTATTAGATGCACAGACAGTAGTAGTGCCAGTAATAGCTGCTGGTTGATTGTTTACTGTAAGGACTTTAGTTGCATTGGTGCCACATCCGGTATTGTATGAAATAGTTGTAGTGCCAGCTGTTAGTGGCGATATAATACCAGAAGTAGCATTGATAGTAGCTACACTTGTCGTGCTACTACTCCAGGTTCCGTTTGCAATTGAGTTGGTGAACGTAAGGTTAGTACCGGTACATGCGTTGTTGTTACCAGAAATCGCAGAAGGAGTGGTGGAAACTGTAACTATTCTGGTAGCAGAGCAAGCTGCATTGTTGTAAGTGATCATAGCAGTACCTGCAGTAACGCCAGTCACTACACCTGTTGTGTTTACAGTAGCTACAGCTCCGTTAGAGCTACTCCAAGTGCCACCCTCGATTAAATTACTTAAAGCAGTAGTATTGCCAGCGCAAACGAAAGCTGTACCGGTGATGGCAGCACCAGCATTTACAGTAAGTACTCGAGTAGCTGCTGTGCCACATCCAGTGCTGTAAGTGATTCTGGTAGTTCCAGCGCTAGCAGTAGTGATTGTTCCATTGTTAGAATTAATAGTGGCAACACCAGTATTACTGCTGCTCCATGTACCGAAGGGTACAGTATTGCTATAAGTAAGACTGTTGCCGAAGCAGGTGGTGGAAGCGCCAGTAATTGATGCAGGGGTTGTAGAAACAGTAACAATTTTGGTGGCTACTGCAGTTGCACATCCGGTTCTGGTGTAAGATATAGTAGTTGTGCCACTTGAAGCGCCCACCACAGTTCCAGCGAGTAATACTGTGGCAACGGCACCATTAGAGCTACTCCAGGTGCCACCAGAAGTAGCGTTACTGAGAGCAGTAGATGAGCCCACGCAAACATTAGTAGTACCCCCAGTAATGGCAGATACTGTAGGTGCAGCACTTACTGTCACAATCCGTGTAGTTCTACTACCACAAGCAGCTCTGTAAGAAATTGTGGTAGTGCCAGAGGCAACACCAGATACTACACCTGTAGTAAGGCCTATAGAAGCTACGCTAGTAGATGAGCTACGCCATGTGCCGCCAGTTGTAGTATTAGTAAGGGTTGTAGTGGCGCCTGTACACACTGTACTGCTACCACCAATAGCAGCAGGTGCGGCTCCAACTGTAACAGATGTAACTGGGCTGGTAAGTGAGCCGCTAGTGTTGCAAGAGCCTGCACCTGTCCAAGTTATCACACAATAATAGTAGGTAACGCCTATTGTGGCAGTTGATGGTAAATAATTTAAACTTCCATTAGAGCTAGTAGTGCTAGTAGTACTGGTAGTACTGATGATAGTGCCACCTATAGTACTGTTAACTGTATTGCGATACCAACGTACAGTGATAGCAATTCCTCTATTAGGTCCACTTCCAGTATTACACGTACGGTATCTGAAAGTAAGATTTGAAGCCGCAGCACTTTGGCAGAATGTTCTAGCGGAAGTTATATCTCTGACAGTGTTTGGAGCATATACTCTTTGTGCAAAAGATTCACTTGAAAAAGCTGACAAGAGAATGGTAATAATTGATGCTATTAATTTGAAGTTCTTCATTGTACTGTATGTTGTATTATTATGTAATTATTTTGTTGGTTGATTTGATTTAGATTGTAACCGCTAGAGCTATTTTGGATGTTTGAAAACTTATCATTTCGAGATCATTTTCATTTTTGGTTATGTAGCACATTGCTCCGTGTTTTAAAGCGTCGCTCGCTATCACACTATCTTTTCTTGCAGATATCATCATGAGATGTATTGTTGGATTGAAAGACTTTACTTTTTGCAATACCTCCATGCCATTTAATGTGCCCATGTCATAGTCTAGCAAAATAAGATCAGGAGATAAATTCATATTTTGCAAGCACGACTCTCCATCTTCAAATAAGAATATATCAGTAAAGCCAAGATTGAGCAAGTGTTGCTTGTACATATGTCTGCAAAAAAGACTATCGTCAACGATAAATACTTTCAATTGGTTTCTACTTTTCATAATCTTGATTTTCTTGTTTATTACAACTGGTGTGCCAATTATTTAAATAGTTGAAAATCAATTGATTATGATAGTAAAAATATTTTATGTATTCCTTGAAATGGAAACATTTTCCATGATGTGGAATTGATTAGGTTTGGCAAGCTATTTTTGTATATTTTATTGATTTTTAGTAATTATTGCACCTAACCGTTATCTTTGGTTATTAATATTTCCATATTGTGGAACAATTCAGGATATTTATTGTAGAAGACGATCCTTGGTATGGGCAAATATTGGCATACCATTTATCGCTCAATCCAGATCACGTTATTCATAGATACATTACAG
>JBIKII010000290.1:0-2727 GCA_044361705.1 Caulobacter sp.
GCTGCGCATCGCCAGCACCCGGGCCAGCAAGGCCGCCGGCCGCACCATCGGCTTCGAAGCCGACGCCTCGCCCGCCTCCTCGGCCCTGATCGCCGACGCATCACTGGTGGTCTCCGAAGCCATCGTGCGGCTGTCGCAGACGCCCGGCGGCCAGTCGCAGCTGGCCAGGATCGGCAAGGTCGTGGTCGTCGAGGGCGCCCGCCCCTCGGTGGTGCTCAGGAACGGCGTCCTGCTGATCGTCGTCGCTCCCGACCAGGGCCTGGCCGGCCGTCCGTCCTCGGAGCGGATCCTCCAGGTGGCGTTCCGCTAGGTCGGCCCCACTCCCTCTTCCAGCATCTCGAACCCCTCGAACACGAAGCCCGGCGCCACGGTGCAGCCGACCAGGGTCCAGTCGCCCAGCGACCTGGCCTTCTGCCAGACGCCGGTCGGCACGACGGCCTGCGGGCGCTCTCCGGCGGCCAGATCCACGCCCAGCCGGTGCTCGTCCTGCCCGATGGTCAGCAGCAGCGGCGCACCGGCGTAGTGGTGCCAGACCTCTGCGGCGTCGACGCGGTGCCAGGCGCTTTGCTGCCCCGCCTCGAGCAGGAAGTAGATCGCCGTCGAGGCGCCGCGCCCCTCCGGCCCCTCCGTGTCGCGGAAGGTCTGGCGATACCAGCCGCCCTCGGGGTGCGGCTCCAGCCCCAGCAGGGCGATGATCCGGGCCGGCGTCATCCCTTGAAGCTGTCCTTGGCCGCCCGCACGGCGCCGAAGGCCTCGGCCGGGTCGGCGATGTCGGGGCGCAGCAGCGGGGCGCGCAGGAAGGGGTTGGTGGCCTTCTCCAGGCCGATGGTGGTCGGCACGGTCCATTCGCCGCGCTCGCGGGCCGCGAAGATGGCGTCCGTGCGGGTCTTCAGGCCAGCGTCCGCGTCGACCGACAGGGCGAAGCGGGCGTTGGCGGCGGTGTACTCATGGGCGCAGTAGACGGTGACCGCGTCCGGCAGGGCGGCCAGCTTCTGCAGGCTGGTCCACATCTGCTGCGGCGTGCCCTCGAACAGCCGGCCGCAGCCCAGCGTGAACAGGGTGTCGCCGACAAAGGCCACGCCGCCCGCGACGTCGTGGAAGGCGATGTGGCCCAGGGTGTGGCCGCCGGTGTTGATCACCGTGAAAGTCGTCTCGCCAAGCTGCACGCTGTCGCCCTCATCGACGATGCGGTCCGGCGCGGTCCCGATGCGCTCGACCTCGGCCGGGCCGACGACGGTGCAACCGGTCTCGGCCTTGAGCCGCGCGTTGCCGCCGGCGTGGTCGGGGTGCCAATGGGTGTTGAGCACCATGTCCAGCGACCAGCCGAGCTTGCCCAGCTCGGACAGGATGGCCTCGGCGTCCGGCGTGTCGATACAGGCGACCTTCCCCGTCGCGTCATCGCGCACAAGAAAGCCGTAGTTGTCGGACAGGCAGGGGAACTGGTGGACGGTGATGGACATGGTTCGCCTTCGTTGCGTCCTTCGACGCGCCCGCGTGCGCGGGCTGCTCAGGATGATTAAGTGTATGGCAGAACACCAACCCAAGTCATCCTGAGCAGGCCTGAAAGGCCGTGTCGAAGGACGCACTGACCCGGCAACCCGCAGAAGGATCTCCATGCGCCGTGACGTTCTTGAGCTTCGCGCCTTCTACGCCTCCGCCCGCGGCCGCGCGGCGCGGGAGATGGTGGCGCGCAAGCTGAGCGAGGCCTGGGGCGATCCTCGCGGACTGGAGTTCCTGGGCCTGGGCTATGCGACGCCCTACCTCGAAGCGGTGCGCGAGCGGGCCCGGCGCACCATCGCGGTGATGCCGGCCTCGCAGGGGGTGGAGGTGTGGCCCGCCGTCGGCCGCAACCTGGCCTGCCTGGCGCCGGAAACCGCCCTGCCGCTCCCCAACGCCATGTTCGACCGGGTGATCTGCGTCCACGCGCTGGAGGAGGCGGAGGACGCGGTGGCCATGATGCAGGAGGTCTGCCGCGTACTGTCGCCGACCGGCCGGGTGTTCGTCGCCGTCGCGGCGCGCAACGGCCTGTGGTCCAACGCCGAGGGCACGCCCTTCGGCCACGGGCGGCCCTGGAGCCGCAGTCAGCTGGAGGCGGTGCTGCGCGCGGCCGACCTGGAGCCGTCGGGCTGGACCCGCGCCCTCTACGCCCCGCCGTTCGCCTGGACCGCCCGCTGGGCCGAGGGCTTCGAGCAGGTCGGCGCCTGGCTGTGGCCGCCGTTCGCCGGGGTGATCCTGATGGAGGCGGTCAAACAGACCTTCGCGGTCAAGCCCCGCGCCTCCCGCGCCCGCGCCCGGGTGTTCGCGCCCGGCGTGCTGGCGCCCGCCGGAAAGGCGCCGGACGCCGCAATGCGAGAAGCCCCCTTGGCCAGCGAGCGGGTTTCGCCCTAGATTTTGCAGTGCACCACGCCTTCCGCGCGGTGGGAGAGTTGTCCGATGAAGATGATCGTCGCCATCATCAAGCCCAGCCGCCTCGACGCGGTCCTCGAAGGCGTGACCGAGGCGGGCGCCTCCGGGCTGACCGTCACCGAGGTGCGCGGCTACGGGCGACAGAAGGGCAAGACCGAGGTCTATCGCGGCGCCGAGTACGAGGTGAAGCTGCTGCCCAAGGTCAAGCTGGAGATCGCCGCCTCCGACGATCTGGTCCAACCGATCATCGACGCCATCATCCAGACCGCCAACACCGGCAAGATCGGCGACGGCAAGGTCTTCGTCATGGACCTCGAACAG
>JBIKII010000291.1:0-2720 GCA_044361705.1 Caulobacter sp.
CGCGGATATCTGCCGAACCTCGCCGGCGATGAGCGGCTGGCTGAAGGCGTTGCGCATGGCCGCGTACCAGCCCTTGATGTTCTCGTCCTTCGCCCGGGCGTCGATGCGGCCGCAGAGCACGAGACGATCACGGGCGCGGGTCAGGGCGACATAGAGCAGCCGCCAGGCCTCGTCCTCGTCGCGGTCCTTGCGCAGCTGGCGCGCGGCGGCGCTTGCCGGACAGTCATCGCCCTTGCTGGCGCACCAGAGGAAGCCGCCCCCGGCCGTCTGCATCAGCGGCGAGCCCTGTCCGCCCGACTTCACCGTGGTCTCCGGCAGGAAGACGATCGGGGCTTCCAGACCCTTGGAGCCGTGGGCGGTCATCACCCGCACCTCGTCGGCCCCGGACTCCAGTTCCCGCTTCACACTGACATCGAGGTCGGCGAAGGCCGCGACCAGCCGCTCCAGGTCGAACAGGCCGCGCCGCTCGGCCGCCAGGGTTCGGGCGATGAACTCGTCGAGTACATCACCGGCCTCCGACCCGAGCCGCGTGGTGATCCGCGCGCGCATCGAGCGGCCCTCACCGTCGGTCAGCCCCAGCACGCGGCGATAGAAGTCGAACGGCTTGTGGCTGCGGGCCAGCACCCGGAAGGTCTCCAGCCGCGCGAGCGCTTCGGTCCAGGACGGCCGTTCTGCGGCGCGCTCGCACAGCACCGTCCAGAGGGTCGTCTTTCCGCGCCCCCAGGCGAGGGCGAAGATGTCATCGTCATCCAGGCCGCAGAACGGACTCTTCAGCAAGGCCGCCAGGGTCAGGTCGTCCTGTGGGAAGAGGGTGAACCGGGCCAGGGCGATCAGGTCGTCGAAGGCGATGTGGGCCGACAGCGACAGGCGGTCGGCGCCGGCCACGGGCACGCCGCGCTGCTTGAGTTCGCGCAGGATTTCCTCAAACAGCACCTTGCGCCGCCGTACGAGGATCAGGACGTCGCCGTAGCGGGCAGGTCGCCATTCCTTTGCGTCCTTGTCGAAGACGGCGTCGCCGCGCGCGACCAGCGCCTCGATCTCGGTCGCGATCTTCTGCGCCAGCCGCTTGTTGGCGCTGGTCTCGGAGGCGGCGTCCAGCGGATCGGTCCAGGCCTCGCGCTCCTCGCGGCCCTCGTCCCGCTCCAGCGGCCAGAGGTCGACGCAGCCGTCGTGATCGCGAAACGGCTCGTGGACGATGACGTCCTCGTTCTGCGGCGCGGGCACGCCCCGGCGCGTCTCGGGATCGACGAACACGGCGTCGACATAGCGCAGCACCTGCTTCGTAGAGCGGAACGACAGGTTCAGCGGCACGACCCGCGAGTCGAGGCCCGCGGCGCGGATCAGGGCGTCATAGCGGCGCGTCTCGTCGATCAGCCGCTGGGGGTCGGCGCCCTGGAAGCTGTAGATCGACTGCTTTTCGTCACCGACGACGAACAGGCTGCGGGACAGGGCCTGGCCGGTCGGCTGTCCGTCGCCGGCGAAGAACTCGGCTGTCAGGCGGTTGAGGATGTCCCACTGCTCCGGGGCCGTGTCCTGGGCCTCGTCGACGAGGATGTGGTCGATGCCGCCGTCCAGCTTGTAGAGCACCCAGGCCGCGTCGGGCCGGGCCGCCACCAGGTCGCGGCTGCGCTCGATCAGGTCCGAGAAATCCAGCGCCCGGCGCGAGGCCTTGGCCGACGCGTAGGCATCGGCATAGACGGCGGCGAGCGCCAGGACCATGACCGTGTCCTGTGCGACGCGAGCGGATTTGGCGCGGGTCAGGGCCTCATGGACGCGGGCCTGCTCGGCGGTCAGCCACTCGGCGACGCCCGGATCAATCGACTTGGTCGAAAGGGATTTCCGGGGTTCACCCTTGTCGGTGAAGCACAGCTTTCGCACGGCATCGGGCGCGCTCTCGCCGCGCGCCGCCGCTTCGGCGATTGCCGCGCAAAGTTCGCCGTTGGCGAGGTCGGTCTTCATCTTGCTGGCCAGCAGGGTCACCGCCGCCCGCTTCCAGCCGGCCGCGTCGATGGCCGGAGGCGACAGGGCCTCCCGCTCGATGATCTCGGGGTCCTCCATCCCGTCGAGGTCGCACGCGGCGGCTATCGCTGCCGGCAGCCCGGCCAACCCGCCGCAACGCCCCACATAATCGGCCAGCGCCGCGCGGCGTTCCTCAAAGGCGCGAAACATCGCCTCGAAGCGGTCGATGTCGAGCGCCACGGCAAGACGGGCGTAGGCGTCGGCGACCAGGCCCTCCTCGTCGAGCGCCCGGTTGGCGAGGTCGGCGCGGGCCTCGCGGGCGATCAGGGCCGCTTCTGCCTCGTCCATGATGGCGAAGCCGGGCGACAGCGCCGCCTCGACCGGGAACCGGCGCAGCAGCTTCTCGCAGAAGGCGTGGATGGTCTGGATCTTCAGCCCGCCCGGCGTCTCCAGCGCCTTGGCGAACAGCTTCCGCGCCTCGGACAGTTGCAGGTCATCCGCGGGGGCCTCGCCCTCGCCCGCCAGCGCCGTGAGCTCCTCGCGCAGCTTGTCATTGTCCATGACCGACCAGTCGCCGAGCCGGCGGAACAGGCGGTGCTGCATCTCGGCCGCCGCCGCGCGGGTGTAGGTCACGCAGAGAATCGCCTCGGGCCGCACCTTGCGCAGCAGCAGCCGCGCCACCCGGTCGATCAGGGTCTTGGTCTTGCCCGTTCCGGCGTTGGCCGTGACGAAGGCGTTGATCGTCGGGTCGGCGGCGAGGG
>JBIKII010000129.1:0-9707 GCA_044361705.1 Caulobacter sp.
GTCATTGATCCCGGCCAGACTGACGACACCGCGCACTGGCAGCGGATCGGCGGTCCACAGCAGGCTGTCCGCCGGCAGTCCGGCCCGAGCTGCGGCCCAGCTGACCAGATGTCCGCCGGCCGAGTGGCCGACCAGCACGACACGGGACAGGTCCAGCCCGCGCGGCCCGGCGATGGACCGCAGATGGTCCAGCCCGGTCGCGACATCGGTGAAGGTCCCTGGCCAGGCGCCGCCGGGATGGCCGATGCGGCGGTACTCCAGGTTCCAGACCGCGTAGCCGCGATCGCGCAGATCTGCGGCCAGATAGTCCATCAGCTCCGTGCCGGGCAGGTCCGCCTGCCAGCAGCCGCCATGGATCATCACCACCACCGGGAAAGGCCCCTGCCCGGTTGGCAGCCACAACTCGCCGAACTGCTGCGGGCCAGGTCCATAGGCGACCCTTGCGTCAGCGGCCGCGCGCGGACGGGCCAGCAGATCGTTGAAGCTGATCGTGTCGGCGGCGAAGGCTTCGGTCGGCGGGGCGCAGGCGGTCATTACCGCCAGGATAGCGGCAATGACCGCGCGTTTCACGCCTCGGCCTCGGCGACCTGCGCGGCCGGGAACAGGCGCTCGAACCGGCCCAGCGCCTGACCGTCGAGTCGGACCCGCAGGTGCAGGTCCAGCTCGCCGTCGTGGCGACCGACCACCCGGCCGTGCCGGTACAGCCAGGCCAGCGCCTCGCCGTCCGACTGGCTGAGGACGATGTCGATCTCCGGCGTCACATCGACCAGCACCGCCAGCCGCTGCAGCAGGGCCTCGCAGCCCTCGCCGGTGACCGCCGAGACCAGCGCCGCCCCGGACCGGCGTGCGGCCCCTTCGGCGTCGTCGCGGTCATCTGGCTCCAGCAGGTCGGCCTTGTTCCAGACCTCGATGATCCGGCGGCCCTCGTCCAGGGTGACGCCCAGCTCCTTCAGCACCGTCTCGACGTCCCGCTTCTGGGCGTCGGTATCGACGTTGGCGATGTCGCGGACGTGCAGGACCACATCGGCCTCCTGCACCTCCTCCAGGGTGGCGCGGAAGGCCTCGACCAACTCGTGAGGCAGGTCGGAGATGAAGCCCACGGTATCGGACAGGATGGCCGGACGACCGCCGGGCAGCTTCACGTTCCGCAGGGTGGGATCGAGCGT
Source organism: Caulobacter sp. (assembly GCA_044361705.1). Lineage (GTDB taxonomy): Bacteria > Pseudomonadota > Alphaproteobacteria > Caulobacterales > Caulobacteraceae > Caulobacter. The sequence continues at coordinate 1,167 of JBIKII010000129.1, forward strand.
GGCGAACAGCATGTCCTCGGCCACCACGTCGGCCTCGGTCAGGCGGTTGAACAGGGTCGACTTGCCGGCATTGGTGTAACCGACCAGCGCGATGGTCGGATAAGGGACCTTCTTGCGCTGGGTGCGGTGCAGGCCGCGCGTGCGTCGCACCTCTTTGAGCTGCCGCTTCATCAGGATGATGCGGTCGGCGATCTGGCGGCGGTCGAGCTCGATCTGGGTTTCGCCCGGGCCGCCGGTGTTGCCGGTGCCGCCGCGCTGACGCTCCAGGTGGGTCCAGGTGCGGACCAGGCGGGACTTCTCGTACTCCAGCCGGGCCAGCTCGACCTGCAGCACGCCTTCCTTGGTGCGGGCGCGACGGCCAAAGATCTCCAGGATCACGCCGCTGCGGTCGACGACCTTGACGTTCCAGGCCTTCTCAAGATTGCGCTGCTGGACGGGCGAGAGCGCGTCGTCGACCACCACGACGTCGACTTCCTCGACCTCGCAGAGCAGGCGCAGCTCCTCGACCTTGCCCTTGCCGAACAGGGTGGCCGGCGTGCGCTCGCGCAGCGGGACGACCCGGGACTCAACCACTTCGAGGTCGAGCGCCAGGGACAGCCCGATCGCTTCCTCAAGCCGGGCCTGGGGGTTGCGTACGTTGGTCTGTTGCCAGGACCTGACAGGATGGAGAACGAGGGCCCGCTGAACGGGTACGCCGTGGTCTATAAGTTGGGTCAATCGTCTTGTTCGGGACCGGGCTCGTACAGCTGGACCGGCTGGGCGGGCATGATTGTGGAGATGGCGTGCTTGTACACCAGCTGGGACTGGCCGTCGCGGCGCAGCAGCACACAGAAGTTGTCGAACCAGCTCACCACGCCCTGCAGCTTCACACCGTTCACGAGAAAGATGGTCAGGGGCGTCTTGGATTTCCGCACGCTGTTGAGGAAGGTGTCCTGAAGGTTCTGTTTCTTGTCGGTCATGGGGATTCCCCTTCTTGTTCTTGGCCGGAGGGCAGAAGGCCCTCCACACACGCAAGCCCACAATGCTTGGCGCTTATCGACGGCGTCCGCAACCGCGAACGGACCGCCGGGGGTCAGATGACCGAAGCTTGGGCGGCTTCTATGTAGAGCGCCCGCAACCGCGTCGCCACGGGACCGGGAACACCGTCCCCGATCCTGTCGCCGTCAATCGAGACAACCGGCAGAACCAGTGCGCCAGCTCCGGTGATGAACGCCTCACGGGCTGATTTGGCTTCCTGCGGGGTGAAGGCGCGCTCCTCGAACCGGATGTTCAGCTCGCCCAGCAGCGCGATGACGCTCTTGCGGGTGACGCCGCGCAGGATGTTTGCGGTGGTGTCGCGGGTGCGGAGCACGCCGTCGGCGTCGACGATCCAGGCGTTCGACGAAGCGCCCTCGGTGACCAGCCCCTGAGGGTCGACGAACCAGGCCTCGGCGCAGCCCTGTTCCTTGGCCGCCTGCTTGGCCAGCGCGTTGGGCAGCAGGCCGACGGTCTTGATGTCGCAGCGGCCCCAGCGGTTCTCGGGCAGGGTGATGACGCCCACGCCCTTGGCCGCGCGAGCTTCGGCGGCCTTACGATCCAGACTCTTGGCCGTGATCACCACGGCCGGCAGCGGCTGGGGGTCGGGGAAGGCATGATCGCGCCGGGCGACACCCCGGGTGACCTGCAGATAGACGATGCCGTAACGGACCTTGTTGCGGCGGACAGCCTCGCACAGCACCAGTTCCAGCGCCTTGCGGCCCATCGGCCGGGCGATGCGCAGTTCGTCGAGGCTGCGCTCCAGTCGCTCGAAGTGGCCGAGGGTGTCGACCAGCTTGCCGTCGAACACGGCCCAGACTTCGTAGACGCCGTCCGCCAGCTGATAGCCGCGATCCTCGATGTGAACCGCCGCGTCGCCGTGCCGGACGAAACGACCGTTGACGTAAGCCCAGCGCGACATCAGTCCTCCGCGTCCTCGACGATGCGCGTACCGGTGAGGCCGAGGGACTTCAGCTTCCGGTGCAGCGCTGACCGCTCCATACCGATGAAGGCGGCAGTGCGGGAGATGTTTCCGCCAAAGCGCAGGATCTGGGCGTTGAGATACTCGCGCTCGAACAGCTCCCGCGCCTCGCGCAGCGGCAGGGCGATGATCTTCTCGGTCCCGATGGCGCTGCCCTGCGAGTCCGGCGGGGCCTCGGACGGCAGCATGGCCGCCGTGATCGGCTCGTTCGGATCGCCCGACGCCAGGATCATCATCCGCTCGACGTTGTTGCGCAGCTGGCGGACGTTGCCGGGCCACTCATGCACCTGCAGCGTCGCCAGCGCGTCCTCGGCCAGGCGCCGGCGCGGCAGGCCCGTGGCCTCGGCGATGCGGTCGATGAAGTAGCTGATCAGCTCGGGCAGGTCGTCGCGGCGCTCGGCCAGGCCCGGCACCCGGATCGGTACGACGTTGAGCCGGTGGAACAGGTCCTCGCGGAACCTGCCGGCCGCGATTTCCTCACGCAGGTCGCGGCTGCTGGAGGAAATCACCCTTACGTCCACCTGGACGTCGTTGTCGCCGTCGACGCGCCGGAAACGCTGCTCGACCAGCACCCGCAGGATGCGGCTCTGGGTCTCGCGCGGCATGTCCGCCACCTCGTCGAGGTAGAGGGTGCCGCCGTGGGCGCGTTCGAACACGCCGATGCGGCTGGGCCGGCCGCCCTCCCCTTCGGCGCCGAACAGCTCCAGGTCCATTCGCTCGGGGGCCATGCCGGCGGCGCTGATGGCCACGAACTCGCCCTTCGCCCGCGGGCTGGAGCCGTGGATCAGCCGGGCGACCAGTTCCTTGCCCGAACCGGCAGGACCGGCGATGAGGACCCGGCTGTTGGCTGGCGCCACCTTGGCGACCAGCTGGCGAAGCTGCTGTGCGGCCGCCGACCGCCCGATCAGCCCGTCGGGCGTCAGGGTCTGGGTCCGCAGGCGGCGGTTCTCACGCTTGAGGCTGGCCTGCTCGATCGCCCGTTCGACGACCATCAGCAGACGGTCGGACTTGAACGGCTTCTCGAGGAACTCGTAGGCCCCGCGCTTGATGGCGTTGACCGCCGTCTCGATGTTGCCGTGCCCGCTGATCATGATGATCGGCAGGTCGGCATCGAGGGTCTTGACCAGATCCAGCAGCTCGAGGCCGTCCATGCCTCCGCCATGCATCCAGATGTCGAGCACGATCAGCGTCGGCTTGCGCGCGCGAATGGCCGCCAGCGCCTGTTCGGAGTCGGCGGCGGTTCGCACCGCGTAGCCTTCATCCGAGAGGATGCCGGAAACCAGTTCCCGGATGTCCGCTTCGTCATCAACGACCAGAACGTCAGCCGCCATGCGCCGCCTCCTTCAGTTCGGGCGCGGCCGTCCTACGCGCGGTTGGGAAAATCAGTGTGACGCGAGCGCCGGACAATGACTGGGCGTCCCCCAACGCCAGCTCGCCGCCGTGGTCCTCGCAGATCCGCTTGACGATCGCGAGGCCAAGGCCGGTGCCCTTCTCGCGGGTGGTCACATAGGGTTCGGTGAGCCGGTCGCGATCCCGCGACGGCAGGCCCACCCCGTTGTCCTCGACGACGAAGGACAGCGTTTCGCCTTCGAGACGCAGGGCCGCCTGAATGCGCCCCTCGCCGTTCGCCAGGTTGCGTCCGGAAACGGCCTCGGCGGCGTTCTTGAGGATATTGGCCAAGGCCTGGCCGACCATGCGCTCGTCGCAGGTCAGAACCTGCCCCTGGGGCGGCTCCTCCATCTCGACCACCATCTCCGGGCTGGCCACCCGCTGGGCGAACACCGCCTGGCGCAGCATCTCGGCCGGATCAGTCTCGGCGAAGCGCGGCGTCGGCATGCGGGCGAAGGCGGAGAATTCGTCGACCATCCGGCCGATATCGCCGACCTGGCGGATGATGGTGTCGGTGCAGCGGTCGAAGGTCTCCAGGTCGCTGGTGATCTCCTTGCGGTACTTGCGCCGGATGCGCTCCGCCGACAGCTGGATCGGGGTCAGCGGGTTCTTGATCTCGTGGGCGATGCGCCGGGCGACGTCCTTCCAGGCGGCGTTCCGCTGGGCGGTGATCAGGCGGGTGATGTCGTCGAAGGTCAGCACCACGCCGTCGGCGGCCGCGCCGCTGGCCCGAACGCGGAGGCGGCGCGTCTCGGCGGCCCGGACGATATCGACCTCTTCCTCGACCTCGGCGCTGATCTCGACAGCGCGTCCGGCGACGGCGACCAGCTCGGGCGCGAGCTCCTCCAGCGACTGACCGGTCATGGCGCCGGGATCGATCCCCAGCAGCACGGCGGCCTGGCGATTGCTGGCCGACACCGCCCCGGCGCCGTCCAGACCGATGACGCCGGCGCTGACCCCGGACAATACAGTCTCGATGAAGATACGGCGGGTCTCGGCGTCGAGGCTGGCGGTCTTCAACGCTACCTGCTGAACCTGAAGATCATTCGTCATGTTGTTGAAGGCGCGCGACAACATCGCCATCTCTTCAGGTTGTCGCGTCGTATCGACCCGGGCGTCCAGATCGCCCTGGGAAATCCGCCCGGCGGCCTGCACCAGGCGAGCCACGGGCGCGGCGATGGAATTGCCGACCGGGATGGCCAGCCAGGCCGCGCCGACCAGCAGCAGAAGCACGGTCTCGACATAGGTGAGGGCGAAGGCGGCCTGCAGCAGCCGCTTGTTGTCGTCTGCCTCGCGGTAGGTGATCAGCTGCGCCTCGGCGTCACGCAGCTGGCCGAGGATGCCCGGGCTGGCCGGCGTGACCACGTAGAGATAGGCGTCCTCATAGGCGCTCAGACGGTGCAGCCCCCGCAGCAGGTCCGTCGACGGGAAGGTCTCGGCCGAGGTGACGCCCTCGTCGGCGGAGTCGAAGCTGGTGGCCGGCGGGGCCAGGAAGGCGGGGGCGCCCCGGCCCTCGGCGCGGGCCATGATCCGGCTCTCGCGATCGATGACATAGGCGGCGGTGAAGGCGCCGGACGACAGCTGGCCCAGGTACTGGCTGTAGGCGACCGGCGAGGAGTCCAGCGCGCCACGGGCCCGGTTGAGCTCCTGGCCGACGGTGACGACATTCTGGCCCAGGTCGTCGGTCCGCTCCTTCACGTAGGTGCGGGCCACGCCGGCCGAGTTTTCGACGATGGTGCGGACCTTCTGGCTGAACCAGTAGTCGACGCCGGAGATCACCACCCCGCCGAAGAACAGCGCCACGACGATGGCCGGTGCAACGGTGGCGAGGCCGAAGATGGCCATGAACCGCAGCTGCAGCCGCGCGCCGGCGTCCGCGTGGCGGCTGCGCAGGAGCCGCAGCACCCGCATCGCCACGAGGCTCGCGAGAACCAGAATCAGGACCAGGTTGAAGCCCAGCAGGGCCAACATCAGCTGGACGTCGGCCCCGACGGGCCCGACTTCCGGCGGGCGGGAGGCGAGCAGCGCGCCGGTGATCGTCAGCAGGACCGCGACAACGTAGCCGCCGCCGAGCAGGTAGCGCGACTCCACGACGCGCCGCCAGGTCGGCAGCGGCGCGTCGACGATACTGTCGTCCTGTGACGCGGGTGAAACCATCGAGGCAGCCTAGGTCGAACTGCGTCCTGACTGCAACAGGGATGTGGCCGAACAGTGTCAGCGTTTGCCGCGCACCATCTCCACGCCGAGGTCCTGGATCTTCTTGCGCAAGGTATTGCGATTGAGGCCGAGGATCTCGGCCGCCCGCACCTGGTTGCCGCGCGTCGCCGACAGGGTCAGCTGGATCAGCGGCCGCTCGACCTCCTCCAGCACGCGGTCATAGAGCCCGGCGGCGGGGACGCCGTCCGGCTGGTCGGCGAAATGGGCGGCCAGATGCCGCTCGACGAGCTGGGAAAGGGTCAGCGGACCGCTCTCGCCGACCACCGGCGCATGATCCTGCAGCTCCCGTTCGACGATGCGGGCGGTGATCAGCTCCTCGCCGTAGAGGGCGCAGACGCGGCGGACGAGGTTCTCGAGCTCGCGCACGTTGCCCGGCCAGTCATGGGTCTTCATCCGGTCCAGCGCCGACTGATCGATGGTCTTGGACGGCAACCCCTCACGGGCGGCGCGGAGCAGGAAGGAGCGGGCGAGATCGGGGATGTCCTCGACCCGGTCCCGCAGCGGCGGCAGACGCACCGGCGCGACGTTGAGCCGGAAGAACAGGTCCTCGCGGAACAGCCCCTGCTGGATCAGGCCGCGCAGGTCACGATTGGTCGCGGCGATGATGCGGACATTGGGCGGGCGGCTGGTCTTGGGATTGATCGCCGGCTCGGCCCCGTCGATGACCCGCAGCAGGCGGCTCTGGGCGTCCAGCGGCATGTCGCCGATCTCGTCGAGGAACAGCGTGCCGCCATCGGCCTCGACCAGCTTGCCGAGATCGCCGTCCCCGCGGCCGAACAGCTCGGTCTCGACCCGCTCGCGCGGCACGGCGGCCAGGTTGATGACCACGAACCGGCCGTCGCGGCGACGGCCCAGGTCGTGCAGCGCCCGGGCGACCAGCTCCTTGCCGGTGCCGCTCTCGCCAAGGATCAGCACGGTGAGGTCGGCCCCGACCAGACGGGCCACCGTGCGGTAGACCTCCTGCATCGCCGCCGAGCGGCCGATCAGCGGCAGGCGCTCGTCCTTCATCGCCCGGGCCTGCGCCTTGGCCGCCTCGCTGTCGGCGGGACGCGACAGGGCGCGGCGCGCGGCGGCGGTGATGTCGTCCAGGTCGAAGGGCTTGGAGATGTACTCGAACGCGCCGGCGTCGGCGGCGTTGACCGCCGTCAGCAGGGTGTTCTGGGCGCTCATCACAATGATCGGCAGCTTGGGCCGTTCCTTGCGGATACGGGGCAGCACGTTGAACACGTTCTCGTCCGGCATCATCACGTCGGTGAGGATCAGGTCGCCCTCGCCCTCCTCGGCCCACTTCAGCAGGGTCGAGGCGTTGCCCGTGGCCCGGACCTGGTAGCCCAGGCGCGTGAACGCCTGGCTGAGCACCAGCCGGATCGAGCTGTCGTCATCGGCGATCAGGATCTTCTTGGACGCATTGGCGGCGGCGTTCATTCGGCGCTCTCGATTGTGGCTACGGGCAGGAGGACGCGGAATACGGTCCGGCCCGGCTCGGATTCGAAGTCGATCAGTCCGCCGTGCCCGGTGACGAGCTTGGCGCAGAGGGCCAGGCCCAGCCCGGCGCCCGACGCCTTGGAGGTCACGAACGGCTGGAACAGATGGTCGCGCATGTGGGCCGGGACGCCGGGACCATTGTCCTGGATCCGGACCTCCAGCGGCGCGCCCTTGAGCACCTGGCCGTCGCTCCCCCGTACCCGGACGCCGGGACGCCAGGCGGTCGAAACGGTGATGGCGCCGCGTCCGTCTCCGCGACCATGCGCGGCCTCGGCGGCGTTCTTGACCAGGTTCAGGAAGATCTGGATCAGCTGATCCTCGTTCCCCCAGGTCGGCGGCAGCGAAGGATCATAGCGCTCCTTCAGCTGCAGGCCGTCGGCGACGCCGTTGGCGACCAGCGCCCGGACGCGATCCAGAACCTTGTGGATGTTGACCGCCTCGCGCTCGGGCGGGGCGTCGTCGCTGAAGGCTTCCATGCGGTCGACCAGCCGGCGGATCCGCTCGGTCTCGTCGACGATCAACTGGGCCAGCGGCTGGTCCTCCGCCGCCGCGCCGGTCTTCAGCAGCTGGGCGGCGCCGCGAATGCCGGCCAGCGGGTTCTTGATCTCATGGGCCAGCATCCGCCCAAGGCCCACGACCGAGCGCAGGCCCGCCGGGTCGCCGCCCCGTTCGGCGCCGAGCCCTCCCCCGCGCACATGCAGGGTCAGCAGCACGGCGTCATCGCCCAGCGGCGTGGCGGCGCAGTCCGCCTCGAAAGCGGGGTGACCGAACAGCGCGATTTCGACGGCGTGCTCGCGCACCCGCACACCCTCGTCCAGCGCGCGGGCGATCAGCGCCACCAGCGGGGAGCCCGGCGGCAGCGCGCCGGTGACACGGCCCCGCGACAGCAGGCCCAGGCCCTGGCCGAACAGCGCTTCGGCGGCTTCGTTGGCGGCCGAGAGGGCGCCGTCGCCGTCGATCAGCAGCGCCGGTTCCGGGCTCTGGTCGAAGGCGGCCGACTTCAGGTCGGCGGCCCGCGCCCCGCCCGTGGGATAGGGGCGGCCGTTCATGCGGCGATCCTCTGGGCGGAATGGGACCAGAGGGCCGTCAGGCCGGCCTCCACGGCTGCTGGATCGTCCAGGCTGCAGAGCCGGGCCCGGGCCTCGCGGCGAACCTGCGCCTCGGCCGGCCAGGGTGCGGCCTCGATGTAGGCGGCCAGGTGCTTGCGGAACATGCGCAGGCCCAGGCGCTCGCCATAGAAGGCCATGCTGTCGCGGAAATGGTCGATGGCGATCACGAGACGGTCGTTCATGTCAGGCTCGGCCTCGTGCGGCCGTCCGTCCAGCTCCGCCTCGATGGCGCGGGCGATCCAGGGCCGACCGACAATGCCGCGGCCGACCATGACGCCGTCGGCGCCGGACTGCGCGAGCGCGGCGGCGGCCGTAGCGCCGTCGATGATGTCGCCGTTGACGATG